>JALYTV010000007.1 GCA_030854105.1 Verrucomicrobiota bacterium | reverse complement strand
CTGGAGGGCTTCGCGCTCGAGTCCCGCCGCAGTTTCGCCGATTTCGAAGGCATTTTCGGCAGCAATAGCTTTACCAATCACGACGACCGCGTGGTCGGCGGCGGCTTGGGCACGTTCACCCTGCGTTACCCGATCGGTTGCACGCGTTTCGCGCCTTATGTCTTCGCCGGCGCGGGCGCGATGTTTAACGGCGGCGAACGCACGCGGCTGACCTTTGGGAACTTGGCGCCTACGGTAACGACAAGCAGCACCGATGGCGAAACCAAAGCGGTTGGCCAATTCGGCGGCGGTATCGAAGTGCGCATTACGCCGCACATCGGCATCCTGAGCGATTTCAGCTGGAACGTGGTCGACGGCCCGCGCAACAACTTCGGCATGGTGCGCACCGGTTTGAACTTCGCGTTCTAAAACCGCCTCGCGTTTTAATTTGAGCGGCGGCGTGCGAGTCTCGCGCGCCGCCGTTTTGTTTTTCAATAACGCAGTGGTGCCGGGAGCGGGAAGGCGTCGCGCAGCAATTCGAATTTTGGCGCGCCGTCGTTAGCCAGCACGATCTCGACCACGTCGAAGCGCCAGAGAATGTCGTCGGGGTTTCCCAGCAGATCGAGCCAGGCCAGCGCGCCGCGCGCGATCAATTTTTGTTTCGCCAGATTCACCGCGTCGAAGGGCCGGCCGAAATTTTCGCTCGAGCGCGTCTTCACTTCCACGAAGACGAGCGTCTGGTCGTCGCGGCAAACGAGGTCGACCTCGCCGCCACGGCGTGCGCGGAAATTGCGGTAAAGAATTTTGTAACCTTGCTGGCGCAGGAAACGGCGCGCGAGTTTCTCTCCACGCGCGCCGAGGGCCAAATGGGGCGGCGTTTTTTTCGCAGGCGCAGAGCGCCATTTCGACGAGAACGACGCCAGCGAGAGGAGCGGCGCGAATTTCATGTGGCCGGCATCGCGTCGCGCCGGCGCGCGAAAGGGAAAAGGGGTTGCGCGACCGGTTCGAACGAGCGCCGATGAATCGGGCAGGGCCCGTGCGCGTGCAGCTTTATCAGGTGCAATTCGGTGCCGTAGCCTTTGTGCTGGCTGAAACAATATTCGGGAAAGCGCGCGCAGAATTCCCGCATGAGCCGGTCGCGCGTGACCTTGGCGATGACGCTGGCGGCGGCGATGCTGAGGCTGAGGCAGTCGCCGTCGACGATGGCCGTTTGCGGCAAGGGAAACGGCGTCACCGGCAACCCGTCGATGAGGACGTGCTCCGGCGGCGCGAGCAGCGCGTTCACGGCCAAGCGCATCGCTTTGTGCGTGGCGCGCAGAATATTGAGCGCGTCGATCTCGAGCGAGTCGACCACGCCGATGCTCCAGGCGATTTGTTCACAGCCGACGAGCTCACCGTAAATGGTCTCGCGCAATTCCGGCAGCAGTTGCTTGGAATCCTTGAGTTTCTTGTGCCGGAATTTCTCCGGCAGAATGACCGCCGCGGCGACGACCGGCCCGGCCAATGCGCCGCGACCGGCTTCATCGATGCCGGCAATGCGAGCCAGGCCGAGAGCGCGCAGTCTCTTTTCGTAGCGAAATCCGCAGCGACGGGGCACGTTCCGGATGTTATCCGCAGATTTCGCAGATTGCCGCAGAATTTTTTCTGTCATCCCGAGCCGCGCAGATGGCGAGGGATCTCCCGATGCGGCGAAGCGTTACGCCGGTTGCGGGATCCCTCGCGTCTGCTCGAATGATGGCGACGAGCCGCGGCCGGCGACCGCGGCTACAAGGTGACCGCGGCGGCAACTACGTTTTCGAGTGCGATTTCAGCGATGGCCGGGGGTTTTCCGACGCCAAAACAAAATCTGCGTAAATCTGCGGACGAAAGAAAAACGAATCCCTATTCGCGCACGGCGGTCGCTTCCTTGCCCTTGCGATCGCGCAGGTAATTCAGCTTCGCACGACGCGCTTTACCCTGTTTCTCGACTTCCACCTTCGCGATGCGAGGCGAATGCAGCGGGAAAACGCGCTCGACGCCTTCGCCATAGGAAATGCGGCGAACGGTGAACGTTTCGTTCAAGCCGCGCCCTTTCCGGCCGATGACGATGCCGGCAAAAATCTGGATGCGTTCCTTGTCGCCTTCGACGACGCGGGTGTGGACTTTGACGCCGTCGCCGACTTTGAAATCGGTCACGTCGGTCTTGAATTGTTCTTTCTCGATGGCGTCGATAATGCGGCTCATAACAGGTCCTTTTTAGCGGGCGGCTAATCTCCACGGAAACGACGGAAACGCAACCCGGGATCGCGTCGGTTGTCATCCGGAAGTGGGACGTTATAGTGCGCGTTCCCAGTAGCGCCCGTAGCTCAATTGGATAGAGCGTCAGCCTCCGGAGCTGAAGGTTGCGCGTTCGAGCCGCGCCGGGCGCACGGCCTCGGACGAGAAGGACACTCGCGCAGCTTCGATTTTTTCCCGTCCCGGAAAAGATTGTTAGACTAGGGCTTCGATGCGTCCCAGCAGGTCCTGTTTGCTGGTCATTCCGGTGACCTGGTCGCGCACCTGCCCGTTCTTGAAAATGAGCAGGGTCGGGATCGCCCGGATGTTGAACTTGGAGGAGAGACTCTGGTTCTCGTCGATGTTCACCTTGCCGACTTTGAGCGCGTCGCCTTTTTCGCGCGCGATCTCGTCGATGAGCGGCGCGATGAGTTTGCAGGGGCCGCACCATTCGGCCCAGAAATCGACCAGCACCGGCTTGTCGCTCTTGTTTACTTCGTTATCGAAATTGGATTCCGTGAGGTTGATGGCGTTTCCCATCACGAAACATACGTCCAAATCTCAATCAGCAAAATAGCGGCGGAAACTGCCACCAGCGCCCAGCATAAAGGCAGTGGAATGGAGTCGATCATCGACGGCATCGCTAGGGCCGGCACCACGACCTTGACCGCCGCGGCGGGCGGCGGTTGCGGCGTGCCGGTGATCGTAATCAACGGCTGCGTCTTCGTCATTTTCACCGCGGGCGTCGTGGCCTGGGGCAGCACCGCGATGCGCGAGGTCTCTTTTTTCGGCGCGCTGGGCATGATGTTCGGGACAACCGGTTCCGGCTTTCGGGCAACGATCGGCTCAGGTGCTGGCTGCGCCGGATGCACTCTTGCTAGTGAAGGCGGCGGAGGCACGATGCGCGGGGCCTGCGTTTTCGGCGGATCGGGAATGATGCGAGGAATTACCGGCGCGGCGGACAGCACCGCGGGCTCAGGCTTTGGCACCGGTGGCGGCGGCGGGACTGGCGCGGCCGGCATCGGCGGCAAAGGATTTTGCGACATCGGCGGGCGCGGCACCGGGGCGCTCCCGGCGCTCGGCGGCGGTGGCACGAGTGGAGCGATCGGGCGCGGCGGAAGGCCATTCCCGGAGGGCCGGGGCGGCAGGTTAATACGAGAGGCGTCGCTTTTGTCTGCTGCGCCGCCGGGACGACGAGGCGGCAGCGTGATGCGGACGGTTTCCTTCTTCGGTTCGTTGCTCTCGGGCATGGCGGGCAAATGCGGCGGGAAAAGTAATGTGCCTAACCCGGCGAATTTTGTCACCGCTCAATATGGGAAAATGCGAAAAATTTGCGCTTAGGCGACGAGATCGTAGCCGCGTGAATCTGTGATGCGGCGCATCACAAACTCGCCCACCGTTTTCGGCTGCGAAAGAATCACCCGCGTATCGACCTCGGGCGCGTCTGCCTCGGTGCGTGCGATCAGCGGTTGATCGACGAGAAGCTTGAGTTCCTGTCCGATCTTAGCCGACGCGATCTCGCGTGCGATTTTTTGCTGCGCGGCCATGGCGCGGCGGTATCGCTCGTTTTTGGTCCGGGCTGGAAGTTGCCCCGGCATTTTCGCGGCGCGTGATCCTTCCTCCTGCGAGTATTTGAAAATACCGAGTCGCTCGAAACGCACCCGCTCGATAAACTCCAGCAACGATTCAAACTCCGCGTCTGTTTCGCCGGGGAAACCGACGATGAAGGTCGTGCGCAACGCCACGCCGGGAATGCCCGCGCGCAAACGCGTGATGAGATTTTCGATGTGCGCGCGACTCGTTTCGCGCCGCATGCGCCCCAGCATCGCCTCGTCGATATGCTGCAACGGCATGTCGATGTAACGCGCGACGTGCCGGCAATCCGCGATCGTCGCGATGAGTTCGTCGCTCCAGTGCGCGGGATGGGTGTAGAGCAATCGCACCCAGAAGTCGCCGTCCACTTTCTCGATCTCGCGCAACAATTTCGTCAACGTCGGCCCGCGGCTGGAATCGACCGGCTGGCGCGGCCCCGCTTTCTCCTCCCACAAATCCATCCCGTAATAGGTCGTGTCCTGGCTGATCAAATTGATCTCGCGCACACCGTCGGCGACGAGCGCGCGCGTCTCAGCCAGCACGCTCTCCGGCGTACGACTGCGATGCCGGCCGCGCATTTGCGGGATGACGCAAAAACTGCACGGATGATTGCAGCCTTCCGCGATTTTTAGATACGCCGAGTGCGCTGGGGTTAACCGGAAACGCGGCGTGTCGTAATCGGGAATGTAAGTCGGCCGCGCGGTCACGAGGTCGAACGTTTCGGCGCGCGGATGGGAGACGACACGATCTACGATGGTGCCGAGCTCGCGCACCTGGTCGAGCCCGATGAAGGCGTCGACTTCCGGCATTTGCTCGCGCAATTCCTTCGCGAACCGCTGCGACATGCAACCGCTCACGATAAGGCGTTGTCCCGGTCGCTTCTGCAAACCGCGTTGCTGATGCGCATCGAGAATAGCGTCGATCGATTCCTCTTTCGCCGAATCGATGAACGCGCACGTGTTCACCACCAGCACATCGGCGTCGTCGGCGCTGGCAGTGATTTCCATGCCGCGCTCCAGCACGCTGCCGAGCATGATCTCGGCGTCGACGAGGTTCTTGGCGCAGCCGAGGCTGATCATGCCGACTTTGGTAGCCATTAGGAAACGGCGCGCGCCGCTATTCGACGGTGACGTCGCTGTCGCTCGCGGAAACAACTTTGCCGTTCTTGCGAATCTGCACGGCTTCGCGATCGAGCACGCGCACGTTGAAACGATGTCCGCTGAATTCCACCACGCCGTCGGAGGGAGACATCCAACGCTCATACACCGGCTTTGCGGAAGCGTCGTCCTTCGTCACTCGCACGTAGGTTTTGCGCAGCGGTTTGATGTCGATGCGGACCAATCCGTCGTTAGCCGACGCGTTCACCAGATCGCTTGGGTTCACGGGCTCGGCGCGGCGAACTTCGGGCTCGGTCGCGCTCGGCAGCGGCGTGGCCACCGCGATGGCCGCCGGCGTCGCCGCCGGAATAGAGACGAGAGTATTGGGATTTTCCACCGGTTGCGCGCGCGGTGCGACGATGGTCGCCGGCGTCGCCGATTGCGCCGCGCTCGTCGTCGCGACCGTAGCGCTGCGCGGCGCGGTGATGCGCTGCAAGTTCAGGAAAAATTTTACGAGCATGAAGCCCAGCACGAGTACCGCGATGCCGACAAACAACGGCGTCAGCGAAGTCTTCGGTCCCGCATCCTGGCGCACGGTCGGCAGACGTTGCGGCTTCGGCGCGGGGTTATCCTGCAAATAGGAATAGCCATCGACGGTGATTGCCCCGGGTGTCTCGAACGCTTCCATGAACGGCGACACATCGACGTTGAGAAATTTGCCGTAGATCTGCAAAAATCCTTTCGCGTAGGCGAGGCTCGGAAAGTTTGCAAAATCGTCCGCTTCCAACTCCACCAGGCGCGATTGCCGGATCTTGGTAAGACGCGCCGCTTGATCGAGGCTGAGGCCGCGCGCTTTGCGTGCTTCCTGAAATCTTCTGCCGAGCCCTTCGAGGGACGTATCTTCCATGGCGGTTAAACGGCGGCGTCGAGATCGACTAAAATCTCGCGCGGCTTCGCGCCTTCGCCGGGTCCCAATATGCCTCGCTGCTCCAGAATATCAACGATGCGCGCCGCGCGGGTGTAGCCGAGGCGCAGCCGGCGTTGCAGCAAGGAAGTCGAAGCGCGTTTTTCCTGGCGGATAATTTCGAGACATTTCTCCACCAGCTCTTCGTCTTCGTCGCTCACCTCTTCCGGCGCCGTCGAAGTCGATTCCATCTTTTCCGAGATCGCGCTGTCAAACGCCGCCGGACTTTGCGCGGAAACGAATTCCACCAGCCGGCGAATTTCTTCGTCGGTCACCAGCACGCCCTGCGAACGAATCAGCCGCGACGTGCTCGGCGGCAGATAAAGCATGTCGCCCTGCCCGAGCAAACGATCGGCCCCGTTCTCATCGAGGATGACGCGGCTGTCGATTTTGCTCGCGACTTGAAACGCGATGCGGCTCGGAATGTTCGCCTTGATCACACCGGTGATGACATCGGCGCGCGGCGTTTGCGTGGCGACGACAAGGTGAATGCCGGCGGCGCGCGCCATTTGTGTGATGCGTGCGATCGCGCTCTCGACGTCAGCCGGCGCGGTCTGCATCAAATCCGCCAGCTCGTCGATGATGACGACAATGTAAGGCATTTTATCGGGAATAATGATCTCGTCGCTGCGCGGCACCTTGATCTCTGTAGCCGCGGTCGCCGACCGCGGCTGAGCGGAGTCGTTGTCCAGGCCGCGGCCAGCGACCGCGGCTACATCATCCAGTTCCTTCTGCGTCTTCTTCGGCGGTCGCGCGTTGAAGCTCGTGATATTGCGCACATTCATCTTCGCGAAAATTTTGTAGCGCTTCTCCATCTCATCGATGAGCCACCGCAACGCCAGCAGCACCTTCTTCGGATCGGTCACCACCGGCATGATGAGATGCGGCAACACATTGTAGACCTGCATCTCGACCACTTTCGGATCGATCATGACGAAGCGGAGTTCCTCCGGCGTAAAACGGAAGAGCATGCTCGCGACCAGCGCGTTGATGCACACGCTCTTGCCGCTGCCGGTCGTGCCCGCCACGAGCAAATGCGGCATCTGCGCGAGGTCGGCGATGATGACGTTGCCGTAAACGTCCTTGCCGAGCGCGAGCGGAAGTTTCGAGTGCGTCTTCGCTTCCTCCCAATCGTTCGACTGCATCAACTCGCGCAGCGTGACTTTGATTTTGCGCGTGTTCGCGATCTCGATGCCGACGGTGTCCTTGCCCGGAATCGGCGCGAGGATGTTGATGCGCTCGGCGCGCGTCGCGCGGGCAAGGTCGCGCTCAAGCGACACGATCTTGTCCACGCGCACGCCTTGCGCCGGGTAAACTTCGTAGCGTGTAATCGTCGGACCTTTCGTGATGTCGCCCGGCGCCACCTGGATGCCGAAGTGCGCGAGCGTTTCGATTAAGGTCCGCTGCACCTTCTCGAGCTCCGCCGGATCGGCGCCGCCGCGGCCTTCGACATCGTGTTCGTCGAGCAAATCGAGCGTCGGCAAAACGTAATGCTCGGCGTCGAACTTCGGTGCGTTAGCGATTTGCGGCTTCGGTCTGCTCGGGCGCAATTCCGCCAGCGACGGTTTTTTCTTCGCGTTCGCATCGGCTGGCAGAGCGGTGGTGTCGACCACTTTCGGCTTCGGCCGATTCGCAAGATCTTCGGTGATGAGCGCGCTGTCTAACGACGGTCCGCCTTTCCTGCGCAGTTGTTTTTCGAGCGTGCGCTGCTGTTTGCTCAATTCGCGCTGGCTGATTTCGAGCTGGCCTTTGACGTCGGCGCTTCGCATTTCGCGACGCAGCCGCCATTCGCGAAGACGCGCCACGCCGCGACGAATGCCCACGACCATTTCGCGCACGAGATGAATCGGACGCAGTCCGGTCATGAGAATCAGCGCGCTAATATAAATGCCGGCGAGCAGAATCATCGAGCCGACGTCGCCCATGGCTGTGAGCAGTAATTTTTTGCCGAAGAAATAACCGAACGAGCCGCCCGGCCCTTGAATATTGAAGGCCGCCTTCCAGCCTTGCAGGTGACTCGTCTGCAATTGCAGCAGGCACGCGCCCGAGATCACAAACAGCGCGATCCAGGGTGCGCGCGGCAAGACGCGGAGGCGGCCGTAAAATAATTTCGCGACGCCGAAGCCGAGCAGCACCGCCGCGAGCAAATACGACGCGGCGCCGATGAGCAGGTAGAAGACGCTGGCGAAAATCGCGCCGAAGGGTCCGATGAAATTTTGCGCCGGTCGATTGGGCGGCGAGAGATAACTCCACGGCACCCACGAGGGCAGATCTTTGGGGTTGTAAGAGATGAGCGCGAGGAAGAGCAGCGTGCCGATGCCAAGAAGGATGAGCGCGAAGACTTCATTCCATGCGCTGTTTTTCGCTGAGCGTGCCACTGCGCGCATAGTAAACCCGAGGGCGCGCCTTTCAATTCAATCCCGCACGGAAGGTGGTTTTAGTTGCGCGCGGGAAAGCAACCCCGCTACAATCACTGCCGAATGAGGTTATCCATGTTCCGCGCCGCGCTCGTTGCCGGCGGCAGCGTCATCGCCCTGCTCTGTTCCTGCGACGAACATCATCCCGGCGAATATCCCGAAGTGCAACGCGACCGCACCGCGCCCGCGCATGAGGAGCAAGCCTCACCCGGCGCGCGCGCGACGCCCACGCCGGTGAATTATTTCCCGAGAAAAAATCTCCGTAAGCAGCGCGATCATGGCTAAGCAGGGATATCTCACGGCACCGCCCAACATCACGACGATGCCGCCCGGCGTGCCGTACATCGTCGGCAACGAAGCGGCAGAACGGTTCTCGTATTACGGGATGAATTCCATCCTGACCGTGTTCATGACCAAGTATCTCTTGGACAGAGCGGGACACTTGAGCGTGATGTCACCCGCGAATGCCGAGGCTTGGTATCACACCTTTGTCTCGGCTCTTTATTTTCTGCCGATTTTTGGTGCCGTTCTGGCCGACGCGGTTTTTGGAAAATTCTGGGTGGTCTTTTGGATTTCCATTGTCTACTGCGCCGGCCATTTGGTTTTGGCGCTGATTGGTTCGTCCGTCGCGCATTCCATTGAGCCGCGATATTTGCTTGCCATCGGGCTGCTGCTCATTGCCATCGGCGCCGGCGGCATCAAGCCGTGTGTTTCGACCAACGTTGGCGACCAGTTCGGCGCCTCGAACCGGCATCTCCTCAGCCGCGTCTTTAATTGGTTCTATTTTTCCATCAATGCCGGCTCCGCCACCTCGACTCTCCTGATTCCCTGGTTGCTCGTTCCATATACTGCCGATCCGAACGGTCTCATTGCTAAACTGCCGCCGTCGATCGTCAGCTTTCTGGAAAGCCCGCGCCTGCACAGTCCGGATGTTGCCTTTGGCCTGCCGGGGATCTTCATGGCGATCGCGACGGTTATTTTTTGGCTTGGTCGAAAGAAATTCGTCCACATTCCTCCGGTAGGTTTGCGCAAATACGCGAGCGAAATTTTCAACAAGGAGACCGGTAAGATTCTCCTCAACGTGCTAATGCCGGTCCCGTTCGTGATGATGTTTTGGGCGCTGTGGCAGCAAAACTTCTCTTCTTGGATCGTCCAGGCCGAATCGATGGATCGCCATCTTTTCGGCATCGAATGGCTCTCGTCACAAATTCAGACGGTGAATCCTATTTTCATTCTGATTATGCTGCCGCTCTTCTCTTATTGGGTTTATCCTTTGGTAGAAAGGGTGGTGACGCTCACGCCGTTGCGAAAAATCGGCGCCGGTCTCTTCGTTACGGCGGGAGCCTTCTTCATTGTTGCGCTCATCCAGACGCACATCGACGGGGGCGCGCGACCCAGCGTCATCTGGCAAGTCTGGGCGTTTGTGGTTTTGACCGTGGGCGAAACACTCGTCTCGCCCACGCACCTCGAGTTTTCCTACACGCAAGGCCCGGTGAAGTTAAAGTCGCTCGTGATGTGCACCTATCTCTTAGCCATCTCGTTGGGGAACCAGTTCACCGCCGTCGTCAACTTTGTCATCCAGAATCCTGACGGCAGCGTGAAGCTACAAGGCGCGAGCTACTTTATGTTCTTCGTCTGGGTCATGCTGGGAACGGCGGTGCTGTTCGCGATCGTGTCGCCGTTTTACAAAGGCCGCACATATTTGCAGGACCAGACGAATGTCACCGGAGATGCCGAACCTGGAAGCGGCTTTGCCGTGCAACCTGAAGCCTGAGATTCCATCGTAAAATGAAACTAAAAAATATTCTCTTCGCGTCCCTGCTCGTTTCCCTGCCGATCGTCGGCGCATTTGCCACGCCGCAGGATGAGCAATTCCAGAAAATCGCGCACGATTACATCGAGGATTTGCTGCAAACGAATCCGGAATACGCGACCGAACTCGGCGACCATCGCTTTGATGACAAGTTGAGTGATTACTCAGCCGATGCCACCGCCACGGAATTGGCGCAGGCTAAAGACGTGCGCCAGAAGCTGGACACATTCCACGATCTCGGCCAGCTCACCGGCGCGAACAAAGTCGATGTCCGCATTCTCAAGGACGCGCTCGACAGCGAAATTTTCGAACTCACCGAGTTGAAGGAGCGCGAGTGGAATCCGCTCGTTTACAACCAGAGCCTCGCCAACAGCCTCTATCTTCTGGTCGCGCGCGACTTCGCGCCGGCCCAGCAGCGCATTCCGAATTTACGCAAGCGCCTCGAAGGCATTCCGGCCGTGATCGCGCAGGCGAAAGCGAATCTGCAACATTCGCCGCGCATTTATACCGAGACGGCGATCGGGCAAACGCAGGGCGCGATCTCGCTCGTGCGCGAAGGCTTGATGCCGCTGCTCAGCCAGGCGCCTGGCGCGGCCAAAGACCTGGCGCCGATGCAGGAAGCGACGGCGAAAGCGCTGGAAGCCTACAAAACGTGGCTGCAAGAAGATTTGCTGCCGCGTTCCGATGGCGACTTCCGTCTCGACGCGGAGAAATTTCAGAAGAAGCTGCACTTCGCGCTCTCGTCCGATTTGTCGATGGAGGAAATCGAGAAGCGCGCGCAGGAAGATCTCGCGGCGACGCAGAAAGCGATCTACCAAACCGCGCTGCCGCTCTACAAAAAATATTTTCCGAAAGACGGGAAAGAGAGCGATCACAAAGCGGTCATCACGGCCGTGCTCGATAAGCTCGCGGAAGAACGCCAGACTGACGACACCATCGTGAGCTACGCGCAGAAAGTGGTGCGCGAAGCGACCGACTTCGTTAAGCAGCACGATCTCGTCACCGTGCCGGACAAGCCGCTCGATGTCGTCGTCATGCCGGAGTTCAAGCGCGGGCAGAGCATCGCCTACTGCGATTCGCCGGGCGCGCTCGAGCAAAACGGCAAAACATTTTTCGCGGTCGCGCCGACGCCCAAAGATTGGAGTGCGCAACGCAAGGAATCGTTCTTTAAGGAATACAACAATTACATGATCCGCGACCTCACCGTGCATGAGGCGATGCCGGGGCATTACTTGCAGCTGGCGCACGCGAATGAATTTCGCGCGCCGACGATGGTGCGCGCGATTTTCCAGAGCGGGTCGTTTATCGAGGGCTGGGCCGTTTACTGCGAGCAAATGATGGCCGAGCAGGGCTACGGCGGTCCGCAGGTGAAGATGGAGCAGCTAAAAATGCGACTGCGCGTCATCTGCAATGCGCTCATTGACCAGGGCATTCACGTCCACGGCATGACCGAGCAGCAGGCGATGGATTTGATGATGAAGGAAGGTTTCCAGCAGGAAGGCGAAGCGGTCGCGAAATGGAAACGCGCGCGGCTCAGCGCCGCGCAATTGTCGACCTACTTCGTCGGCGTGACCGAGCATCTCGATTTGCGCGAGAGCGCGAAGAAGAAGGAAGGCACGGAGTTCAATCTCAAGAAATACAACGACGCCGTTATCTCGTTCGGCAGCCCGCCGGTAAAATACGTGCGCGAGTCGATGGGTCTGTGAGTCACGCTCGTCTTTGCCATCAGCCAAAGCGGCGAGACGAGGACCCTTGTCATGTCGAGCGTAGCCGAGACATCTCCACTTTGGTTCATGGAAGATTCCTCGGCTTCGCTCGGAATGACAATGCTGCGCTCGACATGACAAGGGAAGACGTTAGCTAGCCGCGTTCTCACACCCGATGCCGCGTCTCGCCACCTGGATTCGTCGGAAAGACGAGCCTTACTTCGCGCCCTTTTTTGCCAGGCATCCCGATCTCGTCCTGGTGAACGCGGCGCGAGGGCAGAACGCGCTGGCTGACAGCGACGGCTTGCTGTTGACCGGCGGTCCCGACATCGCGCCGGAATTCATGCGCCAGGAACCCCCCGATTCATTCTTGCTCGATCTCGATCGCGATCCGGTGCGCGATGCCTGGGAATTCGATGCCGCGCAATCAGCGCTCGCGCGCGCACTGCCGATCCTCGGCATTTGCAAAGGCATGCAACTGCTCAACGTCGCGCTCAACGGCACGCTGCATCTCGACATTCCCGGCCACAACGCGCCGGAAATGAAAGATCACGACGTGCAAACGCTGCGCACCGATCGCACCGCGCGTCACCGTTTCGAGAAGGTGAACAGCTCACATCATCAGGCCATCGCTAAATTAGGCGACGCGCTCATCGTGGAAGCCTGGAGCGCGCAGGACGACATCATCGAGCAAGTGCGCCTCCGCGATTACCCCTACGCGCTCGGCGTGCAATACCATCCCGAGCGCGGCAAAATATACGACGCGCTCTTCGAAGATTTTTTCTCGCGCCTGATATCGAAGGGAAAAAGGAAACCGGATTAGCAGGATTTTGCGGATTACTTCTTCCGAAATCCTGTTCATTCTGTAATCCTGTCTAGAACCTTTCCGTGATGTCCGCACCGCAGAATACCATCGCGATCGTTTACGATTACGATCAAACGCTGAGCCCGAGCTACATGCAGGACGAGACCGTCTTCCCGGCGTTCGGCATCAACGGGGAAAATTTCTGGCGGCGCTGTTCCGAGCTCGTGCGCGATCAGGGTTACGACAACGAGCTCGCTTACATGAAAGTGCTACTCGACCAGCTCGGGATGGATCGCCCGACGAATGCCGAACTCACCAGGCTCGGCGCCAAGCTGAATTTCTACAAAGGATTGCCGGAGATGTTCGAAGAATTTCGCGACGGGCTGCTCACCGAGCAACACTTCGCGCACGGCATCAGCGTCGAGCACTACATTATTTCATCGGGGCTGAAGGCGCTCATCGATGGCAGCCGGTTGCGGCCGTATGTGCGCGAAGCGTTTGGCTGCGAATTCGATGAGGACGAGCAGGGGCGCATCACCTTTCCGAAGCGCGTCATCAGTCACACGCAGAAGACGCAATACCTTTTCCGCATCAACAAAGGCATGCTCGATATGGCGCAGGACGTGAACGATCACATGGACGCCGAGATTCGCCCGATCCCGTTCCCGAACATGATCTATGTCGGCGATGGCCCGACTGATGTGCCCTGCTTTACCGTGATGAAGAAAAACGGCGGTCAAGCGATCGCTGTTTACAATCCCGATGATCCCGCCCGCGCCGGTTTCAAAAAATGCTACCAGCTTTCCGCGCACGCCGATCGCGTAAAACAGATCGCGCCGGCTGATTACCGGCCCGGCACGCATCTGCGCATGCTCCTCGAAGAAATGGTGCGCGAAACCGCCGATCGCATCGTCGAGCAACGCCGCGCCGCCGTCGAGACCGGCACCGTGCGCGCGCCGAAGCATTAGTGTTTACCTCGTTGTCGCGGCCGGCGGCAAATGGTGGAGAAATCGATAAATCGATTTTTGCAGCCGTTTGAATTCTGTGCGCTTCTGTGCGGGAACGCCGCCCATCGCCCACGCATCGAGACGCTGATTTTCCAAGGCGAACGCGCAATTCACGGAGATGCTGACTAACGTGAGGACAACAAGGATCGCGGTAAGGCTGCGCGCATGTTTTTCACGACCAATTCGACCGACGCCCGCCGCTGCGCCAATGAGCAGTGCTGGATAGAGGTCATGCAGATAGCGCTCGGTAATTGCGACAGTAGCGAGCATGATCCCGCCTCCAAGAGCGAGACCGATAAACGGGAGACGCAGTCGGCGCACCGTGTCATTCGTGCCGCGGAAGAGAGGCAAAATTCCTGCGATCGCGAGAAGAGATAACGCCGGCATACTGATCGGGACGGTTGAGAAACCTTCAACCACCATGATCGTCGGAGAGCCAATAAAAACAGCGTCACGCGAAGGAAAGATCCAGGGAAATTTCGCGTCCAGCCAGATTCCGCGCGTGCCGAAATAGGTGGCGACGGTAGTCGGGATATTTTCCCAGTGAATCTGCTGGCCGCGCGTCTGTACGAGATATTGCGGATGGCGAACATAGAAATCGTAATACTTGAGCGGCACACCATCGAAGGTGCGGAATTTGGCGTAGTTCAATCCAGCGTAGCTGCAGAGGATGACGATGACTGCGAGGCCAGCGAGGATCGCATGACTACTGGGTTTCGTAATGGCGGGAGCAATACTCACTGCGGTTGCGGCTGAACGATGCCGGCAGCGACAAAACAGGATCGCGCTGAGCGCGGCGAGCACGAGTAAAGTTCCCGCGCCTACCGTGGCCCGAGAGTGGACGGCCATGAACGCGAAGGCTGCCGACAAGAGCAATCGTTTGAAACTCGGGCGCGCGAGATACTTGAGAATGCTAACCGCAAAAAGGAGAGCGAAGGTCGCGCCCCACATGATCGCTTCGTGATATGTGAACGAGCGCGCGACGAGGAAAACATTCGTCGAGCCGATGCCGGCGCACAGGATGAAGAGCGAGTGCAGCACGCGTTGTACTGAAGAAATGACGGCGTGCTCACCCACGACTTGCCGCAGGATTTGGTAGATACAAATGAGGTTGATCACGCTCGCTATGAAAATCAGAAGACGGCTCCAGCGACCGTCCATCTCATTGCCCGCGGCGAGGAGCGGGAGACGGAGTAACGCCGGTCCGAAACCGAAGTAGCCGTAAGTCTTGCCCCGAAAAATGAATGCCTCCGTCCCGATCGCCGCGGGTGGAACATCGAGGTGGCCCGCAAGGATCGAGCGGGCTTCTGCGTCGTAGTAACCACCAAACGCGTCACGTCCGAAAAACTTCCCCTCGCCCCAAGTGGCAAACCAACCGCAGACCATGATGGCAACCAGGAAGCTCGGTAATATGTAGGCGTGCTGCCGCCACCACCACCGCACCAGCTTGGTGCGCGCCGCGTTTTCCGAGTCGAGCGCGATAATTTCAAGTGGGAGCACAGGGTCTGCGGCGAGCATGCTCTCCTGTCAGAGCAGCCCGCGAGCCGAAGAGGCAGCGGAATTAGACTCCTCGCTGTGTCGGCTCCCAGATGAACTTGTGCATCTGTAGTTGAAAGCGCACGTCGAGCGCGTCGGCTAAAATCCAATCGACGATCTCGCGCGGATTAATGCGACCGAAGATGGGCGAGAACAAAACCGCGCACACCCGTTTCGGCAGATCGTGCTGTCTAACGATCTCGCGCGACCATTCGTAATCTTCGCGCGAGCCGATGACGAACTTCACTTCGTCGCGCCCGGCAAGATGCGGAATGTTCGCCCATAAATTCCGTTCGCATTCGCCGCTGCCGGGGGTTTTCAAATCCATGATGCGATGCACGCGCGCGTCGATCTTCGAGATATCGTGCGCGCCGCTGGTTTCGATCAGCACCGTTTTCCCGGCGTCAGCCAACGCGCTCATCAGTGGCAGCACATTTTTTTGCAGCAACGGTTCGCCGCCGGTGATTTCGACCAGCGAACAATCGAACGCCAGCACGCGCTCCCGGATTTTAGACAGCGCGATCTTCTCGCCTTCGTAAAACGCGTAAGCGGTGTCGCAATAAGTGCAGCGCAAATCGCAAAACGTCAGCCGCACAAACACGCAGCGCCGCCCGGCCCAAGTGCTCTCGCCTTGAATCGAGTGATAAATTTCGTTAACGGTGAGCGTCGGCTCGCTCATGGCGCGCCTTCCCAACGGACCAAGCGCAAGCGCGGCACCGACGCAAAATGGGCGTCACGCGTGGCCACGGCTGCTCCCGTGCGCAAGGCGCAGACGGCGATGATGAGATCGGTGAGCGGCAAAATTTTACCAGCGCGGGCCAGTCGCCAGGCGAGGTTCTCGGCATCACGCCACGCGCGATGATCCATTCTCGCGTGAACAAGGAGATCGAAAAAATCTGCCAGATATTTCCTCGTGCGTGGTCGCATCATCCCGCGCAATACTTCGCAACGCACCAGATCGCACCCGACGATTTCGGTCGGCTCAAACCGCGCGGTCAATTCCGCGACGGGATCGATGCCGCGGCGCAGGAGGTCGATGTAAATGGACGAGTCAACGAGAACCACGCTTGCGATATTTTCCCGGCTTTTCGGCCAGCCTTAACGACATCAGATCGTAGGCCGGGTCGACGCATTCCTTCCACTCTGCGGCGGCGAGTTTCTTGCCGGCCAGGAATTTGCTCAGTTTGGTTTTGCGCTCCGCTTCCCGAAGCGCGAATTCCACCGTGTCGGTCTTCGTCCGAAGCCCGGTCAGCTTGCGCACCCGTTCCAAAAGCGGGGCGTCGATGAACATGGTCATTTTCGTCAGCATCGCGACGTTCAAAGTATGGCACCGCAGCCATATCGTCAATCGCGTTGGCTACGGAAAATGCAGCAGCAACCGGATTGCGAACCACAACATGAGCAGCGCCGTCAGCGCTTGCGTGCCGATTTGCCAGCCCGGTTTCGAAAAAATGCGCGCGCCGAATTTCACCGCCGTCGCCAGCACGATGCCCCACGTCAACGCGCCGAGCACAACGGAAAGCGCGAGCAGAATTGACGCGCGCAGTCCGTGCGCCAGCGCTTGCTGGCTGCCGATGACCGCGAGCCAAAATCCGATATTCCACGGACTCATCAGCACGACGACAAAGCCAAGCCAAAAGCCGCTGCGCGCCTGTTTGTCCGGCGGCATCGCGGCGCCGGACGCAATATGCGTTTGATAAATTTTCCATGCCGCGCGCGCAAAAGTGAGCGCGAGAAAAAGCAACAGCACCAGACTGACCACCGCGAGCACGCGGCGCACAGCCAGCGAGCTCAGCAACGCGCCGGCGCCGAGCGAGACGGCAAACGCCCACAGAAAATCTCCCGTGCACGCGCCGAGCCCGATCGGAAATGCACCCCAGAATCCGCCGCCGCGCTCTTTTGGCAGCAAACCGCGCCGAATCATCTCGGCGTTGATCGGGCCCGGCGGCCACGCCACTGACCAGCCGAGGATGTATCCGTTGAGAAACGCAGTCATCGTTTGGCGGGCGTTGCTTTCGCGTGAAGGGTGCAGCCCATGCCGGACCGAATCGAACGCCGTTTCGCGCTTTGCCGCAAAGAAAATCGCGCGGCCTTCATTCCGTACATCAGCGCGGGCGATCCGACACTCGCGCGCACGATCGATCTCGCGCTGGCGTTGGAAAGCGCCGGCGCCGATTTGCTCGAACTCGGCGTGCCCTTTTCCGATCCGCTCGCCGACGGGGTGGTGAATCAACTCGCGGCGCAACGCGGCATATCGAGCTGCCCATCGCGGTCGGCTTCGGCATTTCCAATCCGCCGCAAGCTGCCGAGGTTGCGCGTATCGCGGACGCCGTCGTCGTCGGCAGCGCGATCGTCGATTTCATCGGCAAAAATGGCAGCGCGTCCGATCTCGCCGAGCGCGTCGGCAAATTTGTCGCGCCGTTCGCCGAAGCGATCCACGCGGCGCGGAATTGATTGTCATCCCGAGCGAAGTCGAGGGATCCCGGCGCGAAAGCTCGAAGATAATTTTCTGTCATTCCGAGCGCGGCCGAAGAATCCCGCCGCGCAAACTTGAAGCTAACTTCCGCGGAATCCTTCGACTTCGCTCAGGATGACAGAGACCGGCTCGCATGCTAAACAGCAGTTGATGTTGCGTTTCACCAAGATGAGCGGCGCCGGCAACGATTTCGTCATGATCGATAATCGCGACGGCCGCGTGCGCCTGAGCGCGCCGCAGATTTCGAAGATTTGCGATCGTCATCGTGGCGTCGGTGCCGACGGCATTTTGCTCATCGAACCGGCGGCGAACGGCGCAGATTTCCGCATGCGCTATTACAACAGCGACGGCGGCGAAGCGGAAATGTGCGGCAACGGCGCGCGCTGTTTCGCGCGTTTCGCCGAGCGCGTCGCGGGCGCAAAACAGAGCGTGGCGTTTGAAACACCAGCCGGTGTCATCGGCGCGCAACTGCAAGGCGACCTCGTGCGCATCACCATGACGGAGCCGCACGACGCGCGTTTCGATATCGAGATCGTGTCGGCTGACGACCAATGGCGCGGCCATTTTATCAATAGTGGCGTGCCCCACGTCGTCGTGCCGGTTTCGAATATCGAAGACGTTCAGGTGAATCGCGAAGGCGCGATCATCCGGCATCACCAACTTTTTGCGCCAGCCGGCGCGAACGTGAATTTCCTGGAGAAACGCGGCCCAAAAACAATCGCGATTCGCACCTACGAGCGCGGCGTCGAAAACGAAACGCTCGCCTGCGGCACCGGGGTCGTAGCCAGCGCGCTCATCTTTGCCGCCACCGAAAAAATAGACGACCCGATCAGCGTGCTCGTGCGCGGCGGCAGCGAGTTGAGCGTCGATTTTCAGCGGCACGACGAAGATTTCCACGACGTCACGCTCACTGGTCCCGCCGAATTCGTGTTCGAAGGCACGATCGACATCTAATGTTTCGCGGCACTTTCACCGCGCTGGTGACGCCGTTTCGCAACGGAGCGATCGATTTTCCCGCGCTCGAGAAATTGATCGAAGCGCAGATCGGCGCCGGCATCGACGGTCTCATCGCGATCGGCACGACCGGCGAA
The DNA here is from genome assembly GCA_030854105.1 of Verrucomicrobiota bacterium. Lineage (GTDB taxonomy): Bacteria > Verrucomicrobiota > Verrucomicrobiia > Chthoniobacterales > UBA10450 > AV69. Next base: position 21,214 of record JALYTV010000007.1, on the reverse strand, counting down.
ACGCCGACGCTGTCGCATGACGAGCGGCTCGAAGTGATCCGCTTCACCGTCGAGAAAACGAAGAAGCGTTGTCTCGTTTTCGCAGGCACCGGTTCGTATTCGACGCGCGACGCGATCGCAGCGACGAAGGGTGCGCAACGCCTTGGCGCGGATGCCGCGCTCGTCGTCGCGCCGTATTACAACAAGCCGAGCCAGGAAGGTTTGTTCCGGCATTTCGAAGCGATCGCGCAGGCGACCGATTTGCGCGTGATGCTTTACAACATTCCCGGACGCTGCGGCATCGATATCGCGGCGGCAACGGTGGCGCGCCTCGCGAAATCGTGCGCAAACATCGTCTCGATCAAAGAAGCGAGCGGCAGCGTCGATCGCGTGAGCGAACTGCGCGGGATGTTACCCGACGCGTTCACCATTCTCAGCGGCGACGATGGACTCACGCTGCCGTTCATGGCGGTCGGCGCAGTCGGGGTCGTGAGCGTAGCGTCGAATTTATTGCCGAAGGAAATCGTCGAGCTCGTCCGCGCATTTGCGGGAGGCGACGCCAGGCTCGCGCAGAAGCTGCATCGCAAATTGCATCCGCTGTTCAAGGATTTGTTCATCGAACCGAATCCGGTCCCGGTGAAGACGGCGCTCGCATGGCGCGGCGCGATGACCGCGGAGGTGCGGTTGCCGTTATGCGAAATGACGGAAGCGAATTGCCAGCGCCTGCGCAAAACGCTCGACGACTTCGAGCGCGCTTCATGAAAAAATTGCGCGTCGCGCTCGTGGGGTCAGCGGGTCGCATGGGGCAATCGATTTGCTCCGCCGCGGAATCGGAAAACGCCGAGATCACCGCGCGCATCGATCAGGGCGACCAGATCGGGTCGGCTAATGGCGACGTGCTCGTCGATTTCAGCGCTCCGTCGTCAGCCAGCGCGATCTGTGCGCTGGCCGCAGAGAAAAAAATGCCGCTCGTCATCGGCACGACTGGCCATTCCGTCGCCGAACGACAGGCGATTGCAGACGCGGCGAAGAAAACCGCGATCGTGTTCGCTTCCAATTTCAGCGTCGGCGTAAACGCACTTTTTTGGCTGACGGAAAAGGCGGCGGAAATTCTCGGCGACGGATTCGATCTCGAGATCGTCGAAGCGCATCATCGCCTGAAGAAAGATGCGCCCAGCGGCACCGCGAAGACGCTCGCGGAAATTTTGCAGCGCGCACGCGGCGGCAAATTTCAACACGGCCGCGAAGGCATGGTGGGCGAGCGCGCTGCCGGGGAAATTGGAATTCATTCCATTCGTGGCGGCGACACGGTCGGCGAGCACACGGTGATTTTTGCGGCGAGCGGCGAGCGTATTGAGCTGACGCACCGTGCCACGAGCCGTGAAACATTTGCCCGCGGCGCGCTGCGTGCGGCGCATTGGCTGGTTGGCAAAGCGCCCGGTCTTTACGACATGCGCGATGTGCTGGGATTAAAGTGAACGCCACTCGCGCCGGCATCGCGCTCGGCTCCAATTTGGGCGATCGGCTCGCGCAACTGCGAAGCGCGCGCGATGTCATCGTGAAAATTGCCGGCGTCGCGCCGCCAGTTTTGCAGTCCGCGATTTATGAAACAACGCCGGTCGCTTGCGAACCGGGCGCGCAAAATTTCTACAACGCCGTGATCGAAATTGGATTCGCAATGTCAGCCGACGCGCTCTTCGCTGCGTTGCGCGAGATCGAAGGCGAATCCGGTCGCGTGCGCAGCAACACGCGAAATTTTCCCCGTACGCTCGATCTCGACCTGCTCTACTTCGGCGACGCGCGGAGTAACGCACCGGCTTTGCGTCTGCCGCATCCGCGCATGGCGACGCGCGCGTTCGTCTTGCGACCACTGGCCGACATCGCGCCGGATTTGAAATTGCCGGGCGAGACAGCGACCGTGCGCGAGTTGCTCAGCCGGTTGCCAGCGGAGGAAATGAACGTCGTGACGCGCGTATGGTAGAAAAATTTCGAGCGATGAAACAGCGCGGCGAACGCGTCACTGCGCTCACCGCCTACGATTATCCGTCGGCGCGTCTGCTCGATGAGAGCGGACTGGATGTGATTTTGGTGGGCGATTCGCTCGGCATGGTCGTGCTCGGTTACGACGACACGACGAGCGTGACGCTCGACGACGTTTTGCATCATACGCGCGCGGTGGCGCGCGGAGTAAAACGCGCATTGCTGGTCGCGGACCTGCCGATTCACACCTACGACACGCCGCCGCAGGCAGTGGAGACGGCGCGCCAATTGATCGCGGCCGGCGCGCAGGCGGTGAAACTCGAAGGCGCCCACGTTCCACAAATCGAAGCAATCGTGTCGGCTAACATTCCGTTCATGGCGCATCTCGGCATGCTGCCGCAGAGCGTACGCGAAGAAGGCGGCTACAAAGTGAAAGGCCGCACGCCGGTGCAGGCGGAAGCGCTGCTGCACGATGCGCGAGCGGTGGAGAAAGCGGGCGCGTTCAGCGTGGTGCTGGAAATCGTCGCGCCGGAAACGGCGAAGATGATTTCGCGCGCGATTCGTATTCCGACCATCGGCATCGGGTCGGGTAACGATTGCGACGGCGAAATTCTCGTCACGCACGATCTCATCGGATTGTTTCCGTGGTTCACGCCGAAGTTCGTCGCGCCGGAGACGAATGTGGCCGAGCAGATTCGGCAAGCAGCACGCGCTTTTGTCGAGCGCACCCGGCGCGGTTGACAAGGCGCGGTGCGTGCCGGTTCGTTCTTCGGATGCCTGCGTCGGAATATCGCGATTACGATCCGTTGCTCGACGGTAAACAGCAGAAGAGTTGGATCCTCGTCGGCCTCATCATCTCGCTCGCGCTGCACCTCTTGCTGTGCGCTTATTTTTATCGTACGAAATTCGGCCTGAACGACGCCGTGCTCGTTTCGCAACGGCCGCCGCCGACGTTCAAGTTGCGCAATGTGGAAGTGAATCCCGGGGTCGACAAACCGAGCGTCGACCAAACGAATCCGGCTGCGAAGCCCGATCCCGATAAGACCGACCAGCAGTTGCCCGACCAGAAGAAGTCGTTCGATAGTTTGCTCGAAGAAGTGCACGCGACCACCGCGTTGCCGGACGACACGCAGGATGTTTTGCCCGACAAGCCGCGCACCGATCCCGATGCGACGTCGGCGTTGACCGAAATCGAGCGCTCGGCGCAGGTGCTCTCGAAGAGTCCGAACGCAGCGCGCGAGCAATCGATGCTGAATGATTCCGCCACTTCCGGTCGTCCGTTGCCGGCATTGAGCGGGACGGATCTCGCCACCAGCACGACGATCAAGCGCCCGAATAGTTTCACCAGCAAAGTGCAAGCGGACAGCGCCGGGCCGAGCAAGCGCGGCAATCTCGGCTTCAGCGATCTCGATTCGTTGCTCGCGCAAAAAGGGCCGCTCGGCTCCGGCACGGCGATTCGCATGCCGGACGATCAGTTATTTCAATACAACAGCGCGGATTTGCAGGGAAACTCGGTTGAGCAATTGCGCAAGCTCGGCACACTCATCAAACGCAATCCGAAGGCGACGTTCTCGGTCGAAGGTTACACCGATTCATTCGGCGATTTTAATTACAACATCGATCTCAGCCAGCGCCGCGCCGACGGCGTGAAGGAATATCTCGTCAACGTGATGGGAATAAATCCCGAGCAGATCGACGCGCGCGGTTATGGCGCGAGGAAATTTCTGGTGACGCCGCGACCGGTGATGGATCCCGCGGCGGAACAGGCGGAGATCGCGCGCCAGCAAGCGAATCGCCGGGTCGTGATCGTCGTGCACACCAGCGGCAACTGAGCGCGCTGGCTAACGACCGATCGCGCTTTTGTCATTCCGAGCGAAGCCGAGGAATCTGCGGCTGGTTCCATACGGTCGAGGATGTCTCGGCTTCGCTCGACATGACAAAAAGAAGCGGGCGGTCCGAGTTACCAATTCTTGATCCACTTCGCTCGTGTGCCCGAAGTGTCATTCGTCGTGCTCCAGAGATCGAAGGTTGGATTGTAGCCGGCAGTCGACCCCGGATTTGCGGCCTGCGCAGTTGAGTATCCGTAGCTATTGCCCCACGGATCCCGGATGTAGGAAACTGTCGTAGCGTCATTCGCAGGATGACCCAACATGGCGGGCTTAAAGGTCAAATAAGACTTAGCTTCTGACGAAGAAGGTTGCTGATTCGTGCCCTTGCCGCTGAGCTGCGTGTAGAGATAAAAGCTAGCGCTTGCGTAGCTCGAAGGGGAGGGTGCGGGTACAGCTCGTGCGTTCAATTTGTCAGTAGACTGACTCGCACGAGGATAAATCCCATTATCCGCTTTGTAGCTTTCGAGCGCGGCGGACATGGCGGCGATTTCGGCTTCGGCGCGGGAGCGAGCTCCTTTGTCCTGCACGTAGCCGCTGATGCCCAACACCAGGCCGGCGAGGATGATGATGATCGAGATGACAATGAGCAGCTCGAGAATGGTGAAGCCGCTGGCGTCGGGCAGCGCGCGCGCCCCGAGTGCTGGTTTCGGCGCCCTCGTCGAAACAATCAAAGCTCGCGATGGCGAGGGCGTCATCGTCAGCACGCGAGGCGCGTGCGCTCCCCGGAATTTCGTGATCGCGCTGCTGGTAGCGTCGAACATCACGATTGCTGCTGCAAGCCCTGGATAATGCTGATGAGCGGCAGGAAAAGCGCGATGACGATGGTGCCGACGATGACGGCGAGAAAAATAATCATGATCGGCTCGAGCACGGAGGTGAGCGCGGCGACGGCGTTATCGACTTCGTCGTCGTAGACGTCCGCGATTTTCAACAGCATTTCCGGCAACTGCCCGGTTTCCTCGCCGACGTCGATCATGCTCACGACCATGGGCGGAAAGGCGCCGCTGGTTTCGAGCGGTTGCACGATCGATTCCCCTTCCTTCACGCGATCGTGCACGTTCGAAATCGCATTCGCGATGACGGTGTTGCCGGCGGTGTCCTTCGTAATATTGAGCGCCTGCAAAATGGAAACGCCGCTGGTGACCAGCGTGCCGAGCGTACGCGAGAAACGCGAGATGGCGGTTTTGCGAATGAGATCGCCGAAGATCGGCACGCGCAGTTTGAAGGCATCGATGGCGACGCGGCCACGGGCGGTGCGTCCGAGCATTTTCACGCCGAAGATGAGCGCGACGATAAGGCCGAGCAAAATCGCCCAGTTGTTCTTCATGAAATCGCTGACGCCGATGACGAAGATGGTGACGGCTGGCAGCGGACGATCGCCGAGCATGTCTTTGAAGATCGCCTGGAATTTCGGCACGATGTAGATGAGCAGAAACGTCATGATCGCGAGCGCGAGCACCAGCACGATGATCGGGTAGACCATGGCGGCGGTGACTTTGTTCTTAATCTTCTGCGCCTTTTCCTGAAACTCCGCGAGGCGCGCGAGCACGACTTCGAGCACGCCGCCGAGTTCGCCCGCTTTCACCATGCTGACGTAGAGATTGTTAAAAATGCGCGGATGTTGCCCGAGCGAATCGGAGAACGTGCTGCCGCCCTGCACCGATTCCGCGAGCGCGTCGGTCGTGCGTTTGAGCACGGGATCGCGCTCCTGCTTCGAGAGCACGTTGAGCGAGCGCAGCAGCGGTAGGCCGGAATCGATCAGCGTCGCGAGTTGTCGCGTGAAAATCATCATCACTTTCGGCTTAATGGTGCGCCGTTGGAAGAGCGTGATGTTTACGTTGCGCTTCGCTTTGGGCGCGGCAGCGGCAACAGTGGGAATGGCGCGTTTTGCTTTGGTATCGCGCGCTGGCGCTTTGCCTTCCTCGTAAACGCCGGTCGGGAAATAGCCCGCCTGTCGCAAATGCCCGATCGCTTCGTTGGCGGAATTTGCCTCGACCAGCCCGGTCGATTCCTGCCCGCGCGCATCGAGTGCGATGTATTGAAAGCGAGCCATCGGCAGGAAAAATAGACAACGCGTTCTGCACTGTCGAGCTAGGTGTATTTCAGCACTTCTTCGACCGTCGTCGCGCCGTCGAAAATACTGCGCAGCCCGTCCTGCCGCAGCGTCACCATGCCGAGCTCGACCGCCTTTTGCTTCAGCGTCACCGTCGGTGCGCGCTCGTTGATCAACTCGCGGATCGGGTCGGTTATTTTCATCAGCTCATAAATGCCGATGCGCCCTTTGTAGCCGGTCTGGTTGCAGGCGTCGCAACCCTTCCCATAGAAGAATTTTTTCTCGCCCAGATCGCGCTGGCTAAGGCCGAGTTGATCGAGCACGTTCGCTTTCGGTTCGTAGCTGGTGCGGCAATTCGGGCAAATGCTGCGCAGCAAACGCTGGCCGAGCACGGCTTCGAGCGACGACGAAATCAGAAACGGCTCGACTCCCATGTCGATTAAACGCGTGACCGCGCCGGGCGCGTCGTTCGTGTGCAGCGTAGTGAAAACAAGATGGCCGGTGAGCGACGCTTGAATCGAGATCTGCGCGGTTTCCAAATCACGCGTCTCACCGACCATGATGCGATCCGGATCCTGCCGCAGAAAAGCGCGCAGCACGCGCGCGAAAGTGAGCCCGATGTTTTCGTTCACCGGCACCTGCATGATGCCTTCGAGGTCGTATTCCACCGGTTCCTCCGCCGTGAGCAGCTTGGAATCCATGGTATTAATTTTGCGCAGGCACGAATACAGCGTCGTCGTTTTGCCGGAACCAGTCGGCCCGGTGACGATGAAGATTCCGTTCGGACGCTGGATGATTTCGAGAATGTATTGGTGCACGTAGGGCGGCATGCCGAGCATTTCGAGATCGAGATTCACCGTGCTGCGATCGAGCACGCGCAAAACGACGCTCTCGCCGAATTGAGTCGGCAAGGTCGAGACGCGCAGGTCGACCGGGCGGCCGGCGATGCTTTTCTGGATGCGACCATCCTGCGGCAGACGGCGCTCAGCGATGTTCATGTTCGCCATCACTTTCACGCGCGAGATGACGGGCAACGCGAGATGGCGCGGCGGCGGCGCCATTTCGTAAAGCGTGCCGTCGACGCGATAGCGGATTTTGAATTCGTTCTCGAACGGCTCGAAATGAATGTCGGAGGCGCGATCCTGGATCGCCTGGTAGAGAATCAAATCAACGAAGCGAATAATCGGCGTCGCGTTCGCCTCCGCTTCGCCGCCCGCATCGCTCTCGCGCAATTGCAGCAGCTCGCCGGCTTCGCCCAGCTGCTTGAGCACATCCTCCATGCTCGACGAATCGCTGCCGTAAAAATTGTTGATGCGCTCTTCAATTTGCTCGACCGGCGCCACGACGACAGCGAGATCGCGACCGAGCGCAAAGCGCAAATCCTCCAGCGTGCGCGGATCGAGCGGATCGACCAGCGCCACGCGCAGCGTGCCGTCTACGATATCGACCGGCAGCGCGCGATGCAGTCGCGCGAGTCCGCTCGGCACCAGTTTCACCACCGGTGGCGGAATTCCGCGCGTGGCAAGATCGAGAAATTCCGCGCCGATTCCTTCCGCCACGGTGCGGTAAAACCCGGTCTCATCGGCAAACCCGCCGTCGACCAAAACCTGCACGATCGTTTTGCCGTTTTGCGTTGCTTCCTGCAGCACATCGTCCGCCTGCGCGGGTTGCAGGATGCGCTGGTCGACGAAGAGATCGAGCACTTGTTGCGCGTTCATATTCCTGGGCAGCGCACGCGTCTCGCGTGCTGGTGAGCGCGTCTCGCACTCACCCGTGGTTTACCTCGCGAAAATAGCCAGCGCGCTCTGGAAGACTGTTTTGGCGAGACGCCAAAACCAGCACGCAGGACGCGTGCGCTACCCAAGTCGGGGATGCGCTCGGTCGCGTGTAAAAGGCGGGCCCAACCGGCGACGCGCTGGAACAATCGAACGTTAGCCGACGCGTTCATCTTAATTGAGATCGCCGATCGTCACCGAAATGACTTCCTCCGCCGACGTCAATCCGGCGAGAACTTTGCGCACGCCATCCTCGCGCAAGGTGCGCATGCCGAGCTCGCGCGCGCGTTGGCGCAGCGCAAAGGTCGACGTGCGCTTGTTGATCATGTGACGCACTTCGTCGTCGATGATGAAAATTTCGAAGATGCCCATGCGGCCGCGGTAACCGGTGTGCCGGCAGTGTTCGCAGCCGACGGGTTTCATCACGCGCGCGTCCTGCACCTGCGACGCTTCGATGCGCAGCGCGCGCAATTCCGTTTCGCTCAATTCACCCGGCGTTTTGCAATGCGCGCAGAGGCGCCGCACCAACCGTTGCGCCATGATCGCGCGAATCGAGGACGCGACAAGAAACGGTTGCACGCCGATGTCGACGAGACGCGCGACTGCCGACGGCGCGTCGTTCGTGTGCAGGGTGCTGAAAACGAGGTGGCCGGTCAGCGACGCGTTGGTCGCGATCGACGCCGTCTCGAGATCGCGAATTTCACCGATCATGATGATGTTCGGCGCCTGCCGCAGGATGGAGCGGAGCGCGATCGGAAACGTCATCCCGACGTCGTTGTTCACCTGCACCTGGTTGATGCCGTTCATCTGATATTCGACCGGCTCTTCCACGGTGATGATCTTGCGATCGGGTTTGTTGATGTAATTCAAACAGGCGTAGAGCGTGCTGGTCTTTCCCGAACCGGTCGGGCCGGTGACGAGCAGAATGCCGTCCGGCAAGCGCAGAAGCTTTTCGAAAATTTCCTGGTCGTCGCTGAGGAATCCCAGCTCGGGCAGACCGAGCATGAGGCTCGATTTGTCGAGCACGCGCATGACGATGCTCTCGCCGTGATTGGTCGGGATGGTGGAGACGCGCAGGTCGATCGGTTTCTTGCGAATTTTCACCTGAATGCGCGCGTCCTGCGGCAGGCGCTTTTCCGCTATGCTCATCGAGCCGGTCATGATTTTGAGGCGGCTGATGATCGCGCTTTGCAATCGCTTCGTTGGCGCCTGCATTTCCTGGAGCACGCCATCAATGCGAAAACGGACGCGGAATTTTTTGTCGAGCGGCTCGAGGTGAATATCGCTCGCGCCGAGCTTGTGCGCCTCGACGATGAGCATGGACACGAGCCGAATGATCGGCGCGTCCGCGTCGTCAGCCGACGCGTTCTCCGCTTCTTCTCCGATCTCGAAGCCAGGATCGACGTCGTCGCCGATGCGTTGCTGAAGAATGTCCGACGCTTCATCGGCGGTGCCGTAGTATTTGATGAGCGCTTCGCGGATTTTCTCGGGCGACGAGCAAACGAGCTCGAGTTCGCGCTGTAGCAAAAAGTTGAGACTGTCGATGGTGTCGACGTCGAGAGGATCGCTGATGGCAACCACCAGGCCGCCGTCGCCGAACGTCACCGGCACGACTTTGTAGCGGCGCGCATCTTCGCCGCTGATCTGTTCGATTATATCCGGCGGAATAACGACGGCGGAGAGATCGACCCAGTGCATGTGCGCCTGCGCCGCCAGCGAACGCGAAACGTCGTCAGACGACACGATCCCGTCGCGCACCAGCGTGTCGACGATATTGCCGGCGCCGTTGGTTTTCGCGCGCGCCGAGGAAATTTGTTTCTGCGAAACGAGGCCCACCTCCTCGAGGATGCGGAGAACGTAATCTTCGCTCGCGTGCACTGGGACCGAAAATTTACTCGACCGTTACGCTCTTGGCCAGATTGCGCGGCTTATCGACATCGCGGCCGAGCTCTACCCCGAGATGGTAGGCGAGCAATTGCAAGGGAATGGCCGTGAGCACCGGCATGACATATGGCGGCGCTTTCGGCACCTCGATGATGTCGTCCGCGATGCCTTTGAGTTTCTTCGCGCCGTCGCCGCTGGTGAGCGCGATAATGGGACCTTTGCGCGCTTTGACCTGCTCGATGTTGTTCAGGTTTTTCGAGAAGACCGCGTCGTCTGGCGTCACGAAAAGCGAGGGCAAATCCGGCCGCACCAGCGCGATGATGCCGTGTTTCAATTCCGCGCTCGGGTGACCTTCGGCGAAGAGATACGTGATCTCTTTCATTTTTAACGCACCCTCGAGCGCGACCGGGTAATTGAATTGCCGCCCGAAAAAGAGCATGCCGTTGACCGAGGCATATTTCTTCGCGATCGCGCGAATGTGATCGCTCGTCTTTAACACCTCTTCGATTTGATCCGGCAGCGCCTCCAGCGCCTGAATGATGCGCAAACCCTGCGAGGTCGAGAGATGATGCATGCGGCCGAGGAGGAGACCGATGAGATTGAGAATGACGACCTGTGAGGTGAAGGACTTCGTCGCGGCCACGCCAATCTCCGGGCCGGCGTGCATGTAAACGCCGCCGTCGCTTTCGCGCGCGATGGTGCTGGCGACGTTGTTGCAAATGCCAAGCGTGCGGAATCCTTTGCGCTGGCTTTCGCGCAGCGCGCCGAGCGTGTCGGCTGTTTCACCGCTCTGGCTAATGGCAAAGACAAGCGTGTGGCCTGACATCGGCGTGTTGCGATGGCGGAACTCGCTCGCGAATTCCACTTCCACCGGCGCGCCCGCGAGTTGCTCGATGATGTATTCGCCGACCATTGCCGCGTGCAACGCCGTGCCGCAGCCAGTCAGCACGATGCGTTCGACGTCGCGCAACTCCGCCGCGGTCATGTTCAAACCGCCGAGCTTCGCGGTGCACTCTTCGGTATTGAGCCGGCCGCGCAGCGCGTCGCGCACCGAGTTCGGTTGCTCGAAGATTTCCTTGAGCATGTAATGCGGGTAATCGCCTTTGGTGACGTCTTCCGCGCCAAACTCGACTTTGCTGATCTGGTAATTGCCCGCTTCGCCGCCGACGGAGCTGATCTCAAATTCATCGCGGCTGACCGCGACAATGTCGAAGTCGTTCAGATAAACGGCGTCGCGGGTGTGCGCGACGATCGCGCTCACATCGCTCGCGAGGAAATTTTCGTCCTTGCCGACACCGAGCACGAGCGGCGAACCGCGCCGTGCGCCCACGAGAAATTCCGGAATGTCCGCGTGCACCAGCGCGATGCCATACGTCCCGATCACCTGCTTCAACGCCGCGCGGGTGGCATTCACCAGCCGCGCTTTCGAATCTTTGCCGTCGAGCTTTTCGTAAATGCTGCCGATCAAATGCGCGAGCACTTCGGTGTCCGTATCCGAGTGAAAAGTGTGGCCGCCTTCACGCTCGAGCTGCTCGCGCAGCGTCGCGTAATTCTCGATCACGCCGTTGTGCACCAGTGCGATCTTCCCGCTCTGGTCGAAATGCGGATGCGCATTTTCGTCGGTGACTTTTCCGTGCGTCGCCCAGCGCGTATGACTGATTCCGTAGTGACCCGAGGGCGGCTTTTCCGTCATCAACTTCGCGAGATTCGCGATGCGGCCGGCGCATTTGCGCGTCTCGATGCCCTGGCCGTTCACAATCGCCACGCCAGCGGAGTCGTAGCCGCGATATTCCAGACGGCGCAATCCATCTAGAAGAATGGGCGCCGCTTCCGCGCGACCGACGTAGCCAACGATTCCGCACATGCGCCCAGAGTACTGCATGGAATTGACGGTGCAAGACGAGCGGTGAAAGCGTTTGCCTTCGCCAGCCGCGTCCGCGAAATAATGCGCGGCATGCGCAAGACGAAAATCATCTGCACGCTCGGGCCCGCCTCGGAGAAACCGGAGATGTTGCGCAAGCTCATCGCCGCCGGTACCGACGTTTTTCGCTTGAACATGAGTCACGCGCGACACGACTGGGTGCGCGCGATCGTCCCTCAAATCCGGTCGTTAGCCGACGCGCTCAACCGCAACGTCGCCATCCTCCTCGACACACAGGGCCCGGCCATCCGCACCGGCGACCTGAAAACCGCTCTGCATTTGAAACCTGGCGACATTCTCGAGCTCACCGTCCGCGGCGCGAAAAGCGAAGAGAAGTATTCCGTCGACGTCAATTACGACGGCCTCATCAACGATATTTCGGCAGGCGACGCGCTCTTGATCGATAACGGCGTGCTGCGCTTGCGCGTGCTGGAAAAACGCGACAATCGCATCCGCTGCGAAGTCATCACGCCGGGCATCCTCGGTTCGCGCCGGCACATCAATCTCCCCGGTATTCGCGTCAATTTGCCGCCGCTCACGGCGAAAGATATGGCCGACGTCGCGCTCGGCGCGGAGCTCGGCGTCGATTTTGTTGCGCTCAGTTTTGCGCGACGGGCCAGCGACATCGAGGAACTCCGCGCTGTTCTCGCCCTGCACAAAAGTGGCGCGCACATCATCGCCAAAATCGAAGATCAATCGGCGGTGCGATTGATTCGCGAAATCATCGAGGCGTCGGACGCCGTCATGGTCGCGCGCGGCGATCTCGGCATCGAATGTGCGATCGAAGAGTTGCCGATTATTCAACGCAAAGTGGTGAAGCTTTGTATTCGCCTCGGCAAACCGGTGATCGTCGCCACGCACATGCTCGAGTCGATGATCGAAAATCCGATGCCGACGCGCGCGGAGATCACCGACGTCGCAAATGCGGTCTTCGAGCAGAGCGACGCCGTCATGCTCAGTGGCGAAACGGCGCTGGGGCGTTATCCGGCGGAATGCGTAGGCGTGCTCGACCGCGTGGCGTTGCGCATCGAGCGCAGCGGCGGCGCCGGTTACGCGAAGGATGCCATCCTCGAAGACACGCGACAGAAGACGGTCGCGTCCGCGGTGGTGCTAGCGAATTCGTTGCCGCGCGCCCGGATCGTCGTCTTCACGCGCCATGGCACCATGGCGCGGAACACGGCAAATTTGCGACCGCAGCACGCGCCGATTTTTGCGTTCACTTCCAGCGCCGAAGTGCAGCGGCAACTCGCACTCGCTCGCGGGACCTGCGCGGTGCGCATTTCATTTACCGACGATCACAGCCGCACCATCGAGGCGGCGGAAAGTTATTTGCGCGAGCATAAACTCACCGAGACCGGCGACAATCTCGTTATCATCAGCGATCTGCGCGTGGGTGATGAGTTGGTGGATACGGTGCAACTGCGCGCCGCGCGCTAGCTCTCCCTTGTAGCGGCGGTCTATGACCGCCGAGAGCGCCCCTTTGCCGAAAGCGCGCCCGCCGGAAAATTACGCCAGTCAACCGCGTCGGCGGTCATAGACCGCCGCTACAGGATCGCCGTCCTGAGCGAAGAGGATCCCGCGGGGAAGTCTTGCGGGTAACGCGTGGGGGATTCCTCGGCTACGATCGGAATGACAAGAAAGAGCGTGCGGAAGTTCGTCGCGCGCTTTTGCAAACAACCGATCCCGGCAATAGAACGTCAGCCGACCCGATCACGGCGATCGGATGTTAGCCGGCGCGATCTCAGGCTTCGACCGGCAGCTCGACGTCGACTGGCCGCTCTTTTTTGCTCAGCGCCCGGCGCAATTTCGACAGCGCAATATTCTGCAACTGGCGAATGCGCTCGCGCGTGACGCCAAATTTTTTGCCGACTTCTTCGAGCGTCTTCGGCTTCCCGCCGTCGAGGCCGAAGCGCTGGAAAATGATTTTCTTCTCGCGATCGTCGAGCACTTCGAGCAGGCCGCCGACTTCGTTGCGCAGATTTTTGTCCCGCAACAATTCGAACGGCGTCTGCGCTTCTTCGTCGCCCACGATTTCGCCGAACTCGGTCGAATCGTCGTCGCTGATCGGCGCATCGAGCGAAGCGGGCCGGATCGAAACCGTCTTCAACTGCGAGACTTTGCCCGCGGCGATGCCGATTTCTTCACCGAGCTCGTCGTCGGTCGGTTCGCGGCCGAGTTCCTCGCTCATCTGCAGCGAGACGCGGCGCATTTTCGAAATTTTGTCGACCAGATGCACGGGCAACCGAATCGTCTTCGATTGGTTCGCCAGCGCGCGCTTGATCGATTGCTTGATCCACCACGCGGCATAGGTCGAGAGCTTGCCGCCTTTCGCCGGATCGAAGCGTTCCACCGCTTTCATCAAGCCGATGTTGCCTTCGGAAATCAGGTCGAGCAGGGGCAGCCCGAGATTCGCGTAATCGTGCGCAATCTTCACCACCAGACGGAGATTCGAACGAATCATCAAGGCACGCGCTTCCTTGTCGCCTTTTTTGATTTTGGCGGCCAGTTCGATCTCCTGCAGCGGAGTCAAAAGCGGGATTTGCCCGATTTCGCGCAGGTAAATCTTTATTCCAGTATCGCTATCTTCAGCGGCCATAAAACTTCTCATTGCAGGGGGTATCGGAAATAAAAGGCTCCACCAAGAAATTTACGCGAGGGGATGCCCTTCGGGACATGGGTAATATCACTCAGAAAAGTGCTTAACAAGGTTAAATATTCGCATCATTGACAGTTTCTGGGGGTATGCCGTTCAAACATCGTTTTCGGCCGAATTTCCGGGGAGCAAGCCCCGTTTCCGCACCGTTTGGTTCGACCGATTCCTAACCCAAGGGCCGCCGTTACCTCCGCCTGGTCGCACTCTGACGGCCGGCACTTTATTTCCACGCCGATTCCACTTCTTCCTCCGCGCCCCGTTCGCTTACCCTCGCCGCGAATGCTCGCGAAGATTTATTCGGCTGCCGTCTATGGCGTGGATGCGTACGAGGTGGAGATCGAGGTGAACGCCGCGGGCGGGAATCCGATCATCGTGGTTGTCGGTTTGCCGGACACGGCCGTGAAGGAGAGCAAGGACCGCGTGACGACGGCGGTTTCGAACAGCGGCTATTTCTGGCCGCGCGGGCGCACGACGGTGAATCTCGCGCCGGCCGACATCAAGAAAGAAGGGCCGAGTTTCGATCTGCCGATCGCGCTGGGTATGATCGCGTGCAGCGAAGAAATCGAGACGGCGGAGTTCGCAAAATATTCCTTCGTCGGCGAACTCGCGCTCGACGGCGCGGTGCGCGCGGTGAAAGGCGTGCTGCCGGTCGCGCTCGAAGAGCGCGCTGTTTGTGCCCGCGGCCAACGCGCAGGAAGCGGCCATGGTCGAAGGCATCAAGATTTATGGCGTGCGTAACTTGCGCGAGACGTTCGCGTTCCTACGCGGCGAAATCATGCTGCAGCCGGTGCGCGGCGACATGGCGAAATTTTTCGCGACGCACCAGGACTACGACGTCGATTTCGCCGACGTGAAAGGGCAGGCACACGTCAAGCGCGCCATTGAAGTCGCCGTCGCCGGTGGCCACAACATTCTCATGATCGGGCCGCCTGGCAGTGGCAAATCGATGTTGTCGAAACGCATCGCGACCATCATTCCGCCGATGTCGCTGGAGGAAGCGATCGAGACCACCAAAATCCATAGCATCGCCGGCCTGCTCACCGGCGACGAATCGTTCGTGCCGACGCGACCGTTCCGTTCGCCGCATCACACCATTAGCGATGTCGGTTTGCTTGGTGGCGGCGCGATTCCGAATCCCGGCGAAGTGAGCCTCGCGCACAACGGCGTGCTCTTTCTCGACGAGCTGCCGGAGTTCAAACGTTCCACGCTCGGAGTCAAGCGCCAGCCCCTCGAGGACGGCCGCGTCACGATTTCGCGCGCGGCCGGCAGTGTGACGTTCCCCTGCGAGTTCATGCTCGTCGCCGCCATGAATCCGTGCCCGTGCGGATTTTTTGGCGATTTGAAACGCGAATGCCGCTGCGGTCCGCTGCAAGTGACACGTTATCGCCAGCGCATCTCCGGGCCGTTGCTCGATCGCATCGATCTGCACATCGAAGTGCCGGCGGTGGAATACCGCGACATCGCGAGCGAACGCACCGAAGAATCATCCAGCGCCATCCGTGAGCGCGTGGCGCAGGCGCGCCAGCGTCAGCAAGCGCGCTTCGCCAAAGATCCGAAAACGACGTGCAACGCGCGCATGACCACAAAGCATTTGAAAGCGCACAGCAAACTCGACGCGGATGCGCAAGAGCTGGTCCGCATCGCCATGACCGAGCTGAACCTAAGCGCGCGCGCTTACGATCGCATTCTCAAAGTTTCGCGCACCATTGCCGATCTGTCGTCAGCCGACGCGATCACCGCCGAGCACGTGAGCGAAGCGATTCAATATCGGACGTTCGATCGCACGCTCTGGGTTTGATCAAAGCGCGAGCGCTTCGGCCTTGCGCACGCAGTCGACGAAAACTTCCCGCTGACCATCGGAGCCGCGCGTCGCTTCGGCCACGCGCAGGACATGGGCGATCGTGGCCGAGCCTTTTTCGGGCGAACCGCGCAGGATCAAGCCGAACTCCGCCACCGCCGCGGCAAAGCGAAAGTCAGCGCTCATGAACGCGCGACCGTCATCGACGAACACCTGCGCGATCGTCCCCGTCTGTGCGCGATCGTTGCGATAAGTGAGCTCGACGCTGAGCAAGTTCCCGGCCTGCGCCGTCGCCGGAATGATTTCGTAGAGGGCGGTGATTTGATCGTCACTGCGTAACGCGTAACCAGCCGGCGTTGCGCTGGACGCATTTCCTTCTTCGTAACCGACGAGGCGAAAGGCGGAGCAGCGCGCGGGATTGAAATTTACCGTCACGCGCGCATCGCGCAGGACCACCTCGGCGCGATCAGCTCCGTGGCTCGCCCGAATCCCGATCCGCACCAGCCGCGCGTCGGTGCGCCACGGACATGTGGCCGCGTCGATGTGAATCGCAGCCGGCGCCGCGTCCGCCGGCTCCGGGTAGGTGTAGGCAAAAGCGTTCACCATTTCCGCGACGTGAACATCGGCCGGCGACGGTCGAATACCCGCCTCCAGCGCGCGGCGGACTTTTTCGTACGAGCCGGTGCCAATTTGCAGCGGAAACGAATCGGCGGCTCGGGTGGCGACGGAAACGAACGCGCGCGAGCTGGCCGGCGTTTTCGGTTCGCCATCCCAAAATTCGACGGCATCAGTGCGCGCGGCTTCGCGCGACGAATGATGCGTGCGAACGAGCGCCGCGCTGATCGCGACGGCTGTGATCAAGACGGCGGCGATGGCGAGAACGGCGCGCTGGCGTTCCTGGAAAAGCTGCGCGAACGGCACCGGCAAAACGCCAGGCCGTTCGTCCGGGCGACGCAATTCCTCAGCGAACTCAGCGGTGAGCGCGTCGGCTAACATCCGGGTGTCGGCGACGAACTGTTGCGCTTCCGGCGATTGGGCCACGCGCGTTTTCATTTCGTGCTGTTCGCTCTCGGGCAATTCGCCGAGCGCGAACGCCGTCAATTTCGGGTTGTTGAGGTCAATCTTCATGGTGGTTAAGGTTCGATGAATTCGCGCGCGTCTTTGTGGTAACGCGCGCGCAAATTTTTGAGCGCAGTGTGAATGAGGACGCCAACGTTGTTCGCGGTCGACTGCGTGATCTCGCCAATTTCCTGGTAGCTGAGATCGTTTTGGAAGCGGAGTTGGAGCGCTTCCTGTTGCCTCGGCGGGAGCGTCGCGATGATGCGCATTAAGAATTTTCCGAGTTCCTTTTCTTCGAGCTGCTCTGCCGGGCCGTGGCTCGCCGACGGCTGTGTTTCCAGGATTGCTTCATCGAGAAACGCGAGACGCCGATCTTTGCGGCAAATATTGAGCGCGCGGTTTCGGCAGACGGTAAAGAGCCAGCTCGTCGGCACCGCTTCCCTTTCCGCGCGCAAGCGACGTTCCAGATGGACGAACGTGTCTTGCACAACGTCGCGCGCGCGGTCGCGATCGCCCAGGATGCGCGCCGCGTAGGCGACGAGCGGCTTCTCGAAACGGCGCACCCAGGAAGCGAAGTCAGCGACTGCATCCTGCGATTCCATCAAGGCGATCACGCTACCAGAAGGCCCGGGATTTCTGTCGTTAAAATTCCGCGCCCACCAGGGTGAATGTGATCGGCGTGCGCACGTGCGCGACGCTGCCCGGCTTGAAACGCCAGCGCCGGAACGCGCTCACGGTCGCGGCATCGAGGATCGCGCTGCCTGTGCCCGGCGACATCGTGACGTCTGTGACCGCGCCGCTTCCGTCGACGGTGAGGATGGCAACGCCGGAGCCCGTCGTATGCTGGCGGCGCGCTTCGTACGGATAGATTGGTCGCGGCGCGTCGATCGCGTCCGCGCGCGCCGCGCGCATGCTCAGGTCGCCGCTGGTTCCTTGCCAGGCCGGCCTCGCGATCGGTCGCGCTGGTTTTTCCGCGTGCTGCGGGGACGGCGGCGGCGCATGATCTTCGGGAATCGCGAGGTCCATGTCCGGCGGCGGAGGCAATGGCGGTATCGCGTCTGCTGGTTGCGGCGGATCGGATGGCGCGGGATCGAGTTCGGCGATCACTGGTCCCGGATCAAGTGTCGCCGTCACGGCTTCGGTGGTGTCGCGCACCTGCGCGGCCAGCACCGCGGCGAGATGAATGAGGATGCTCGCGGCGAACGCGGCGACGATGAGCCAGCGTTGTTTTGATCGATAAAGTAATGGCATATCCACTTGTTTCGACACGCGAACGGCGAAAAACTTAGGCGAATGATGCGAACGCTCGTGATCGTGCTGCTGGTGGTCGCCTGCGCGCGGCCGACGCGCGCGACGATCGAGGCTGCGGCCGACTATTCGGCGAAACATGGCGGCCGCTCGTTTTACGCGGTACGCGATGGGCGAGTGCTGGCGCAGCGCAACGCGAATACGCCGCTGCGCATTTACAGCGGGACGAAAGCGTTTTGGAATCTGGCGGCGCTGGCGGCGGCGGAAGATGGAATTTTGAATCTCGATGAACACGTAGCCGACACGATCACGGAATGGCGCGGCAATGCGCGCAAGTCGTCGATCACGCTCCGGCAGTTGCTCGATTTCAGCGCCGGCCTCGCGCCGGAGTTCGGGCTGCA
Source organism: Verrucomicrobiota bacterium (assembly GCA_030854105.1). Classification (GTDB taxonomy): domain Bacteria; phylum Verrucomicrobiota; class Verrucomicrobiia; order Chthoniobacterales; family UBA10450; genus AV69. Next base: position 2,574 of record JALYTV010000007.1, on the reverse strand, counting down.
CGCGAACAACGTTTCCGATCGTGACGCGATGGCGTTGCGCGCGCCGAGCGTCGCATCGCCAGGCAGCGCGTTCATTTATGGGCCGGCCGCGTTGCAGGTTTTCCACGAAGTGTTGAAGCGAAAATTGCGCGGCGAAACGCCGACGCGCTATCTCGAGCGGCGCGTGTTGCGGCGCATCGGTCTCGGCCCGCAACGCTATTTGAATGATCGCGCGGGCAATCCGCTGCTCGCGGCGGGTTGGGAATTGAGCGCGCGCGATTGGGCGAAGCTCGGCCAGATCGTGCTGGCTAACGGCGCGCCCGTCGTTTCGGCGAGTTCGCTGGCGCAATGTTTCCGCGGCTCCTCCGCGAATCGCGCGTTCTCGCTCGGCTGGTGGAATAATCGCGCGGCGCCGTCTGGTCGCGAATTCGATTTCGAAGCGATGCTCGCGCCGAAGTGGCCGCGGCAGAATTGGCGCAATGCTTGTTTGTGTCGCCAGGCGCCGGGCGATCTCGTCGCCTGCATCGGCTCGGAGTATCAGCGCCTCTACGTCATCCCATCAATGCGGCTCGTGGTCGTCCGGCACGGGAACGGGCAACGCTTTGCGGACGGGGATTTCCTGCGGATTTTGCTCGACCGGAATCGCCCGTAGCACGCGTGGCTCCGTGGTTGGCGGAGGTCGAGGCGTGGTCGTCGTCGACGCGGTGGGCGTGGCGAGCATCAGCATTCCTTCCTCGCGCTGCCAATGATAACCGAAGGCGAAGCCAAGCGGCGTCGGCCGCGGCGGTCGCTGATAAAGCGCGAGCAGATCGAGCTGGGTGTATTTCACGAAATCGGTGCGGTGCGCGACGTAGTTTCCGTAGACGTTCACCGTCCAGCCTTTCGGAAACGCGCGTAGCGGAATGCCGGAGTCGTCCTGAATAATGACGCGGCTGTGCCAGAGCAGAAAATTGCGCACGCCATCGAAATTGTTGCCGTGCAAAAGAAACGACGCCGCTTTGAGCAGGCTCAAGCCCGGTCCGCGCGCGGCGCACCATTTTAGAAACGCGCTCTGTTTGCTGCCGGAGAGATCGGTCTTGAAATAGTAGAGCGTTTGTGGCGGCTGACCTTCCGCGGCAAACGTGATCTTCACACCCGTCGCCGGCTCGCTCACGGGTGCGACGTCCAGCACCGCATAGCCCATGCGCGCGAGGAAAACGTAGAGCAGCGGCAGCGTGCCGCTGACGCGCGTGCCGAGTTGTTCCCGCATTTCCTTGGTGATGAAATATTGCACGCGCAGAATCGTGCTGAGTGATTGCTGCAAGGCGGCGAGATTTGCGCTCACTTGTTCCGGCGGCATCTGCGTGAGATCGGGCACGCCGCCGATCGGCTCGAGGCCGGCGAGGATGTAGGTGTTCGCGTTCGGATAGAAAATATTCGCGTAGAGAAAATCGGGGCCGCCGAACATGTAGAACACGGTGGCGTCGCTGCCGTAATACTCGGGCGCATTCGCCTGCATCCAGGCGTGAATGGGCGAGATCTGCAATTGCTGTTTGCGCAGCCACGCCTCGTTCATGGTGCGCGAGTAATCCTGCCAGGCCGGGTCCTGCGTGAGCGAAGCGAGCGGTCCTGGCACCGGCATGCCGGCGAGGAAGCGCGCTGTTTCGTCAAGCGTCGCCGGCTGCGTTTGCGCAACCGCGGAAATGGCGATCAGCAGCAGGGAAAGCACGCGCAATTTCATCGTGATGTCAGATCATTAGACGACGCGATCACGTTTTGGACTCAGAAAATATACGACGAGACCGAGCGCGGCCGTCGCCAGGCCGAGCAGCGACGGCTCGCGCGTGACGCGTTCGGCCAGCATGTGCCACATCATCCAACCGCTAACGGCGAGGAAAACGAGCGGCGTGATCGGGTAACCCCAGACGCGATATGGCCGCGGCAATTCCGGTCGCCGCCAGCGCAGCACAAACACACCGAGCACCGTAAGCGTAGTGCAAAGCGTGAGACTGAATTGCACATAACTGACGATGCTTTGGAACGTCGCGGTCAGGAGCATCACGTTCACGATCGCGAATTGCAGGAGGAGAGCGCGGACCGGTACGCCGCGCGCGGTCATTCGCGAAAACCATTGCAGCAGCCCGAGATCCTCTCCCATCGCGACCGTGACGCGCGGCCCGATCCACATCATCGCGCTCACCGTCGCGATGAGTCCGAGACAAATAAACAGCGCCGTCACTTTCGCGCCGGCCGCTCCGAAAATGTGCGCGCCGGCGATCAGCGCCACTTCCTGTTTCCCGATCATCTCCGCCATCGGCGTGGTGCGCAGGAAAACGGCGTTCAACGCGAGATACAGCGCGATGACGATGGCCGTGCCGAGGCCGAGCGAGAGCGGAATATTCCGCTGCGGCTCCCGCAATTCGCTCGTGATGTAAGTCGACGCATTCCAGCCGGAGTAGGCATACATGACGAAGTAGAGACTAACGGCAAACGGCGCGCTCACGATCAACGCGCCGTCGCTTTTTGCCGGTAAAAACGAGACTGGTTGCGATTGCGCGACGCCGAACCCCGCGACGATCAAGACCGCGATCAAAGCGACTTTGAACAGTGTCGAGC
>JALYTV010000057.1 GCA_030854105.1 Verrucomicrobiota bacterium | reverse complement strand
CCGCTACAGGGTTGAGTTTGGCTAGGGCGGGATAGGTTGGGGCATGGCCATCGCGACGAGGAATCCGGTGACGGGCAAACTGGTGCGCGAGTTCGCGGCGCAGTCCCCGGCGCAGATTGAGAGCGCGCTAGCGCGCGCGAGCGACGCGTTCGTGAAGCATCGGCGCTCGTCGTTCGCGGAGCGCTCCGCCAAATTGAACCGCGCCGCCGACATTCTTGAAGCGGACAAGGAGCGGCTCGCGCGCATGATCACGCTCGAAATGGGGAAGCTATTGCGCGAGGCGCGCGCGGAAATCGAGAAGTGCGCCAGCGGCTGCCGCTTCTACGCGGAGCACGCGGAAGGATTTTTGCGCGAGCAGATCGTGTCGTCTAACGCACGGCGCAGTGTGGTGCGCTACGAGCCGCTCGGGCCGATTCTCGCGATCATGCCGTGGAATTTTCCCTTCTGGCAAGTGGTGCGTTTCATCGCGCCGGCGTTGATGGCGGGCAATGTTGGCGTCCTCAAGCACGCTGCGAACGTGCCGCAATGCGCGCTCGCGCTGGTCGATATTTTCGAGCGCGCCGGATTCGATGGCGGCGAATTTCAAACGTTGCTGATCGAGACGGACGCGGTGGCAAAAATCATCGCGGACGATCGGATCACAGCGGTCACGCTCACCGGCAGCGAGCGCGCGGGCAGCGCGGTCGCGGAGCAGGCGGGACGCGCGCTGAAGAAATGCGTGCTCGAACTCGGCGGCAGCGATCCGTTCATCGTGCTGCCGAGCGCGAAATTAAACGACGCCATCACGACGGCAGTGAAAGCGCGGATGCTGAACACCGGGCAATCATGCATCGCGGCCAAGCGTCTGCTCATAGCCGACGCGATCTACGATGAATTCGTTGCCGAATTACTGGAGAAAGTGGGCGCGTTGAAAATAGGCGACCCGCTCCAAGACGAAACCGACGTCGGACCCCTCGCCACGGAAGGAATCCTGCGCGGTGTCGAAGCGCAGGTGCACAAATCAATCGCAGCCGGCGCGAAACTGCTTCTCGGCGGCAAGCGGGCAGAGCGCGCTGGCTATTTTTACGAGCCAACAGTGCTGGCGGAAATTCCAAAGAGAGCGTCCGCTTACGCCGAAGAAATTTTCGGCCCGGTGATTTTGTTGTTCCGTTTTCGCGATCGCGACGAAGCGCTCGCGCTCGCGAACGACACGCCGTTTGGCCTTGGCGCGAGCGTTTGGACGCAGGACATCGAGGAGCAGGAATTTTTCGCGCGCAAAATCGAAGCGGGCATGGTGTTCATCAACGCGATGGTGGCGTCCGATCCGCGTTTGCCCTTCGGCGGCGTGAAGCGATCTGGCTACGGCCGCGAGCTGGCGGCGGAAGGCATTCGCGAATTCACGAACGTGAAGACCGTTTACGTGAGCGCGTGACCGGTCGCGCGATTTTGTCGAGCACGCCGAACAAATCTTTCAGCTTCGGCACCATGTGCACGCGGCGTTTGAAAACAGCGCGGTAATTCGCGGCGGAGCAACCGCCGAGCAAAATCGCGCAGGCGGGCGGGAGATAGCGATCGAGCTTGCGCAGATCGCTGCGCAGGAGCGCGTCGTCTACGGGGAAAACGATGCTGAGGCCGACGGCGCGCGGGTTGAGGGCACGCGCGGCACGAAGCAGTTCTTCGACGGGCAAGGCGGCGCCGAGATAAGTGGTGGCCCAGCCGTGCGAGCGCGCTGCGGCGGCGGCGAGCATCGCGCCGAGTTCATGATGCTGACCGCTCGGCGTGGCGAGGAGCAGGCGCGGAGTCGATTCACTGGTGGTAAACGGGCGCGCGAAGATGTTGAGGAAAACGGCGATGAGATTCGTGGCGAAATGTTCCTGCACGATGCTGAGTTCGCCGGCCCGCCAGGCGTCGCCGATTTCGATCGTCAGCGGCGCGATGAAATCGAAGAGCACGCCGGGCGAACCGAGGTCGATGGCGGCGCGATCGAGCACATCCTGAAATTTCGGCGCGTTCATCGCGCTGATGGCGGAGAGCGCGGCGGCCAGGAGCGGGCGTTGCGCCTCTTTCGCACCTTTGCGCGCGGGCGTCGCCCAGCTTTCGTTGAGCAAGCGATGCAAGTCCGCCGACGAGAGGCGCGCGATCTGGCCGATGCTGTGGCCGGCGCCGGTCGCCTGGCGCAGCAGTTTCAAACGCTCCACCTCCTTCTCGCTGTAAAGACGCCGGTTGTTCGCCGCGCGCGCCGGTTTCACCGCGCCGTAACGTTTTTCCCAAACGCGGATGGCGTGGATGCCGAGCCCGGTCTGACGCGAGACATAGTTGATCGTGCGCAGCGCCTTCATGATATCGACAAGTGCTAGACAATAGCAAAAACGTGTGCGGTCGCACTTCGGATTTGAACAGAACCCGCTGAATCCTCATTCTGCGCGCGATGAACGATCCGCACCCGCCCGGTTTCCGCGCTCGCCGCGGCCTGAACTGGGGCTTCGTCGGCCTGCTCTACACCTCGTTCTACATGTGCCGGCGGCATCCTTATGCTGACTATTGCGGGCCGCACTTCGCTGACGAAAGCCAGGGCGGTTTAGGAAATCCCGCCGCATCATGACTCGAGCGCATTTTCACCCATGTCTTCGCTAGGCATCGTGGCGGCGTGTCTCGCCGTCGTCATCTGGATTTATTTTTACAATAACCCGATGCGACACGGGCCGTGGTTCGTGCGGCGGCGCTTCATTAACTGGTTCCCGCTCGGCATGACCTACTCGTTCCTCTACATGGGACGCTACAATCTTACCGTGGCGAAGACCGCGTTCGGCTCGCTCATGTCGAACGAAGCTTTCGGGCTCATCTTCGGCGCGGGCACATGCGTCTATGCGTTCTCGTTTTTGGTAAACGGCCCGCTGGTCGATCGCATCGGCGGCAAGAGAGGCATCCTCATCGCCGCTCTCGGCGCCGCGATCGCCAACATCGCGCTCGGCGCCTTCACCTGGCTCGCGCTCACTGGACGCACAGCCATCCCGCTCTTCTGGCCGTTCGTCATCGCCTACGCGCTCAACATGTATTTCCAAAGCTACGGCGCGGTCTCGATCATCAAGGTGAAAGCGAATTGGTTTCACGTGCGCGAACGCGGCGTCTTCGGCGCGATTTTCGGCACGCTCATTTCCTTCGGCGTTTACTTCGCCTTCGAATGGGGCGCGGGCATCGTGGCGCTCACCAAAGCGAAGCCGCCGGCGGAAAGCGATTGGCTTTCGCAAACGCTGCGCGGCATTTTCGTCGCGCCGGGACAGACCATCGATGCGACCTGGGCAGTCTTCTTTTTGCCCGCGGCGATCCTCATCGGCTGGGCCCTGCTCGATCTCTGGCTCATTAAAGAAACGCCGGAAGACGCTGGCTTTCCCTACTTGGAAACGGATGACGCTTCCTCCGGGCACATGCACGAGAAATATTCCACGCTCGCGCTCCTGAAAAAAGTCTTTTGCAGCCGCATCATGCTCCTGCTCGCTGGCGTGGAACTCACCGCCGGCGTCCTGCGCAATGGCATTATGCAATGGTACACCGTCTTCGCGCATCAAGTGCCCCAGCCCGGCGCGGAATCGATTCTGCAACAATGGGGCATGCTGCTGTGCCTCTTCGGCATCGTCGGCGGTTTCGCCGGCGGCTTGATCTCCGATAAACTTTTTCAATCGCGCCGCGGCCCGCCTGTCTCCATTTTTTGCGCCTTCATGTTCATGCTCGCGGCGGTGATGGCGATGCTGCTTTTTTCGCGACCGCTCCTCGTCGGCATGGCCGCCCTTTTCATCGTCGCCGCTGTCACTGGCGTGCATTCGCTCATGTCGGGCACGGCCGCGGCGGATTTCGGCGGCCGCAAAGCGACGGCGACTTGCTCCGGCCTCGTCGACGGCTCGGTCTATCTCGGCAGCAGCATCCAATCGGTCTGCGTCGGATATCTCAGCGGCATCAGTTGGATTTGGTGGCCGCTGTTTCTCATTCCGTTCGCCGCCGTCGGCGCGGTTGTTTCCGCGCGCATCTGGAATGCGCTGCCGGAGGCGACGCGCTCTTACATTCGGGAAAACGAAGAGCAAAAGCTCGCCGCTTAATCGTCAGCCGACGCGCTCAGAAAAGCGCGAGCTGCTGGTGGCGTGGACGAAAATTCTCCGTCGCCAGTGATGGCCGCGGCCCGATCCCGAATTTGCGGCAGCTCATCTGAAACAGCGCCGCAATTTGCTCCGCAAAAATTCCGTCGCCCTTGATGCGCTTTTGCCAGCGCGCGTCGTTTAATTTTTCGCCGCCGCGAATCGAGCGAATGCGCGAGAGCACCTTCTCTTTGCGCTCCGGAAAATGTTCATCGAGCCAGCGCTCGAACAGCGGCGCCACCGCAAACGGTAGACGCACGATCGTGTAGCCTGCGAATTGCGCGCCCGCCGCCGCGCACGCTTTCAAAATCTCCGGCATCTCGTGATCCGTCAGGCCGGGAATGATCGGCGCCACCATCACGCCCACGGGCACCCCCGCCTCGCGTAGTTTGGCGATCGTTTCCAATCGCGCCGCCGGCGGCGAAGTCCGCGGCTCCAGCACGCGCTGCAAATTCGTGTCCAGCGAAGTCACAGAAATATTGACCGCCGCGGCGGAATGCTGTGCGAGCTCGCCCAGCAGATCGAGGTCGCGCGTGACGAGGCGATTCTTCGTAATGATCGCGACCGGATTGCGAAAACGCGCCAGCACTTCGAGACAACCGCGCGTGATTTTCAACCGGCGCTCGACCGGCTGATACGGATCCGTCACGCCGCTGATCGCAATCACCTGCGGCTTCCATTTGCGCGAGGAAAGTTCCACCTCGAGCAGCTTGCCGGCGTCCTCCTTCACCATGATGCGCGATTCGAAATCGGTGCCCGCGGAAAAGCCGAGATACTCGTGCGTCGGTCGCGCGTAGCAATAAACACAGCCGTGCTCGCAACCGCGATACGGATTCACGCTCGTCTCGAAGCCGACATCGGGACTGTTGTTGCGCGCGATAATCGATTGCGACGAATCGCGATAGTAAATCGTCGGGCGCGGGCGCGCTTCACCATCCACTTCATCGTCCGGGTCCGCCTCGAAATGGACTTTCTCGAACCGGTTAGCCGGATCGATCGACGCGCCGCGCGCGTGAAACTCCCGTGGCCGCAACACTCGCGCCGCAGTTGGAATTTCGCCCACGTTCCGCCAAAGCTTTTTCGCATCGGGAGGTCGCACCATGCCGATATGTTCGCGTGAACATATGCGATCGTCGAACGAAAAATCATCAGCCGACACGATCTGGGACGCGATACCGCTCCACCAATCGCCAATCGGCAATCGAAAATATCAGCAGCGGAGGGGGTGGGATTCGAACCCACGAGGGCTTGCGCCCTGCCAGTTTTCAAGACTGGAGCCATCAACCACTCGACCACCCCTCCGGATCAACGGGGGGAAATTTGCCCCCTTGCGCGCATTCAGCAAGGAGCCTTCCACCATCGTCGCAAGCCGCCGTCCGCAACCATGGCGCAAGCGATTCCGACGATGGCGGCGAAGGTGACATCGGACAAATAATGCGCGCCGACCACCATGCGCGAGAGCGCGATCACAGCCGGCACGATCAGCAGCAGCCCGCCGAGACGACGGCGCGCGAGGAAGAGCGTGAAGAAAAACGCCGTCGACGCCGCGGTGTGACCGGATGGGAACGAATGATATTTCGACGCCAGCCGGACTCCGTTCCACGCGTGCTCGGCGTGAACGGTTGGCCGCGCGCGACCGGTCGTGATTTTGATCACACGCACGACTGCTCCCGCCAGCGCCATCGCAAGCAGCATCGCCACGAAAACGCGCATCCATTTTTTACTGCCTCGCCACCACGCCAGCGCGAGCAAGAGAAGCCCGAGCGCCACATGTGCCGGCCAATCCCCCACCCGACTCACCATCGACATGACGTTTCGCAACCCCCGCGACGTGTTTTCCTTCAGCCACATTGCTACGATCGGGTCGGCTAAAAACGCGAGCACGAGCGCGCTCATAGCCAGCACGCTCAGCACGATCCAGAAGGTGCGGCCGGGCCGGGCCGCGATTTCGGTTTCTGCTTTCAAGAGAACGCCTGCTAGCTTTGCGTCCAATCGTGGCAAACCGCAATTACGCGCTCGTCTTTTTCGCGGCCCTCATTTTTCATCTCGCCGGTACCTGGAGCTTGCCCTTCATCGATCGCGACGAACCGCGCTTCGCCGAAGCTTCGCGGGAAATGAGCGAGCGGCACGATTTCGTCGTCCCGTTTTTCAACAACGAACCGCGTTACGACAAACCGCCGCTGACCTACTGGGCGCAGATCGCGAGCTTCCACGTTTTCGGCGAAAACGATTTCGGCGCGCGTTTTCCGACAGCGGTGGCGGCGGCGTTGACCGCGGTCGCCCTTTTCGGCTGGGGCAAACGCCTGCGCGATGAACGCGTCGGCTGGTGGGCCGCCGCCATCTTTACGCTCTCGCTGCAAGTTTTCGTCCATAGTAAAGCGGCCGTCGCGGATTTGTGGCTCGTCCTCTTCGTCACGCTCGCACATCGCGCTGCCTATGAGCTGATGGCGGAGGAAAGCGACCGTCGCCGCTGGTGGTGGATTTTTTATTTCTCGCTCGCGTTCGCCTTTCTCGCGAAAGGGCCGATCGGCTGGGTGCCATTGCTCACCGTCGCAGTGGCCAAGCGATTTCATCGCGGAGAAAATTTCCGCGCGCGCTTCCATTTCGGGCGCGGACTTCTGCTCACGCTCGCGATTGTTTGCGCGTGGGGAATTCCCGCGCTGCTGCGCACCCACGGCGAATTTTTCGCAATCGGCATCGGCAAACACGTCCTCGGCCGTTCCGTCTCGACCATGGAAGGTCACGGCGCGTCCGGCATCCTCAGCTATGTGGCGCTGCTGCCGTTTTATTTCGTCGCTGTCTTCGTCAGCTTCTTTCCGTGGTCGATCAAGCTGCCGGCGCTGTGCCGCAGCCTGCGCGATGATCACGATCGCGCCGATCGCTTTTTGATCGCGGGCACGCTCGTCGTTTTTGTCGTCTTCACCTTCGTCGCCACCAAACTGCCGCATTACACGCTGCCGGCGTTTCCGCTGCTCGCGCTGCTGCTGGCGAAACGCACCGAGGAGTTGAAATTGTCGCGCACGCTTGCCGTCGGCGCCGCCGTTTTCCTTTTCGGCCTCGCGCTCGCCACGCCGTTGGCCGCGAAATATTTCCCGAGCTACGTGCTGGCGGACGTTAGCCGACCCGATCTGCAAAGCCGCATGGAATTCGCCGCCGTCGATTTTACCGAACCGAGTCTCGTCTGGTATTTTCGCAAACACATTCGCGGCTTCATGACGACGCTGCGCAAACGGAAAGCGGCCGAGTTCATGACCCGGCCCGGCGCGCGTTTCATCGTGCTGCCGACGAATGAAGTCGCGGAACTTTTTCCCGATCCGCAACCGACCTGGCAAAGTTATCGCACCATCGGTTTCAACATTCCGAAACTGCGGTGCGTCGACGTGACCATGCTCATCAAAAGCGAATGAGGACGTTTGCGCTTTGCCCGGCAGCGCTTACCGATTTGGCGACGTGATCACTTTTCTCCACGGCCGGCTCGCGCACGCGTTGCCGACGCAAGCGACCGTCGACGTGCAAGGCGTCGGCTACGAAGTGTTCATCCCGCTCTCGAGCTACGACAAATTGCCGGCGGCGGGCCAGCCGATCGAAATCCTCACGCACCTGCACGTGCGCGAAGACGCGCAGATTCTTTACGGTTTCATGACCGCGGCGGAGCGCGATCTTTTTCGTTTGCTCGTGAATCACGTCAGCGGCATCGGCCCGAAACTCGCGCTCGCGGTCCTGAGCGGAATGAGCGTGACGAATTTCAAGAGCGCGGTGGTCAACAACGATGTGAGCGCGCTGTCTAAGATCAGCGGCGTCGGTAAAAAAACCGCGGAGCGCATGGTGCTGGAGTTGAAAGACAAGGTCGGCGTCGCCGCGGCGTGGGAAGCGGCCAGCGCGACCCACGCGCCGACGCCGGAGCAAAACGACGCCAACGAAGCCGTGCTCGCGTTGATCGCGCTCGGTTACAAGCAAGTGGACGCGCACAAAGCCGTGCGCGATTTGCAGGAAAAAGATGGCGCGGGCAAGTCGGCGGAAGAGCTGGTGAAGCTCGCGCTGAAACGCATCGCCGCCGGCCGCTAAATCGCAGGTCGCAGGACGCGCCGCTCGGGAAATGCCATCCTTGTCATCCCGGGCGCAGCCGAGGGATCCCGTGGATGCTAGCTTTCAGTTTCGCGACGGGATTCCTCGACTGCGCTCGGAATGACGATCGGTTCCGCATTGCTTCGCTCGGGAGGACGATGAACTTTCCCCCGCGGCCATGACAGACGTGCTCAAACAAATTCGTGACGCTTTTCCGGCGGAAGGATTGTTCGCGGAAAAAGACTGGCTGATTTCGCCGGATGCGTTTCCGCTTTCGAAAAAATTCGTCGCGGAACTCGAGCAGCTCGGTCATCGCCTCTTCGTTTTTCAGCGCGCGTGCAATCAGCTTTATCAATCGAGCGCGCGCGGCAAACAACCGGCGTGGATCACGCAATATCTCGACGCCGGAAAACCGCCGGAGTTGATAGAGTTCGCGCGCCAAAAACAATTTCGCGACGAATTGCCGCGCGTTATCCGACCCGATCTCATTCTCACCGCCGATGGCTACAACATCGCCGAAGTCGACTCTGTGCCGGGCGGCATCGGCCTCACCGCGTGGTTGAATCGCACTTACGCCGCGCTGGGCCAGGATGTCATCGGCGGCGAACGCGGCATGCTCGAAGGTTTCCAGAACGTGCTGCCCGCCGGCGGCGACATCGTCGTTTCCGAAGAATCGGCGACCTATCGGCCGGAGATGAACTGGCTCGCGCGCGAGATGAACGGGCTGGCTAACGCCAAAGAATATCGCGCCGTCGCGGCGGAAAATTACGCGCCGCAAGATGGCCGCGACGTTTACCGATTCTTCGAGCTGTTCGATCTGCCAAACATTCCCGGCATCGACGCGCTCATGTACGCGGCCGCGGCCGGCAAGGTGCGCGTGTCCCCGCCGTTCAAGCCTTTCCTCGAGGAGAAAATGTGGTTCGCACTTTTCTGGATGCAGCCGCTGCGGGAATTCTGGCGTCGCGAACTCGGCGAGAAATATTTCCAGCAACTGCAACAGGTCATTCCCTACACCTGGCTGCTCGATCCCACGCCGTTGCCGCAGCACGCCGTCATTCCGCGACTGGAGATTCACGATTGGCGCGAAGCGATGAAGTTCAGCCAGAAACAGCGCGATCTGATGTTGAAGGTGAGCGGATTTTCGCCGCTCGGCTGGGGCAGTCGCGGCGTCGCGCTCGGCTCCGATTTGCCGCAGCAGGAATGGGAGAAACGCATCGAGGACGGGCTGGCGCATTTCTCGCAGCAGCCGTTGCTCATGCAGCAATTCCGCAAAGGCGACCTGTTCGAGCATCGCTATTTCGACCAAACGACCAGCGAACCGCAAACGATGAAAGGCCGCGTGCGGCTCTGCCCATACTACTTCGTCGAAAGCGAACGCGTCCAGCTTCGCGGCGCGCTCGCCACCATCGTGCCGGCTGACAAAAAACTCGTGCACGGCATGCGCGACGCGATCCTCGCGCCCTCGCGGCAGGCAGAGTAGCGCCAATTATTGCGCTCGACCGATGGCATAGCGCTGAAAGCGTGGCTGGATTTGTCGCAGCTCGAAGGCATCCTCCTCGCGCACGCCATCGCGCCTGCTGGCGAAGTCGCGCCGAAGACCGCGCGCTATTTGCGTCGACGCATCGCGCCGAGCAGCGCGGGGAGGCCGAGGCCGAGCAGCGCCCAGGTCGCAGGCTCGGGGACTTGGTTCGCCAGTGGAAGCGGCACACCGGCGTCATTGGTAAAGGCGAGAAACTCCGGGCTGCTGCTCAATCCGGTGCTGGAAAAAACCGAGCCGCCACCGCCGCTAGTGAATTTCTCAATTGTGCTATTGCCGCTGTTTGCCGCGTAGAGATTGCCCGCGCTGTCAAAGGCCAGGCCGCCTGGGCCGTTCAAGCCGCTGCTGGCAAAGACCGAGCCGACGCCCCCGGGGGTGAACTTCTCAATCGTGTTGTTGAAGGCGTTTGCCGCGTAGAGATTGCCCGCGCTGTCAAAGGCCAAGCCGGCTGGGCCGTTCAAGCCGCTGCTGGCAAAGACCGAGCCGACGCCCCCGGGGGTGAACTTCTCAATGGTGTTGTTGTGGACGATTGCAGCGTAGAGATTGCCCGCGCTATCAAAGGCCAGGCCGGCTGGGAAGTTCATTCCGCTAGTGGCAAAGACGGAGCCGCTGCCGCCGCTGGTGAATTTCTCAATCGTGCTATCGCCAGCGGTTGACACGTAGAGAATATCCGCCTGCGCGCGGGCCGGGAGGAAGAGGGAGGCCGCCGCCAGCGCCCCAAGCACAGAGGGTCGTGGATCGTAGGGAGGGAGTTTTCATGGAATTGTGATCGAAGGGTTGAGGACGCAAGTTGCGTTCCGCCCCTGGTCCGATTTCCATAAAATTGTCGCTCTGGCGCCAGTAGCATAAATCCTGACGCCGATGAGGGCGCGCCGGCTCCAACAGTCGCGCCCGAAGCCGGCCCGGCCGCGGGCCGGTGTTTATGAGACGGGTGGTCACTTCCTCACAAAAAATCGCCCCTTTTTCCGGGGAGGTGGCGACAAGTTAGCGGAAAGTCACCACTGCCCGCGCAGAAGCCGCCACCTGCTCCCAAAAAGTCCAATCGGCAAGCAGCCATCGGCCATGTTCTCCCTGCGCAATGGCGATATCGAACCCCAGCACTTTCCGCTCACGCTTCTTCTGTTACAGGGCGCCCGTCTTAACGCTGAATCTCGTCGCCGCACTTCAGCTCGTCGCCTTCGGGGCCGATCGGTTGCGGGAGGAAATGGATCGTGAGTTTCATCGCGTAAGCGAAAAGATTCGGGCAGAGCGCGCTGGCTATGATTCCGATGCGCGCGGCGAAAGTGAGCGTGAGCGACGGCTGGCCGCGTTTACAGGCGGCGACGATTTTGCGCGCGGCGCGCTCGGCGCTCATCGAGGTGAGCGGCATTTTGTTCGAGACCGAGAACCATTTGAACTCCGCGGAATGATCGCCTTTGAAGCGCGCGTGCACGTCGGAGCCGGTGCGCATCATTCCCGGCGCGACGGTGGTGACGCGGATGTTTTCGCGCGCGAGTTCGGCGCGGGTGGCATCGGAGAAACCGGTGAGCGCAAATTTGCCGACGACGTAAGGGGCGAGATGCGGCACCGCCATTTTGCCGCCGATGGACGAGATGTTGACGATGCGTCCGCCGCCTTGCGCGCGCATGAGCTGGCGGACGCGCGCGACGAGATCGAACGGCGCCCAGAAATGCAGCGCAAGCGAGCGCTCGAAATCTTCGCGCGTCATGTGCGCGAACGGACCGACTTCGATGATGCCCGCGTTGTTCACGAGCACGTCGACGCGATGGAAATGTGAGACGACGCGATCGACAGCCGACACGATCTGGGCGCGATCGGTGAGATCGCACGGGAGGGTGAGCACTTCGGCGCCGCACGCTTCGAGTTCGGCTTTGGCTTTCGCCAATTCTTTTTCGTCGCGCGCGAGGAGAACGAGCTTCACGCGCTCGCGCGAGAATGTCTTTGCGATCATCAAGCCGAGCCCGCGCGAGCCGCCGGTGATGATGATGACTTTGTCGCGGAAGGAAACGCGACCGCGCAGCCAGCGGATGAGCGCGCTGGCTAAGATCAAAAAGCCGAGACTAGAAGCGAGGAGCCAGTTCATCTTTTCGCACGACGGACACAAAGAGCACGAAGGAGCAGAGATATTTCAGGCCTTCGTGATCTTCGTGCGAAAACTTCACACGGTTGCGTTCACGAATGCCGGCGATTGAAGCGCGCGACTTCGCGTTCGGTTTCGCGGTCGGTGGCGCGCTTCTTCAAATCGGCGCGCTTGTCATGCGCGACTTTGCCTTGGGCGACACCAACCTCGGCTTTCACCCGACCATTTTTCCAGTGCAAATTGAGAATGACGAGCGCGCGGCCGGCGATGGCGGTGAGGCCGTAAAGCTTGTCGATCTCGACGCGGTTGAGCAAAAGTTTGCGCACACGTTTGGCCGCCGGGACTTCATGGCTGGCGCGTTCGTAGGGCTGAATGTCGGCGTTGTAGAGAAACGCTTCGCCTTTCTCGATGCGCGCGAAAGCGTCGTTGATGTTCGCTTTGCCGGCGCGGATCGATTTGACCTCGCTGCCTTTCAACTCGATGCCGGCTTCGTAGCGCTCGAGGATGTGAAAATCGCGGAGCGCTTTGCGATTCAGAATCGTCTCGGTGGCCATGACCGGACGAGCAACAGCGGCCTACGCCTCTGCTTCGGCGGCGCTGTTCACCTCTTCGAAGGTAAGCTTGCCGGAGATGATTTCGCGCAGGGCGATGTCGGTGAGCGAAGCGCGCGGAGCGTTCTCGATCATGGGCCGGTGCCCGAGGCTGAGCTGGCGGACGCGCCGGGAGACGACGTTGATCAGCGTTTGCGGATTCGGGATGACCTGAGCTGCGTCCTGCAAGAGTTGAGTCGTCATAATGCGCAAGGTTTGGACGGCGCGTTTTTGCTCCGTCGGGAACTGAAGAACGCTCGCTGCGCTCTCGGCGTTTACGGGTGAGGAAAGTGGCGAGCCGAGCATAGGGAAAAGGAACAGTGATTCTCCGAATCCGGAGGCGCGTTGTCAAAGTATTTTTACGCGACGAGAGCAAGCGGACGCGGTGCCACCGCTTTTTGCCTTGCGAGCGAGGCCAAGCCTGCTCAATTTGCCGCTCGTCGGGCAGCCGGCGAGTTTGAGTGTTCGGGCTGTGGCTCAGCTTGGTAGAGCGCCTGTCTCGGGTGCAGGAGGTCCAGGGTTCAAATCCCTGCAGCCCGACCAGATCGCCGGCGATGAACGAAGCCGTTTTCACTACCATCGCGCTCACCGGATTTACGGTCGCATTTTTTCACGCGGCGATTCCGACGCACTGGCTGCCGTTCATCGCGACGGGTCGCGTGCAGGGCTGGTCGAACGTGAAGACTCTGGCGGTGACTGTTTTCGCCGGAACCGGACACGTGCTGGCGACCGCAGTGCTGGGATTGTTGCTCACGCTTTTCGGCACCGTAGTGCAGGTCAGCATCGGCCGCTGGTTCCCGATCTTTGCCGGCTCGTTCGTGATCTGTCTCGGGCTGTTTTATCTCTGGCGGCAAGGGACCGGACATGCGCATAGCCACACGCATTTCTTTTCGCGTCACGCGCACGAGCACAGTGATGCTCACGAACATGAGCATACGCCGCTGAAAACGCGGAAGCGATTGCGCGAGATCGCGGCGGACACGGCACAGGAAGACAAGCTCAAACGCGCGCTGAAAACATTACGCGGCCCAAGCATCAGCGATCAGCGCACGTCGGATCGCATCGCGATCATGAGTCTTTTTGCGCTGCTCACGCTGTCGCCGTGCGAAGGATTTCTGCCGATCTACTTAAACAGCATTCGTTTCGGCTGGTCGGGTTTCGTTTTGCTCACGCTGATCCTTTCCGTCGGCACCGTCGCCGGCATGTTTCTCTTTACTTCGCTGACGCTGGCGGGATTAAAAAAGGTGCGGCTCGGCTGGTTCGAGCGCCACGAGAGCGGCGTGATGGGCGCGCTGCTGGCGCTGATCGGGCTGCTTATTATTTTCTACGAAGTGTAGGGCGAAACCGCTTGCGGGATGAGGCAAGCGATGGTTGCCTTCCCGCTCACCAGCATCCTTTACGAATGGGTTCCATTAAAAAACGACGCAAAGCGAAAATCTCCAAGCACAAGCGCCGCAAGCGCATGAAGGAGAATCGCCACAAGAAGCGTCTCCGTTACAAATCGTAAAGCAGCGCGAGTGAGCGCGCCGGTTGCCGCAGGGAAGGCACGCGATAGATTCGCCGAGCATGATTTCCCTCGCGCAGAAAGCGGTCTTGGTGTGGCTGGCCGCCCTTCTTGTGGCCCGGCCCATTTTGGCGGCGCGACGCCCGAAACCGTCGCCGCCAGCGAGACGCGCCGAAGCAATTCTCGACGACTCGACGGTGTTGCGGCCCGCGCGCGATCTCATTCTCAAACCAGAAGGCGAACACCAAGCCGAGGCACTCGCGCGTTTCGTCGAAGGCGCAAACTTTGAGGATGATGGCGAAATGGAGTCCGCGCTCGCTGCCTACCGGGGCGCGTTGAATCTCGATCCCGGCGAAGTGGAACTCGCCGTGCGCGTGGCGACGATGCTGTCCCGCAACGATAATTATCCTGACGCCATCGATGTGCTGAAGGACGCGGTGAAAGCGAAACCGAACGCGCCCCAGCCCTACCTCCAGCTTGCGTTCATCTACGCGAAATATCCGCGTAAGATGGAGCAGGCGGTTGCCTACGCCGACAAAGCAATCGCGCTCGACCCGAAAAACATCGACGGCTATCAGCGTCTGTTCGAGATCGACCTGGCTGCCGGCAACGAATCGCGCGCGCGCGCCACGCTCCAGCGCGCGGCCGGAATCGAGACTGACGACGCGACTTTCTGGCTAAAACTCGGACGCCTTTTCACGACGCTGCTGGTGCGCCCAGAAGCGAAGCCGGACCCCGCGCAGCTCGCGCAGATTAACGAGTTTTACCACAAAGCGGCCGCCAAAGGTCAGGACAACGCCAACGTCCTGAAAGAAGCGGCTGATTTTTTCGGCGCGACGGATCAGGTAAAAGAAGCGTTGCCGCTCTACCTGCGCGTGTTGGAATTGCAGCCGGACGACGCCAGCGTGCGGCAAAAAGTGGCGGCGGCGTTTGTCGCGACAAATCAACGCGCGAAAGCAATCGCCACGCTCGAAGCGATCATCAAAGAACATCCGGAGCGCTATCAATCATACGAGCTGCTCGCGCAATTGCACGATGATGAGGGCCGCGCGCTGGCCAGCGACAAAAAGGAGGAGGCCGCGCGCGAGGAATTCAGGAAGGCGGCGCAAAACTACGAACAATGTCTGCTCATCAATCCCAGTCGCGGCGTCATCATCCTGCGGCTGGCCGAGCTGATGCTGGGCGCGCTGCAACAAAGCGATCGCGCGGTGGCGTTGCTCGCCGATGCGCGCCGGAGTTTTCCTAACGCGCCGGAGTTCGCCTACTACTACGCCATCGCCTTGCGCGAATCGAAGAAGCCGAAGGAAGCGGTCGTCGTCTTTCAGGAAGCGTTGAACGAAGCGGTTAACGCCGACTCGCAGTTCTTGAACGCGCGCTTTTATCTCGATTACGGCGCGGCGGCGGAAGAGG
>JALYTV010000121.1 GCA_030854105.1 Verrucomicrobiota bacterium | reverse complement strand
GCGCCCGCGCTAGCCGCGGCTGATGTTGGAATCGCCATGGGCACCGGCACCGACGTGGCTATGGAAAGCGCGGGCATCACCCTACTGAAAGGCGATCTGCGCGGCATCGAGAAAGCGGTCCGGCTCGGTCGCGCCATGATGAGCAACATTCGCCAAAACCTCTTCTTTGCGTTTATCTACAACTCGTTAGGCATCCCGATCGCCGCCGGAATTCTCTATCCTTGGTTCGGAATTCTGCTTAGCCCAATCATCGCCGGTGCGGCCATGAGTTTAAGCTCTGTCTCAGTCATAGCGAATGCACTTAGATTAAGATCCGTGAAGCTCTAATGAGCGATTCATTGCGGCAGTACCACGAGGGAATATCATCCATGCGAACTGTTCGTCATTGCTGCGATCTGGCGAGAATACCAAGTTCGCAAACGCACTCCACTGCTCGCGCGCGATCTTGAAACAGATGAATAACCCTCTGCCGGTTATCGCCATCATTTGCCTGATAATTGGAGGGCAGATCGCCATGCTCGCCGCTTTTCTGACGGCTTACCCGGTGAACTGGTGGCTTCTCCGGGTCGGAATCAAAGAGAAGATGTGAACGCAAAATCGGAAAGGAGGTGAAGAGTCATGTTAGAACAAGGTGCAACTTATAAATGTTCGAAGACCGATTGCGGCTGCGAAGTCAAAGTAACCAAAGGCGCTCCGGCGGAAGAAGCCGGCAACGACGCGCCGACCTGTTGCTGCGGCACGGAGATGGAGAAGTAGCAGGTCCGTTTATCGAAGCTCGTGTCCTCGACGAAGGCCGCTTTCAAGCGTTTCTCGGCGCCACCAACTCGCCGAGCGATGGGCGCAATTCCAGCGGCAATTCCTCGAATCACGAGCTTCGACCTCCTGCGGTTCCTGCGCAGCAGACGCCTTTTTGCGCGAGCGCCTCGCCGCCCAGCCGGTTGGTGGAGAAACTGCGCCTGCTCGATGCCATGCGCGGGCGCGGTTAGGCTCCGCGCTGCCATTTCCGCCGGCGAGCATCGCGAGCAGGCGTCCCCGCGTTGCCGCGCGACACTGCATTCCCGCTGGCATTTTCCCGGCTCGCCGGATAAAATGGCGCCTCACCGATGCCCCGCGCCCTCTCCTCCTCGAAGAACAACTCCACCGCGAATCTCGGTTTCGAAGGGAAGCTCTGGCTCGCCGCAGACAAGCTGCGTCGTCATACTGACGCGGCGGAATATTTCCAGGACCAAGGCAAACCCCTGCGACGGGTAAGCGGGTTTGTTCTCGTCCATCTACCCGGCAACGTAAGGCTGCGAGCGAAGCAGCCGAAACAATCGACGTCCACCACGCGCCGCCTCGCCGGCACCACCTCGCAGACTGGACGCAGCACTTGATACCTGTTATATAGCCCCCGATGCTAATGCGTGCACTAATCGCACTTCTGCTGGTTCTGGGGTTAACTCTCGCCCCCCAAATGCCCGCGCAAGCCTGCGCGCTGAGCATGTCGACTGCGCAGAAAACGGACTGCCCTGCGTGCTGCGCGAAGATGAAGTCGTGCATTTTGCTGCGGCAAAATCCCATGCAATCGACTCCGGCAAATCCTGCGCCGGTCGCCATGATTTCACCGGTCTTGTCGGTTCTGTCGCAAGAAATCCCGACGACTTCCGTCTCTTTTCCTCGGCTGGCCTTGCGAACGCCCAGCCACGCTCCACCGCAACTCGCGGTTCTCTGCACGTTTCTCATCTGATCCACGGACGCTGACGCCCGGGGTGTGTCCATTTGCCGGCACCCTTTTTCTTCAACCGTTCGTTTGGATCAATGAAAACACCTTTCTCTTTACTCGTTAGTCTATTTTTAATTCTGCCCGTTGTCGCTGCGCGAGGTCGCGAAACGCCGCGCGCGCGTGCCTCGGAGCCGACCGATGTTGATGCAGTTGTTCGCCAGGTATTGGCGGAGAATCCGCAGCTCAATTCGGCGCGCTTGAAGTGGGAGGCGATGAAGGAACGCCCTCGCATCGCCGGGAGCTTACCCGACCCGACGCTCAACTACGGCTATTTCTTCGATAACGTCGAGACGCGCGTTGGCGCGCAGAACCAACGCGTCGGACTTTCGCAGAAGATTCCCTTCCCTGGAAAACTTTCGTTAGCCGCGAAACGCGCGCAGCAGGAAGCGCTGCAAGCATTCTGGCAATATCAGACGCGCGCGCGCGAGCTAATCATGCGTGCGAAGATCGCTTACTACGATCTGTATCGGGTGGACGAGACCCGCCGGATCTTGCGCGATCAGGTCGATCTATATCAGCAGACGTTTGAGTCGGCGCGCTCCAAATATGAGGCCGGCACGGTCCAGCAACAGGACGTGCTCAAGGCGCAGCTTTCTTCCGCCGAGATTGAAAAGCGTTTGCTTGAGTTGGTGCAGCTGCGCGAGGCGGCGCAGGCGCGACTGAACGCGTTGCGCAATCTTCCAACGAAGACACCCATCGAAACGAGTGCGCGTTTTGACCGCGTTCTGCCCTTAACTCTTGAGCGGGCGACTGCGCTGGCAGTGCAATACCGGCAGGATTTGCAGGAAGCCAATGTCGCGATCGAGCGCAACGAAACTTCCCTCGCGCTCGCCCGCAAGGATCGGCTGCCAGACTTCACCGTGGGCATCGATTACACACAGGTAAATCCAAACATTTTCTCCCACCCGCCAGACAACGGACATGACGCGGTCATGGGATCGATCAGCGTCAACGTGCCGATCTGGTTTGGGAAACTCAACGCCGAGGAGCGCGAAGCCCGCAAGAATCTGGCGGCCAGCCGCGAGGCGCAGCAAAACGTTGCCAACAATGTCGAAGCCGATGTGCGGGACGCATGGTTCCAGGCCACCACGGCGCGCGATCAGGTCGAGCTTTACCGGCAGAATCTTCTGCCCCAGGCGCAGCAGACTTATGACGCCTCCCGCGCTGGATATGAATCGGCCAAGACGAGCTTGATCGACTTTCTCGACACGGAGCGCTCGCTTCTCAATTTCCGTCTCGGTTTGATCACGAGCGAGACCGATCTCGCCAAAGCGCTGGCGATGTTGGAACGCGCCATCGGGCTCGATTTGCGCGCCGCGCAGCGAGTTCAAATCACCAAAGAACAGAGGGTCTCGAAATGAATTTATCATCTCGTCAGTTATTCCTCGCCGGCTTCTATGTTCTCATCGCCGTAGCCATTCCCGGTTGCGGCAAAAAGGAAAACGCGCTGACGCAGCAGGAGCCACCAAGCGGTGACATCCACGCCGCCGAAGCCGCCGGTAAACAGCTTTACCAATGCTCGATGCATCCGAACATCATTTCGGATAAGCCGGGGAATTGTCCGATTTGCGGAATGACTCTGCAGCCGGTCCGCAAAGTCAATGCGGCGGGCATTCCAGGACGCGGCGCGGTCGATCTCACCGATCAACAACGGCAACTCATCAACATTCGCACCGTTCCGGTCAAGATGAGCGATGTGGATCGGAGCATTCGCGCGGTCGGCGTAGTCACCTACGACCAAAGCAAGGTTGCCGACCTGAACAGCCGCGTCATGGGCTGGGTGGAAAAACTCCTTGTCGATAAGCCGGGCGAACACGTCGAGGCTGGTCAACCGTTGATGGAGCTCTACAGCCCGGAGCTTTACTCGGCGAAGCAGGATTATCTGTTGGCTTGGCGCAACGCTCGCGATGCCAAAGGCGCTCGCGGGGATTACGGCGCGGCGCGGGCGAGCGGGGCTAGCGCCGTGCTCGAGTCCGCGCGGAAACGTCTCGAGTTATTCGGGATTGGCGGCGACCAGATCGAGGCGCTGCAGAGTTCAAAAACCGCCAAACCGACCATGGAAATCGTGGCGCCCTTCGCCGGCACGGTCGTGCAAAAGAATGTCGTGGCCGGTCAGCTGATTCAGCCCACGGCGCTTCTCTACCGCATCGCTGATCTCTCACGCGTCTGGGTTGAGGCGGAGATTTACGAATACGAACTGCCGATCGTGAAAGTGGGACAGTTTGCACAAGTGACACTGACGGCCTATCCGAACCGGCCGTTCACGGGCAAAATCGATTTCATTTATCCCTATCTGCAAGGCCAGACGCGGACGGCAAAGATCCGGGTCGCGCTCGACAATCCAAACGGCGTCCTTAAACCAGAGATGTACGCCAGCGTCGAGTTGAAGTCCGATCTCGGGCGGGAGTTGGTCATCCCCGCGTCTGCGCTCTTCGACACCGGCTCGCGGCAATACGTTTTTGTCCAGCAAGAGAAAGGGATGTTTGTCCCGAAGGAGATCGAGCT
>JALYTV010000056.1 GCA_030854105.1 Verrucomicrobiota bacterium | reverse complement strand
CCGTGACGCCGATCATCGGCACGACTGTGCTCACCGAAGTCGGCAGACCAGTGCCTTCGCCTAACGAACCCGATGGCAACACCTGCGAGCCCGATTCATCCCACGCGACGAGGCGCGGTTCTGCGTTCGCGTTGTCCTGGAAAAAGAGGCGGAAATAGAGCACGTTGTAGTTCGTGCTCGGATTCTTGACGCGGATGCGAAAGATCGTGCTGGCTGCGGTGTCGCCCTGCGCTTCCTGCGGAATGAGCGTGACCGATTCCACCCAATCCGGCGCCGCTTGCACGGAATTAGCCGACGCGTTCTGCCGCAGATCGAGCCACGCGCTGCCGGGCAAAGTCGTGGGCACGTTCGCGGCGCGCACGACGGGCTGCTGTTGATCAAGCGCGTCCTGCGCAAGCGCCATGCTCGCGCACGCGATGGGTAGCAGTCCGATGATCCAGGGGCGAATCAAAACGCCGCGATGCTACCTCACCGCCCGTGGAACTGCAAACTCTGCGTCATGCTGAAGACGGCGGAGAGAATGCTGTAGACTACGAAGCCAACGACGATAGCGATGATGACGATAATAACCGGCGCGATCAGCGACGAGGTAATCGCTACCGTGCGATCGAGCTCGCGTTCGTAAACATCGGCAATGGTCTGCATCGTTTGCGCGAAGCGCCCAGTCTGCTCGCCCACCGCCATCATGTCGGTAAGCAACTCGGGAAAAATTTTCTCGCCCGCGAGTGCGGTGGATAGGGTCGCGCCATCGACCACGCGTCGCCGCACCTCGATCAGCTTCGCCTCGATGTAACGGTTGTCGGCGATTTCCGTCACGAGATCGATCGCGCGCAAAAGCGGAATGCCGTTCTCGGTCAACGTGCCCAGCGTGCGCGCAAACTGCGCGTAGTATTGATGCCGGATGACGCGGCTGTAACCGGGAATGGTAAGACGAAAGCGATCCCAGGAAATGCGTCCTTCACTCGTGCGCACGAACGTTCGCCAGCCCGCGACCGCGCCGACGACGAGCAGAATCGCCAGCCACCAGTAACTGGTGATGAGGTGATTTACCTGCAGCAAAATACGCGTCGGCAACGGCAACGTGCCGCCATTTTGCGCCATGAATTGCGTGAGCTGCGGCACCATCACGGTAATGAAAATCGTAATCAACGCCGCGCCGGCCAACGCCAGAAACGCCGGGTAAATCAGCGCCTGCGACACGCGATCGCGCAGCGTTTTGGCCTGCATTAAATGCTTCACCAGTCGATGCAAAATTTCCGGCATCGCGCCGCTCGCTTCACCCGCAGCGACGAGGTTCACGTAAAGCGGCGGAAAGATTTTTGGAAAACCGCGCAATGCTTGCGAGAAGCTGCGGCCATCGACCAGCGCCTGGTGCAGCGTGCGCGTGACCTGTTGCACGTGCGGATGTTTGAGGCGTTTTTCCATCACGCTCAGCGCTTCGTCCAGCGTCATGCCCGCTTGCAGCAAATGCGCGAGCTGCTCGGTGAGCACGAGCAATTGGCCGTGCGGAATCTTCAGCGTCTGCGCCGGCGTCTGAGGCGCGTGGACTTCCTGGCGCGCGCGATTGAGGATGCGAAAATTGCGCGCGGGCGCCGCCACCGCCGCCGCGCTCGCGACAGCGTCGATGCGGATCGGCACGCAATTCTGCTGTTCGATTTGCCGAATTGCGACGCTGCGATCCGGACAGGTCAGCACGCCCTCGACCAAACCACCGCTCGCATCGCGCGCCTTGTAGGTGAAATCCGGCATGAACGAAATTATCGCATCCGTGCTCTGCGGTAAACCTCGACGGTTAGCCAAAGGCGGAGCGTCAGTTCATTTGTCGCAGATTTTAGGAATGCTTCCGGCCTTGGAAATCGGCGGAATCTGCGAACACTGATCAAAGTTGGCAATAAATGTCTCGACCCGCGCCAGCTACGGGACTCTGATCAGGATCCGGCGGCAAGAATTCAGCGACCATTGCCGGCGACAACCAAACCATCGAGCCTGGTCAGCTCAAAAACGCGGGGAGAATTCCCCGAAGGAGAAAATATGAAGAAACTGATAGTGGCATTTATCGCAGTGGCCTCTTGCGCAGCGTTCACGTTTGATGCTTCGGCGCAGCAGGCCGACAAGGAAATCGCGGACGCCGTCATTGCGATGACGAAAGCGCAGTGGGCGGCTGGAATAAAAGATCCGACCAACATCGCCGCGCTCTCGAAGGACATGGCGGAAGACTACACCGAGTTCAACGGTCAGTTCGCCACCCGCCTCGATGGCAAGGCGCTGAACGAGCGGCTGGGTGAGGCCGCGGGCAAAGACTCCGCCAAGGGCATCGTGGCGGAAATGACCAATCCCAAGGTCCAGGTCTACAACGGCGACATCGCCATTCTGACCTACAACTACGCTGGCCTCACGATCGACAAGGACGGGAAGACGGAGCCGAATCGGGCCAAGTCCACCCGCGTCTTTGTCAAAAAAGACGGCAAATGGTCGATGGTCCACGCGAACTTCGCAGCCGACCCGCTGCCGAAGCAGTAAGGATTCGAGAGGGGTCGCCGGCGCGTCGTGCGATGCGGGCGGCTCCTTTCTCTTCTCTCCGCGGAACAAACAGCGGACGGGGGCCGGAATGGAGCCGGCGGGAGGCGAGCGACATGGACGGAGCGAAGCGAAAGCCGCAGGCCGGGTTTCGAGAAGTCATCTCATAAACACCGGCCCGGGGTCGGGCCGGCTCCAAGCGTGACTGTTGCAGCCGGCGCGCAATCTGCCGGATCGCGACGCCTACGATTGGCGCAATCGAGCACGCCTTCGACCAGCGCACCCTGAGCATCGCGCGCCTTGTAGGCGAATTGCGGCATGCGGCGAGCTTAGTGCATCGAGCCAGCGCGGCAAAACGATTCGCGCGGAAGCATCGCGTCAAGAGATCGCTTCTTGAGTGGCTATCAGCGGCATAGTAGGAATTCGTTGGAGTAACGAAGATCAGAAAACGAAAGAGCAAAAAATGAAGCGATTAATGTTGTCCATTCTGTTGCTGGCCACAGCGGTCGCTAGTGCGGCTGATTTCAAGCTCACGAATGGCACCGAATACAGGAACGTTACCGTTTCTCGCGTGGAGCCGGACGGCATTATGGTAGTGACCGGCACCGGTATCGTGAAGTTGTTCTTCGCCGATCTGCCGAAGCCCGTTCAGGAGAAGTATCATTACGATCCGAGCGCGGCTCAGCAATTCCGCGCGCATCTTGATGCGGCCGGCGCGGCGGTTCACGCGCAAGGGAGCCCGCACAATGCGACGCCACGCTTCACCACATTGCCAACGCAATCGCAGACTTCGGGAGGGCCGCCGCCCAACGCTCAGAACGTGTCGATCCTGAGCACTGTGGGGTTCAACAGCGGAGCGGGAGTAGTGTTTGCACTGGCAATTACCGCTTTCGGAGTCTGTCTCTACTTTCTGCCCGCGTTCATCGGACGCAGGAAACAAAATTTCGCCGCCATCCTCGTGCTCAATCTCCTGACTGGCTGGACATTCGTTGACTGGGTTATCGCGTTGGTCTGGGCTTGCACGAAAGACGGCGACTCACCGGCTTCAATTTCCGCGTAAGACAAAGGAGAGGCGGGGGCGGGAATCGAACCCGCGAATAGAGGTTTTGCAGACCCCGACCTTACCACTTGGCTACCCCGCCGAAGTGCTGCGAACTATCCCGTGCGTCGGAGCAGTGTCAATTTGCCGGCGCGATCATAGACAACGCGCTCTTGGCCGCCCCGAACATAGACAACGCGTTCATGGCCGAAGCGATTGCAATTTATCAAGTCGTGGCCGTCAACGGAGCGGGCGTCTCGGCGAACGCCGCGTTCCCGGTCACCGCTGATCCGACTGCTCCCGTCAGCCTTTCTGCCCTCGAGACGACGCGGCACGCACCGAGATGCGAAAGACGAAACTCACGCCCACTATCTGGTCCGATCGCTATCGAAGAAGATAGGCGATAATGAGGAGACTATTCTAGTTTCGGCAGTATCCAGTTCGGAAGCGGCTTGTTTCGCTCTAGCTTGTTCGGCTCACGCGCTCAGTCTTATGCGCTCGATCCAGCGCGCCCAATTCAGCGAGTTTAGTTTTAGCGCGCTTAATCCAACAAGCTTGGTCTGCGCGCCAATGCGTTCACGCTTGCCGACGCCGACTTCGCAGTTGCATGCGCAACTCCCAGACGGCGCGGCGAGCGTGCTCCATCTTTGCTTCGATCCCATGCGCTCTTGTCCTTCTGCGAATTCGCGAGCCCTTAGCGTTCCTTGCTCGACGAGTGAAATTTCATACGCCCCGGCGTAGCGTCATCGCGTGAACGCGTTTTCTTCGAGTGAGCTTTTCGCCCGCGCCCGCCGTCGTATTCCCGGCGGTGTGAATTCTCCCGTGCGCGCGTTTCGCGGCGTCGGGGGCGAGCCTTTCTTCGTTGACCGCGCGGCCGGCGCTCATCTGCACACCGTCGACGGTCGTGAGCTGATCGATTTCGTCGGCACGTGGGGGCCCGCCATTCTCGGGCACGCGCCGAAAGTCGTGGTCGATGCCATCACAAATGTTGCGGCGCGCGGGACGAGCTTCGGCGTTCCCAATCCGCTCGAAGTGGAAATGGCGGAGCTGATCTGTGCGTGGATGCCGTCGATCGAAAAAGTGCGCATGGTGAATAGCGGCACGGAAGCGACGATGTCGTGTCTGCGGCTCGCGCGCGGCGTCACCGGCCGCGACAAGATCATCAAGTTCGCCGGTTGTTATCACGGTCACGTCGATGCGCTTCTTGTGCAGGCGGGCAGCGGCGCGCTCACGCACGGCAAACCGGATAGCGCGGGAATTCCGCAGGCGTACGCCGACGAAACGATTGTGCTGCCGTTCAACGATATCGACGTGGTGCGCGCGGCATTTCGCGAGAGTCCGGGCGCGGTCGCGGGCGTGATCCTCGAGCCAATCCCGGCGAACGCCGGGCTCTATTTTCCGCGCGAAAATTTTTTGCAGGAATTGCGCGACGAATGCACCAGGCACGGTGCGCTGTTGATTTTCGACGAAGTGATGACCGGTTTCCGCGTCGCGCGCGGCGGCGCGCAGGAGTTGTATCACAGCCAGCCCGATCTCACCGCGCTCGGCAAAGTCATCGGCGGCGGCTTGCCCGTTGGCGCGTTCGGCGGGCGCGCGGAAATCATGGATCAGCTTTCACCGGATGGGCCGGTGTATCAGGCGGGAACATTGTCCGGCAATCCGCTGGCGATGGCCGCGGGTTTGGCGCAATTGCGGGAACTCGAGCGCATCGATGGCTGGAAGATTCTGGAGGAACTCGGCGCGGAATTGGAGCGGATCACAGCCGACGCGATCTCGGGTCTCACCTTTCATCGCGTCGGCTCGATGTTCTGTTTATTTTTTACCCACGAGATCGTCGTCGATCTCGCTTCCGCCAAGCGCAGCGACACCGCGCGCTACGGCAAATTTTTCCACGCCTGCCTCGAGCGCGGGGTCTATTTCGCGCCGTCGCAATTCGAGACTGGCTTCCTTTCGACCGCGCATACCAGCGATGATCTCGTGCGCACAGCGGAAATCATGCGCGCTGCGCTGCAGGCGTCCCTGTAGCGGCGGTCTGTGACCGCCGACGGCGTTCTCGTCGTTGCGAGGAATCGGTGGTCATAGACTGCCGCTACAGAAGATGCTTCCGGCGCATCCAAATGTTGTCTTGCATCCGAATATTAGTTGTCTAGTATTTGTCTAGTAACGATGAGAACGATGCCTTTGAAGAGATCCAAGATCGAATCGTTGACCGACGCGCAGCTGCTCGGGCGTCTCAGTCGCGGCCAACGCGATTGTCTCGATGAATTATACAAACGTTACTCCGGCGTTCTCCTCTCGACGGCGTTTCGCGTTTTGAACAATAGCAAAGACGCCGAAGAGGTGCTGCAGGACGTCTTCGTGCAAATCTGGGCGAAGGCCGGCACTTACGACGTGCGCCGCGGCAAGCCGATCACCTGGGCGATGACGCTCACGCGCAACAAAGCGATCGACCGCCTGCGGCGCGTGCAACGCCGCCATCGCTTGCGCGACGATCTCGAGCAGGAATTGCTCAGCGCGGATCGCCGGATCGATCGCGATTCGTTCGATGAAACGGTGTCGCGCGAGGCCAGCACGATTGTGCGCAGCGCGGTAATGGAGTTGTCCGACGATCAACGCCGCGCCATCGAGCTCGCTTTTTTCGGCGGGCTCACGCAAAACGAAATTGCGCAGCAATTGCATCAGCCGCTGGGAACGGTGAAAGCGCGCATCCGCCGCGGCATGATCAAATTGCGCACCCTCATTGAGCCGAAACTGTAGAGCGCGCTGTCTAAAAGTTTTGCGTCCGTAACGCGGCTGGTCTAGGGACTTGCCGCTGTGACCTCATCTCACGCGGAACCGATCCGCGCCGTTGCCAAGTTCTTCTTCGAAGGCGACCGGAAATTTTTTGTCAAAGGCGTCACTTACGGACCGTTCGCGCCCGATGCGGAAGGGCATTATCTCGGGCCGCCGGAACGCGCCGCGCGCGATCTCGCGCAAATCCGTGCGCTCGGGCTCAATGTCGTGCGCATTTATCATTCGCCGCCGCGCTGGTTTCTCGAGGCCTGCGCCGCCGAAGGTTTGCGCGTGCTCATCACGCTGCCGTGGGCAAAGCACGTCGAGTTTTTGCGTTCGCGAAAAGCGCGGAGGGAAATCGTGCGCTCCGTGGAAGAAGCGGTCTCCGCGCACGTTGGTCATCCGGCCATTTTCGGTTACCTGGTCGGCAACGAGATCGCGCCGCAAATGGTGCGCTGGCTCGGCGTCCGTCGCGTCACCGAATTCGTCGAGCATTTGATCGCCGTCGCCCGCCGCATCGATCCGCGCCCGCTCTATTCCTACGCCACTTATCCGCCGACGGAATTTCTGCTGCCGCAAAACGTCGACTTCTATTGCTTCAACGTTTATCTGCATAACCAGCGCGATTTCGAGCGTTACCTGCTGCGCCTGCAAAATCTCACCGAGGAGCGCCCGCTCATCCTCGGCGAATTCGGCATGGACACGATCCGCCATTCCGAGGACGAGCAGGCGGAGATGCTCTGCTGGCATGTCGACAGCGTGGTGAAATGCGGACTGGCGGGGACGATCTTTTTCGCGTGGACGGACGAATGGTTCACCGGCAACCAGGAAGTCACCGACTGGGCCTTCGGTCTCGTCACGCGCGACCGCGTCCCAAAGAAATCGTTCCATGCGCTGCACGATAAACTTGGTCAGGACGATGCCGTGCTGCCGCATCGCGCGCTCACGGAAACGCCGAGTGTGTCGATTATCGTTTGCTCGTATAACGGCGCGGCGACGTTGCGCGCCTGTCTCGAATCGCTCACGAAAATTAAGTACCCGAGCTACGAGATCGTGCTGGTTGACGACGGATCGACCGACCGTACCGTCGACATCGCGAAAGATTTTCCGAGCGTGCGCTACGTGCATCAGCCGAATCGCGGCTTGAGCGCGGCGCGCAACACCGGCGCCGCGGCAGCCACCGGCGAAGTCTTCGCCTACACCGATTCCGACTGCATGGCGGACGCGGATTGGCTCTACTATTTAATCGGCACGCTCACTAGCGGCGATTACGCCGGCGTCGGCGGACCGAACGTGCCGCCACCGGCGCGCAATTGGATCCAGGCCTGCGTCGCCGCCGCGCCGGGCGGGCCGAGCCACGTGCTCTTAACCGACACGATCGCGGAACACATTCCCGGTTGTAACATGGCGTTCTGGCGCTGGGCGTTTGAAAACGTCGGCGGTTTTGATCCGGAATATCACAAGGCCGGCGACGACGTCGATTTCTGCTGGCGCTTGCAACAATCGGGCGGCGTCATCGCTTTCAGTCCTACCGCCATCGTCTGGCATCACCGGCGTTTCACCCTCAAAGCCTTTCGCAAACAGCAGGAAGGCTATGGCGAAGCGGAGTCGCTGCTGCGCTTCAAGCATCTCGTTTTTTTCGGACCAACCGGCACCGCAAAATGGCGCGGGCAGATTTACGGCACGCCGCGTTTCAGTTGGTTCATCAATCGCCCGATCATTTACCACGGTGTTTTCGGCGACGGCTTTTTCCAATCGATTTACCCGACGCCGCAATCGGAAATCGCGGCGTATCTGAGCAGCATCGAATGGTTCGCGCTCACGCTCTTTCTCTTCGGGCTCGGCGTTTTTCTGCCCACGCTGCGGATCGTGCCGTATTTGATGTTAGGCGGCACTTTCTGCGTCGCGCTCTCTTATATGGTGCGCGCGCGCATCGAGCCGAAGTTCGACACCGTCCCCTCGCGTCTGCTGGTGATGGCACTCGCTTTCGCGCAACCGCTGGTGCGCGGCTGGTCGCGCTATTTCACCTGGCTGCATTTCAAACGCACGCCGGGCGCGGTCATTTCATCGCACGAGAAATTGCCGGAGAAATTCGGTGGCAGCCGGCGCGAACGCGTTTACTGGAGCGAGGAGGGGACCGATCGCCAGGCGCTGCTGCGCGAAACGCTGGCGCTGCTCGAGGCCGAGAACTGGCGCTATTCCACCGATACCGGCTGGCAGGAATGGGACGTGCAAATCTACGGCAATTTCTGGTGGAGCATCGTGCTGCAGACGGTGACGGAATATCACGGCGGCCCCAAATGCCTCACGCGCGCGCGCCTGCGCTATCGGCTGGTGACGACGACGGTGCTGGTCAATTTCATCTTCCTTAGCTTTCTCGCTTATCACTACCTCAATACTGGACACCTGCATTGGTGGCTCGCGGCGCCTTATGCGGCATTCGTTTTATTCTTGCTCGTCCGCGCGCGGCGCTTGAAATTGCGTGTGGCCGAACTCGTCGATCTCGCCGCTCATCGCTCGAAGATGCGGCGCATCCCCAAGCGCAGGCAACCGGCGGCGAACTAGGCGAGCACCTGACCCATCGTCTGCTCGAAGTCGGCGGGAATCGGCGCGGCGAAAGACAACCGCGTTTTCGTGCGCGGATGAGCGAACGCGAGTTTCCAGGCGTGCAGCATTTGCCGCGGAAATTTTCCCGCGCGCCGGCCCGCGTAGATCGTGTCGCCTAAGATCGGATGGCCGATGTGCTGCAAGTGCACGCGAATCTGATGCGTGCGTCCGCTGTGCAAACGGCACTCGAGCAGCGTCGCGTCCGGCCCGCTGCGCACGACACGATAATCAGTGCGCGCTTCGCGCCCGCGCTCGGTCACCATCATGCGCTGGCGATGCACGCGATGGCGCGCGATGGCGGCGTCGACGGTGCCGCTGTTTTTGCGCATCTTGCCGGCGGCGAGCGCGAGATAAATTTTCTCCACCGTGCGCTCGGCGAATTGCTCTGAGAGCGCGACGTGCGCGAGATCGTTCTTCGCGACCACGAGACAGCCGCTCGTTTCCTTATCGAGACGATGCACAATGCCCGGGCGCTCGATGCCGCCGATGCCGGAGAGATTATCGCAATGCGCCAGCAGCGCGTTCACCAGCGTGCCGCTGTTGCGGCCCGCACCGGGATGCACGGAAAGCCCGGCCGGTTTGTCGAGCACGACCAAATCTTCATCCTCGAACAAAACAGACAGCGCGATCTTCTCGGCGGGCAGATCGAGCGCCTGCGTCGGCGGTTCGAGCAACGTCACCGCATCGTGTTTGCGCATCGTTTCGCTCGCTCGCACCACTTCGCCGTTCACGGTGACAAAACCATCGCGGATGAATGTCTGGATGCGCGCGCGCGAAAACTCCGGCGCGCGTCGCACCAGAAAAACGTCGAGCCGCAGACGCGCTTCCTCCGGCGCGACCTCGAAATCGCGCCGACTCATGGTTCCTGCCGTCGTCATTGCCGTCATTCTTCGCGATGTTACTATCGCGCAAATGGAGATGATTGCGTGCGCGCATTGCGGAGCGCAAATCGATACCTCGAAGGAAGAACCGCTCGCCCGCGTGACCTGTCCGGCGTGCGGCGAAAAAACGCGCGTGACGCGTTCGTTCGATCATTTTGAATTGCTGGAGACGCTCGGCCTGGGCGGCATGGGCAAGGTTTACAAAGCGCGCGATCTGCAACTGGCGCGCGAGGTCGCGCTGAAATTGCTGCGCCCTGATCTCGGCCCGGAATACGCGAAGCAGTTGCAGCAGGAAGCGCGCGTCACCGCTTCCATCAATCACCCCAACGTGGTGCAGGTTTTCTCCTTCGGGAAAGCGCACGACCAATACTACCTCGTCATGGAACTGGTCGATCGCGGCACGCTCGACGATTTGATCGAGGAGAAAAAGAAATTGCCGGAGGCCGACGTTTTGCGCGCGGGCATCGAAGTCGCGAAAGGGTTGCGCGCCGCGCACGAGAAAGGATTGATCCATCGCGACGTGAAACCGGCAAACATTCTCTTCGCGGCCGATGGCTCGGCGAAAATGAGCGACTTCGGTTTGGCGAGAATCGTCGAGCCGGTTGCGCAAAGCACCGGCGCGATCTGGGGGACACCGTATTACGTCGCGCCGGAGCGATTGAAGAGCGAGCCGGAAGATTTCCGCAGCGATATTTTCAGCCCTGGCGCGACGCTGTTTCACGCCCTGGCCGGTTGTCCGCCGTTCGAAGGCGAGACGACGTCGGCGGCGGATTTGCTCGCGCTGAAAAACAATCCGCTCCAGTTGAACAAAGTCGCGCCGGAAGTTTCGGCGCTCACGGCCAGCACGATCTCACGCATGATCGCGCCGGATCCGCCTCTCCGCTTTTCTTCCTACGACGAGACGATTGCGGCGCTGGAAAAAGCGCGCCGCCGTCTGTTGGGCGAGCACGAAAGCGGCGGCGGCAAATGGTGGGCGATCGCGGCGATGATCGCGCTCGCAGCAGCCGGCGCCTTTTATTTTCTACATCACAAGTTGAGCCCGAAAGTGGCGCCCGCAGCGCCAGCGAAAAGCGCGGCGGATTACAGCGCTTCGTTCGCCGAAGCGCGCGGCATGATGCGCGACGGCAATTTTACCAAGGCGCGCGCCGCCTTCGCCAAGCTCGCAACCAATGCGCGTAACGTGCAGCCAATTTATTCGTGGGCGCGCTTGCACCAGTCGCTGACTGCTCTGCTCGATAACGAGAACACGCTCGCGCAACAGGCGGCGCAGGAAGTGGAAAACGCGGGTACACGCGGTTTTGCCGACGCCGCGCTCGGGCAGGCGCTGCTGGAGATGGGCAAACTTGCCAGCCAGCGCTCGGCGGTGGCGAGGACGGAATTGCCGGCGGGACCGGTGCGCTCGTTTGCGTTATTTTTCTTCGGCATCTCGAACATGCAGCTCGGTCGTTTCAGCGAAGCGGCGGAGTTGCTCGATGCCTACATCAAGGCGTCGCCCGCTTCGCCCGCGTGGATCAACGACGACAAATCGCTCGCGCAAAAATATCTCGCCGATTGCCGGCAGATCCTGGCCTGGCGCGACATGATCGCGTCGGCTAAAACACCGGCGGAGGTGCGCGCGGCGCTGGCGAAATTGCGGGAGGGAACGCCGAACTTGCAGCGCAAGACCATGGTCACGCTGGAGGCGGCGCGCGACGAGAAGGAATTGGTGCGGCACCTGTCTGCCTCGGAAAGCGCGGAACGCACCGCCGCGGAGCGTAAGCAGCAGGAGTTGCTCGCGCGGGAAACGCCCCTCTGGCAGAACGCGCTGGCAGAATTTCACCGTGCGGTGGCCAGCTACGATTTCGTGGCCGCGGCGGAAGCGATTCGCCGCGCGCCCGTGACGGCGCTGGCGTTGAAAGAGCAGCAGGAGTTTTACAAGCGGGTCGCGAATTGGCTGGTGGAGTGGAAGGCCGACCTCGTGCAGCAACTGAATGCGCACGGCTACAAAGGAAGCGTCGCCGACGGCACCGCGCTGCCCGCGACCGGGATCGGAAAAGCCGACGGCAGCAACCTCGAGATCAAAAATCCGTATGGCTCCGCACCGAAACCGTGGACGGCGATTCAACCCGCGTCGCAATTTGTCGTTATCTCAACCAGCTTCGCGCAGAATCCCGATCACATTTGGCGCTGCGGCGTTTTCGCATGGGTGATCGGGTCGGCTAACGACGCGAAGAAATTGTTCGATCAAGCGGCGGCGGCCAAGCCCGCTTACCGGGAACAGCGGCCGCGCTTCGACCAGCCGCAATAGTTCTTCCGTGGCAAGCCACCTGCTCCGAATAAGCAGGTGCGTCTCGCGTTTACTCTGTTTCTCGCTGCGGCCAGCTTTGCTCTCGCCGCCGCCCTGCCGCTCACGGTCAAAGACGTGAGCCTGATGCTGCGCTCTGGCTATTCCATCCCCGCGGTGGAAAAGGAACTGGCCAGCCGCCGTTTTGCCGACACGCTCGACGAAGCCAAGACGAAACAGTTGCAGCAAGCGGGCGCTTCGCCGGCGTTGATCGAGGCGCTGGTGCAGGGGAAATACTCGGTGCCGCCCGACCAGCTCGAGGAATCGAAGCGGAAATTGCAGGAGGAAAGCGCCCAGCGCGAATTGGCCGCAGCCAAGGCCGCGCAAACGGAGAAGGCTTATCAGCAGCGGGTCGCGCAGAGTCGCGCGCAAAACATTCCGATGCCGACCGACGTGATAGCGCAGTTGTTGCGGGGCAATCTGGTGCGCTGCGCCAACGGCAGTTTCACCGGCTATTTCGACGAAGAACTAAATCGCAAGAAAATCTACGCACTCTATTTCTCGGCCCACTGGTGCCCGCCTTGCCGCAAATTCACGCCGCAGCTCGTCGCCTTTTACGATGCCGCCGTGCGCGATCACCCCGAGTTCGAAGTCATCCTCGTCAGCGCCGATAAATCAGCCGACGCGATGCGGCAGGAGATGGCCGATGCCGGGATGAACTGGCCGGCGATCGAGTACTCGAAGGTCGCATCGATGACTGCGATTAAAAAATATGCCGGCGAAGGAATTCCCGATCTCGTCATCGTCGACGCGGCCGGTCGCGTGGTGGCCGACAGCTACATGAAAGGCCAATACATCGGGCCGGTGCCGGTGCTCGCCGCGCTGAACAAATTTTTCCACGACGGCTCGCCGCAGGTTGCGACGACCAATCCTTAGCCAGCAACAGGATCGCGACGTCGTTTTGTCATTCCGAGCGGCGTGCGCTCTGTCATTCCGAGTCGCGCAGACGACGAGGAATCCCCCTTTTCTCCCGCGCTTGCCGCCTCTCGCTCACGCTCGCGATGACAGCCAGCGCGCTCACGCGTTTACACCTCGGCCAGCGGTGTTAGGTTTTCGCTCCCGTCATGGAACAAAACCCGCCGTTTCCCACGCCCGAAGAGTTGAAGTCCAAGCTCGCTGAGTTCATGAAATCGAACTTCGGCGATCGCGTCGCGTTCACTACCATGACGCAACCGGATGTGGCCGAGACTTCGGACGACGACGAGCCGATCGTAGCGGAGACGTCGGATTTCGATTTCAATTTTCTGCCGCGCGACATCAAGGCGCATCTCGACCGTTTTGTCATCAAACAGGACGAAGCGAAGAAGGTGCTCTCGATCGCCGTCTGCGATCATTACAACCATGTGAAGCATATGCGTGCGATCGCGCAGGCAGACGCCGCCCGCGCGGAAGCGACGGAGTACGCGAAGCAAAACGTTATCCTCATCGGCCCCACCGGCGTCGGCAAAACGTATCTCATCAAACACATCGCGGAGTTGCTCCATGTGCCGTTTGTGAAAGCGGACGCGACGAAATTTTCCGAGACCGGTTACGTCGGCGGCGATGTGGAGGATCTCGTGCGCGAGCTGGTGCACAAAGCCGATGGCGACGTCAGCCGCGCGCAATTCGGCATTATTTACATCGACGAGATCGACAAGATCGCGTCGGCTAACAACCTGGCGGGGCGCGATGTCAGCGGTCGCGGCGTGCAGACGACGCTGTTGAAATTGATGGAGGAAACGGAGGTGCCGCTGCGCAGCGCGATGGATTTGCATGGTCAATTGCAGGCGGCGCTCGAATTTCAAAAACGCGGCAAGGCGAACCGGCAAACGATCAGCACGCGCCACATTTTATTTGTCGTCAGCGGCGCGTTCGAGCGGCTGAAGGAACAGGTCTCGCGCCGCATCGCGCGCGGGCAGGTCGGGTTTGCAGCCGACCCGGTCCGCGTGATGGACAACGAACTTTTCCAGCACGTCGCCACCAGCGATTTCATCGACTACGGGTTCGAGCCGGAATTCATCGGCCGCCTCCCGGTGCGCGTGGTGTGCGAGGAACTCACCGCCGGCGACCTCTTCAGCATCATGCGTTTTTCCGAGGGAAGTCTGCTGCGGCAATACGAGCGCGCGTTTCTGGCTTACGGCATCGCCATTAGCTTCGAGGACGCGGCGCTGCGGATGATCGCGGAGGAGGCGGCGAAAGAGAAAACCGGCGCGCGCGGTCTGCTTACGGTTTGGGAAAAACTGTTTCGCGATTTCAAATTCTATCTTGCCGGTTCCGGCATCAG
The DNA here is from genome assembly GCA_030854105.1 of Verrucomicrobiota bacterium. GTDB lineage: Bacteria > Verrucomicrobiota > Verrucomicrobiia > Chthoniobacterales > UBA10450 > AV69. The sequence goes on along the minus strand of JALYTV010000056.1, from coordinate 1,055 downwards.
CCAGTTACGCGTCACGACCGAGCTGGTGCGCGAGCCGAAGCGGGTGCTCGATCGTTTGCTCGAGGAAGGTCACCGGCACGAAGCGGAGGAACTCGATCAGCAGATCGACGTCTTCACGGAATCGTTCCGCAGCCAGCACGATCTCGCGCTTGCGTTTGCGCCGGAGGCGCGCCGTCGCCTGGTCGAGCGCGCGCAGGCGGAGAAAATGTCGATGGCCGATCTGACGGCGCATCTCTTCCGCGATTTCCATTTTGGCCTCAGGCTGGCGAAGCAAAACTCCGGCAAACAAGTTTTTGAACTTCCCGTTTCCGCCGTCGAAACGCCGGATAAATATCTCAGCGACCTCGTGGTGCAGTCATATTATCCTTCCGCTCCTACGCCGTGAAGCGACGCCATATTATTTTCGCTCCTGTCATCGCGCTGTTTGCCGCCGCGCTGGTGATCGTCGCCCATTACCGCGGCATGTTGATGCAAGCCGAGCTGCCGATCTCCGATTGGGTAACGCGGTCGCACAACGTCACGCGCTACCTTCCTGCTGCCTGGCAATACGCGCTCGTCGTTGTCGTCGCGCTCGGCGTCGCGTGGCTGATGATCACCACGCTGCATCGCGCGCGCATCGTCTGGCTGGTGTTGGTCTTCGCGCTCGAAATGCTGGGCTTGATGTGGGTGTGCGCGTTTTATCATACGCTTTTTCAACCGCTCGCGCTCGTGCTCGGAGCCGCGCTCACGCTCGGCTTGATGTGGCTCTACCTTTTGGTGAGCGAGCGCAAGAGTGGCGGCGTTTCGTTGGCGGCCTTTCACGATCGTGTTTCGCCCGATCTGATGCGGAAACTGCGCACGGGAGAAATTGAATTCGATGGCGCGGCCCGGGCCTACGAAGGCTCGGTGCTGGTGTGCGATCTCGCCGGCAAATATGATCTCGCCGATCAGGGCGACGCGGAGACGTTTGCGAAATTGAGCGATACGTTTACCGAGCGTGCCCGAGCGATTTTGCTGGAAGCAGGCGCGTATCTCGAAGCGTCGGACGGTGAGGGGATCGTGGCGGTCTTCGGATT
>JALYTV010000120.1 GCA_030854105.1 Verrucomicrobiota bacterium | reverse complement strand
TCACGGTGTTGCTCGGCGCGCTCACCATGGCGCTCGGGCATTTTCTCATGGCGTGCGAACCGGCCTTTTTATTCGCGCTGCTTTGTTTGGTTCTCGGATGCGGAATGTTCAAAGGCAACATCGCGAGCCAGGTCGGCTCGCTTTATAAACCGGAGGATCTTCGCCGCGCCGACGCCTTCCAGATTTTTTATCTCGGCATCAATGCCGGCGTCATCCTCGCGCCGCTCATTGTCGGTACCCTCGGCGAAAAAGTCGGCTGGCATTGGGGCTTTGCCGCCGCCGGTGTCGGCATGTTGCTCTCCACCGTCATCTACCTTTCCGGCCAGAAATATCTGCGCGGCGAGGAAATCGACGCGCGCGCGGCTGCGGCCGCCGCGACCCCGCGGGCGAAACTCACCGCGCGCGATTGGCGAGCCACCATCGCTCTCATCGCTCTCATTCCCGTGCTCGCGATCGCGATTGTGCCGAACAATCAGATATTCAACGCCTACCTCGTGTGGGGCGACCAGCAGTTCGATCTCGTGTTCATGGGCGACAAATTGCCCACGACCTGGCTGGTCACGCTCGACGCTATCGTCAGCGTGAGTTTCCTCGCGCTGGTCGCGCTCTTTTATCGTTGGTACGGCAGGCACTGGCGCGAGCCCGACGAAGTCACCAAGCTTATCATCGGCTCTGCCTTCTCCATCGCTGGCGTGATGTGCCTGGTCATCGCCGCCGCCACGCAGGCGCCGGGGCAAAAGATCGGGCTCTTCTGGCCGGTCTGCTTCCACATCGTCAACAGCATTGCTTTCGCGCACCTGCTGCCGGTCAGCCTCGCGCTCTTCGCCAAAGTCGCGCCCAAAGCGATCAACGCCACCATCATCGGCCTCTATTATCTGGCGTTCTTTTTCGCCAATACGCTCGTCGGTTGGATCGGCGGCTTTTTACAAACGATGCCGACCACCAGCTTCTGGCTCCTGCACGCCGGTTTCGCTGCCTGCGCCGGACTTTGCTTCGTGCTCTTCAAATTTTTCGTCGGGAATCACCTCGACGCGTAGGAAACTTCCTGACGCACGGTTGTTAGCCAGCCCGATCTAGCGGCGACGCGTTCGCCGGGGCCGCTCGCGGACTTTGATCGGCAATTACGTCGAACGGCAGACGGTCCGGCTGCGCCCGCCCATCGCCACCGGCTCGGCAGCCTTCGATCCCGGCTCATCCGCGATCGCTTTGTAATCTTTGCGCGCGCTGCGTCGTCCGCGGCATTCCGGTCGCTGGCTGCAGACCCAGACGGAGCCGTTGCTCACGCTCACTTGCTCCATCGCCGCTTCACAGGCGGGGCAGAGCGGCGGCGTCAGTTTTACTTTGCTCATGAGCTTGGGCGCCCATCGCGAGACGTGAAGAAAATTTTCGCCCGATTTCTGAAACGCTTCCGTGATCAACACGTCGAGCGTGCGCGCATTGATCAACGTTACGCCTTTGGCGTTGCCGAAATTGCGTGCGTCCCATGAGTAACCGCAGGAGGCGACATACATCCCGCGCGTCGCGCCGGCCGCCGCCGCTGCTTCCTGCAGTTCGCGCACTCGGTCCACCTGCACTTTGTGATCCGGGTTCAATTTTTTGCACTGCACCAGCAGCTTCTCCTGCTTGCGTTGCAGCATGAAATCGCCGCCGCGTCCGCCGCTCAGCCCGGCAGACATTTTCACGCGGTAGCCCTGGCGCTGATAAATCGCCGCGACCAGCATTTCGAAATCCTCGCTCGGTAGCGATTGCACCGCGTTCTTCATCTCGTAGAGCTCGCCGTCGGAAGGGATCAGCTTCGAGAGATCCGGTAACACGTATTCATCGTCGAGCGATCCCCGCCTGCGGAAAAGATGCACCACCAGCATTCCGAGGATGACGATGGGCACGAGGGCGAGCTCGGGATTCGCTTTGATCCTTTCCCAGATTCCGCCGAGAGCGGCAGCGCGCAGCTTGTTTGCTGCCGTCTGTGCCGGCGAATCGCCGGACTTCGCGTTTACCTGCTTCGCGTCCGTCGGCGCACCGGCGTGGCTGGCATCTTCCGCGCGTTTGGCAGCGTCGGCCTGCGCTTTCGCGGCTGCCGCGAGATCCACCGGCTTTCCATCTGGTCGCTCCATTTGGATACCGAGCTCCGCTCGAGTCGCCGCGCCTTCCTGGCCGCCGTAAAGCTTGCTGCTTAGCTCGCCGGATAATTCGTCACGTTTGGCTGTGCCAGAGAAAAGGCGGAGCGCGCTTTTGAAAACGGTTCCCATCAAGTCCGATTCCTCCGACGAAAAACTTGGGGCCGCCAAGCCGCCCGTTCCCGGCATTCCTTCGGGCACGCCGGCGGTCTTCATGAGGTAAGGCTTGGCGAACCGAAACGCGGTACCCATCAGCCCCACCATGATCACCATTATCGCGAACTTGATCGCAAGCTTTCTAAGGAGACGCATCGCGAAATTACCTAGCAAAACGCGCGCCATCGCGTCGGCTATGAGTTGCTTCTGCAGGCGCTGAATCAGCGCGGCCAGACTTCGCAAAACGGCACGCAGGGTTTAGAACAATGCCGATGACCGCGCGCGAAGAATTCCAAAAACTGCTCGCGCAGCCCGAGCCGATCCTCGCGCTCGCGCCGATGCAGGACGTGACCGACCTGCGCTTCATGTGCTTGATCAGCGATTACGGGAACGCCGACGTTTATTTCACCGAATACTTTCGCGTCCTGCCCGATTCGCGGCTCGACCCGCACATCCTCAGTTCCATCACGCAAAATCCGACCGGGCGTCCCGTCATCGCGCAGATGATCGGCAACGACATCGCCGCGCTCGTCCGCACCGCGCGCGAATTGCAGCAGCATCCGGTCGCCGCCATCGATCTCAATCTCGGCTGCCCCGTCCCGATCGTGTATCGCAAATGCGCGGGCGGCGGTTTGCTGCGCGAGCCCGCGCGCATCGACGCCATCCTCGGCGCCTTGCGCGCAGCCATAGCCATCCCGTTCACGGTCAAGACGCGCATCGGGTTCGACGAGGCCGATCTTTTCGATAACGAACTGCTGCCCATCTTCGCGCGGCATTCGCTCGATCTGCTCACGGTGCACGCGCGCACCGTGAAAGAGATGTATCGCAGCGCGCCGCGTTACGATTTCATCGCGCGCGCGGTCGCGGCCATGCTGTGTCCCGTGCTCGCCAACGGCAACATTTATTCCGCCACCAAGGCCGACGACGTGCTTGCGCAAACCGGCGCGCGCGGGCTCATGATCGGCCGCGGCGTCATTCGCAATCCATGGCTCTTCCGCCAGATCCGCGAGCAACGCCGCCGCGCGCCCGTCTTTCGCCCGACCGGGCGCGATGTGCTGCGTTACATCGAGGAACTCGATGCCACCCTCAGCGCGCCGGACATTCGCGGGTCGGCGCAGATCAATAACCTGAAAAAATATCTCAACTTCATCGGGCTCGGCGTGGAGCCGACCGGCGAATTCCTGCATCGCATCCGCCGCACCAGCACGCGCGCCGAGTTCTTCGCGCACTGCCGCGAATTCCTCGAGCACGACCAGCCAATGCCGCTTGAGCCCTTCGCCATCCCGTTGAAATCGAACGATGTGATGGCGGGCGCGACGCGGTGAGCGCGCTGTCTATGGAGCGCGTCGTCTATGATCCGATTCGCACCTCGCCGCCGAAGCCACCGCGAGTGCTCCGCCCTGTAGCCGCCTGCTCCACCGGGGCATCCGTTTTTTTCGCACGACGGACACCAAGGTCACCAAGGGGCGGAGTCTGCTGAAAACGGAATATTCGATTTTCCGCAAACCTTCGTGCCCTTTGCGACCTTCGTGTGAAACCTCTTTCCCGCCGAGCGCGCTGTCTGCCTACTCGATGAACCGGATCGTCATCGGATAGCGATAAAACTTGCCGTCGCTGGCCTGGATGGAGGCGACGATGACGAAGACGGCGTTGAGCACCCAGAGGACGGCGAGGAAAACGAAGCCGACGAGGATGAGGCAGAAAACGGCCGCGATCAGATTATAGAGCGCCATCGAGAGCTGGAAATTGAGCGACTCCTTGCCGTGCGCATCGATCTCGGGCGAATCGTGCCGCTTGGCCAGCCAGACTACGAGCGGCCCGAGCAAATGCCCCGGCAGATGAAAGCACACACCCAGCAAAGCGCTGGCATGGCAGAGCGTATTCCAAAGGCGCACATTCGGCAGGGCCGGAACGTGCAGCGGCGGCGGTTGCGGGTATGAAGTTTCCATATCGTCTAACGAATGGATGCGGCGAGGGGGCGGTTTGGATTCAGGGAATCAATCGGACCATTGGTC
>JALYTV010000055.1 GCA_030854105.1 Verrucomicrobiota bacterium | reverse complement strand
TTTCGAAGGCAAACGCCGCAACGCGCAAGCGCAGGAAGCGCTGGCGCGGTTGCATGCCATCACGGACGCGGTCGTTTGTTTCGAAAACGATCGGCTCGGCGACATGGTGGCGCCGAAAGCGGGCATTCATCAGGCGTTCGCGGTGGCGGACATGACGATCAGCCAGAGCGTGCGCGCGATTGTGAATTTGATTCAGCGGCCGGGGCTCATTCGCATCGGGTTCGATGATCTGCTGGCGGCTTTGCGCGGTGGCGGCGGACGTTGTCTTTTTGGTTACGGCGAAAGCGATTCCGATAATCGCGCGCACGCGGCGCTGGCGCAGGCGCTGAAGAATCCGCTGATGGATCGCGGTCGCATGCTGGCGGAAGCGTCGCGCGTGCTGGTGCAAGTGACCGGCGGCCCGGCGATGACGTTGTCGGAAGTGGAAATTTTGATGCGCGAATTGAACAAGCACATCAGCGATCACACGCATTTGCTCTTCGGCACCGCGGTCGACAGTCGCATGGGGAATCGGTTGAGCGTCACGCTGATCAGTTCGCTCGCGTGCGAGGTGGAACAGGAGTTGTTCGTGCCGCTCGCGGCGAAGGAACCAGAGTTCATTGCCGCGCCGATGCCGGAGCCCGAGATCGTGTCGGCTGTGATACCAGCGCCGGAAATAGCGCCGTTGCCGCCGCTGATCGAGTCGGCGGTCGATCCGATCATCGAGCCCATCGCAGAAGTGATCGCGGTGACGCAGCCGGAAGAAACGGTGATCGACGAGCCGATTGCCGCCGAACCAGCCGTCGACGAAATCCTGCCGGAACCGCTCGAGGAAATGGAGCCGGCCGCGCCGCGCATTATTCCTCCACGCAAGAAACCGATGACGACGGCCAAGGCGGAGCCGATGCCGCCGCCGAAACCGGCGCCGCAGAAAACCGTGCAAGCAAAGCAGGAAGTCCTGCAATTCGAGCCCGTCACGCGCGGCCGCTTCGAGAAAAGCGAGCCGACCATTGTCGAAGGCCAGGACCTCGACGTGCCGACTTATCTGCGCCGCAACGTACGCGTGAAATAAAATGCGCTAACGCACGGATCGGCGCCGCAAATCCGTGCTACGCTTTCTTCAGCAGATCGAGCACGGCGCTCGTCACTCCGAGCAACGCGGTGCGAATCGTTGGCTCGGGCACGGGCGCAAATTTGCTCGAGTGCAAACTCGGCAGCGGCGCCGCGCCAGGCTTTTTCGACGCTGCGATTTTCTCCGGCGCGACGGCGCCGACGTGGAAATCGACGGCCGGGATCGAGTGATCGGGCAGGCTGTATTCCGAAAAATCTTCGCCGCCCATGGTGGGGTCGACGATCTCGACGTTGTCCGCGCCGATCGTCTTTTTCCAAACTTCGGTGAGTCGTTTGGTCAGCTCGGGGTTGTTGTAAGTCGCGGGCGTGAATTCGTCCTGACGCACGTGCACGATCGGCATTTTATCGTCGGGCCAGGCCCCGGCGATGGCGCAACCTTTGGCGATTTGCGCGATGTCGGCGAGCACGCGCTCGCGCACGTCGCTCTTATAAGTGCGCACGGTGACCTGCATTTTCACTTCGTCGGGAATGATGTTGTGCTTGGTGCCGCCGTGGATCGAACCAACGGTGACGACGATGGGATCGAGCGGATTGTTTTCGCGACTCGCGATCGTCTGCCAGGCGTTGATGATTTGCGCCGAGAGCACGACCGGGTCTTTCGTTTTGTGCGGATACGCGCCGTGGCCGCCGACGCCCGGTACCGTCACATCCACCGAATCGACATTCGCGTAGGTGTAGCCGGAAGTAATGCCGATGTGCCCGATCTCCATCTGCGCATTGTCATGAAAACCGAGCGCGAAATCCGGTTTCGGAAAACGCGTATAGAGCCCGTCGGCTAACATCGCCCGCGCGCCGGTGCCGAGTTCCTCCGCCGGTTGCGCGACAAAAACAATCGTCCCGCTCCATTGATTCTTCAGCTTCGCGAGAATGCGCGCGGCGCCGATGAAAGTGGAAATGTGAATGTCGTGCCCGCACGCGTGCATGACGGAAACGACGTCGCCGTTCTCGTTCTTCGCCGTCGCCGTGCTCGCGTAAGGCACGCCGGTCTCCTCGTGCACCGGCAGCGCGTCCATGTCGGTGCGCAACAACAGCACAGGCCCGGGCCCGTTCTTCATCACGCCGACGACGCCGTAACCTTTCAGTTTTGGGTCCTGGTATTTGCCGACGTGATCGGTGACTTCGCAGCCGGCGGCGCGCAATTCTTTCGCGATCAGCGCCGAGGTTCTCTCTTCCTGCGTCGAAAGTTCGGGATGCGCATGCAAATCCTGATACATCGGCAACAGCGCCGGCAGTTCGCTTTTCACCAGCGCGGGCAATTCGTTTTGGGCGTAAAGAGAAGCGCAGCCGATCATAGACAGCGCGATCAGGAGAGGGCGGTTCATGAGCATTCTTATACGGCGGCCGCGCGTGGATGTCATTCGTATTGGTCGCGGTTGACGAGAGGCCTCGCACTCGTACTTAAGAACGGTGGGGCACGATCATCATCACCGCGGCGCCGATTACGGGCGCGTGTTCGCCATTGGCATCGTGCTGAATTTCGCCTTCGTTTTCGTCGAAGCGACCTACGGCGTGTTCGCGCATTCCCTCGCGCTGGTAGCCGACGCCGGTCACAACTTGAGCGATGTGCTCGGCCTCGGCCTCGCGTGGGGTGCGACGATACTCGCGCGCACGCCGCCGTCGGAGCGCCGCACGTATGGATGGGGCAGCTCTTCTATTTTCGCCGCGCTCTTGAATGCGATCATGCTGCTCATCGCGGTCGGCGGCATTGTCTGGGAAGCGCTGCGGCGTTTGCACGCGCCTGAAGCGGTCGGGGGTCAGACCATGATCGGGGTGGCTATGATCGGGCTGGTTATCAACACCATCACCGCCATGATGTTTTTCCGTGGGCGGCACGCGGATTTGAATTTGCGCGCGGCCTTTGTGCACATGGCGGCGGACGCGGTGGTTTCGGCCGGCGTTATTGTCGCGGGCGCGGCCATTTTGTTTACCGGCTGGCTCTGGGTGGATCCGGTGGTGAGCTTGCTCATCGCCGGCGCGATCGTGTGGGGCACGTGGGATTTGCTCACCGAGTCGATCAACCTCGCGCTGCACGGTGTGCCGGCGCGGATCAATCTCGCCGAGGTACGCAATTATTTGAGCAATCTTCCGCACGTCACCGCCGTGCACGATCTGCACATCTGGCCCACGAGTACGACCGAGACGGCGTTGACGGCGCATCTGGTGCGCAACGTCGAAAATTGCGATTGCACTTTGCTGGCGGAAGCGGCGGCGGAATTGAAAACGCGCTTCGAGATTGGCCACGCAACGTTGCAATTCGAAATGGTCGGGCATCGCTGTGAGCTGGCTTCGCCGCAGGAGCCTTGCGGCGTTTGATGGAGGCGTCACGCTCGCGCTGGGCCATTCCGCTCGCGTGGCTGGCGCTCTGCGCCGTCTGGAGTTCCACCTGGCTCGTCATTAAAATCGGCCTGCGCGATCTGCCGCCGATTTCGTTCGTCGCGCTGCGCTTTCTCATCGCGATGATCGCGCTGGTTATCGTTTCGCTCGGGCGCGGAAATCTTTTGCCGCGGCGGCGCGCTGATTTTTTCATGCTCGCCTGCACCGGCGTGCTGATGTTTGCGGTGAATTACACGCTGCTTTTCTGGGCGGAAGAGCACGTCTCGTCGGGACTGGCCGCAGTTATTCAAGCGTCGATCCCGATCTTCGGCATGCTTTGCGCGCATTGGATGCTGCCGAATGAACCGCTGCGCTGGTCGCGCGTGGTTGGCGCGCTGGTCGCGATGGCCGGCGTCGCGGTAATCTGCGCGCGCCTGTTGAGTTTCAACGGCTGGCTCGCGTTTCTGGGCGGGCTCGGCATCACCGTCGGCGCAGCGTGCGCCGCGTTCTCCAACGTCTGGCTCAAGGCGCGCAAGGTCGAGCTCGCGCCGTCGATGCTCGCCGCGTGGCAAATGCTTTTCGGAACGGTGCCGCTGCTGGCGCTGGCCTTCGCCGTTGACGGCAATCCGCTGCATCTTCATTGGAACGGGCGCGCGATTTTTTGCCTGCTCTATCTCGCGCTCGTCGGCTCCTCGTTCACGTTCATCTTGCTCTATTGGCTTACGCCGCGCATGACGGTGGCGCGGCTGCTGACGATTTCATTAATCACGCCGCCGGGTGCGATCGCGCTCGGCTGGGTGTTCGGCGGCGAACGTCTTTCGGTCTGGTCGCTGGCGGGCGCGGGCCTGGTGCTGGCTGGCGTCGCGGTGATTTTCCGGCGCGAACGCGTACCGCCAAGCGAACTCAGACCAGCGGGCGCGATATGACACCTCGGTTGCGCGCAAACGCCCGTTGCGTGGTCTCGACCATTCTCTTGAACTCGCTGGCAAAGATCATCGATAAAGCCAACTGGCGTCCGCGTTGCGCGATTCGCCTGGAAGTTGCCTGATGGGTGCGGCAATAACTCGCCACTTCCAAAAGGTCGCTCATGTCGCAGCGGACAGGCACATAATTATGCCAAGGCTTGAGCCGATCGTAATACCATTGGGCGAAGCCGTTCGGCGAACCCACTTTTAAAACCAAACCTCCGGAAAGAAGCTTCCGAAACAATCCCGCGAAGGAGTTGGCATGGCCGTCGATATCTATGTGGAAGCGGTATTGGCTCAGCTTTTTCCATGGAACACGCTCTTTAGTTAAACCACCGGCGATGAGGCAAGTAGTGTCGGCTTCACTGATCTCGAAGAGGTCGACCAGTCCAATGTCCAGCCAATCCGCGTTTGCTGCCTTCGCGATCTGGCACAGGCGTGCGCGAGGCATTTCGAGGATCGCGTTATCCTTTTGCCCAAGCGAACTACCGCGCCACAAGACAACGTCTTTCCGTTTCTTCCAGGGAATCTGACGTTCGTCGAAATATGTCCGCGCCTTCTCATAGCCAAGTTCAGAGAGAAAAACAGAGTCGGGAATTAGGGTGAACTCGTTGCCACAGGCGCTAAAGGCCAATCCGGGATCGATGCCTGCGTCATTGAAGTTAATTAGAATTCTACCTTCTGGACTTCCCGGTTTGTCCAAGGCGAGAAATAGAGGGAAGCAAGCCAGCCAGCGTTCAATGAACGTGTTGAGCACACGTCCCGGGCTCAGCTTGGGGAAGGTGAAGGACGGGCCGTCCTGTGCCGTGGACGTCCAGACACAAGTCAGCGGGCAGTAGTTCGATGCCGGGTCTACGATAATCGCTAACCGCGCGTCATCGTAGTAAGCGGAGACAGCGCGCTCAATCGCGGTGGGGTTCAGCGCGCCGTAATATTCGCAAATCTGTTGCTGAAACGCGGCGTTCGGGAGCGGGTATTTTTTGAGCGGCGGAACCGACTGCAGCTTTTCCTCAAGTAAGCGGCGAAGCGAAACTACCTGCGAGCGGAACGACATCCTGCGGCAGATTCAATCCAAACAATCGTCCAGGCAGCTAAGCAGTCGAGAAACAGTCTCTTCCGTCTCGTCGCCCATGTTGGAGAGGCGGAACGTCTCGCCTTTTAATTTTCCGTAGCCGCCGTCGATAGCGATTTGATGCCGCTCGCGCAATGCGCGCACGATTTTGGCCACGTCGAGCCCGCGATTATTGCGCACGCAGGTGAGCGTGACGGAGCGGAAATCTTCCGGCGCGAAAAACTCGAGACCGCGCTCGCGCACCCAGGCGTGCACGAGTGCATTCGTGCGCGCGTGACGAGCGAATCGCGCCGGCCATGTTTCCTGCGCGATTTCGGCGAGCTTCGAGCGCAACGCAAAAATGTGGCCGATGCTTGGTGTGCTCGGCGTCATCCAATCGCGCTGCTGTTTTTGAAATTCGAGAAAATCGAAGTAGTAACCGCGCGCGCTGTTTTCCGCCGCGCGCCCCAGCGCTTTTTTCGACGCGCTGAAGAGCGAGAAGCCGGGTGGCAAAGCGAGCGCCTTCTGGCTGCCCGTGAGGAGAACGTCGATGCGCAGCGCGTCCATCGCGATCGGCATGGCGGAGAGGGACGACACCGCGTCGACGATGAGCGCAACCTCCGGATATTTCGCGAGCGCGCAGCAAATTTCCGGCAGCGGATTCATCACCCCGGTCGACGTCTCGTTATGGATGAGGGTGACGGCGTCGAATTTGCCAGAAGCGAGCTGCGCATCGAGCGCGCGATGATCGATCGGCTGACCCCAAGCGACCTGCAGCGGCGCCGCCTCTTTACCGCACCGGCGGGCGACATCGAGCCATTTATCGGAGAAGGCGCCGCACATGCAGCAGAGGACGCGTTCGCGAACAACATTGCGGACGGCGGCTTCCATCACGCCCCACGCCGACGAGGTGGAAAGGAAAACCGGCTGCCTGGTGCCGAATAATTCCTGCAGCCCGGGATGAATCTCGCGGTAAAGATTTTTGAACGCTTCGCCGCGGTGTCCGATCATCGGCTGCGCGAAAGCAGCGAGCGTGCGGGGCGAGACTTCGACGGGGCCGGGAATGAAGAGTTTGTCGTGAGGTTGCACGCGGTCAGTCTTTTGCATTCTCGCGCGGCACGAAGCTGATGTCGCCGCTGCGTTCGAAGCGCGCCGTCTGCACTTTCGCCAGATCGTCAGTGTGCAATGCCAGACGCAAATCTTCCATCAGATCGTGCTGGCTAATTTGGTTATTGCGCAAAGTGGAATGGATCGGCTGTCCGTCGCGCACGACCACCTGCTCCGGACCTTTAATGAGATCGCCGAACCCATGGGAATAAAACGAGAGCACGGCCAGGAGCCGATGGAAGACAACGAGGATGACGCCCGCACCGAGGGTGGTGAAAAAATCGGCCGAACCGTTGATGGCGCGCGCGAGCATGGCGCCGAGGACGACAAGGAAAATGCTGTCGAAAACCGTCCGTCGCGCGAGCAATCGACGTGCGCTAAACCGCACCAGAGCGAGCGTAAAGACAAAGATGATGATCCCGCGCAGGGAGGTTTGGAGAAGGGTGAGATCCTTGGGATCTACGCCGGTGCCAAGGTAGTAGTCGCCCGCCGTTTTCGAGAATTGAAGCCACGCATGCATGCCTCCGTTTAGCAGACGACAACGACGGGCCGCCACTCCATAACTGCGCTCGATCGGCAGATCGCGCTGGCTGACGACCGGATGAACGCGCCTTGCACGCGGCTTGCGCGCGTGGCATAAAGCGTCCCGCGTTAGCCGACCCGATGAAATCTTCGCTCTCTCATGCGCCGCTCGACGCCCACGTGGTGTGGTTCAAATATCGCAAGGAAATCCTCGGCGTGATTGTGCTGGTTATCATCGCTGCCGTCGGTTTCGCCGGTTATCGTTTGTATCAGCAACGCCGCGCCGGCGAAGCCGCCATCTTGCTCGGCTCGGCGAAGTCCGAGCAGGATTATCGCGCGATTTTCGATCGCTACTCGGATACGCCGGCGAGCGCCTCCGCTTATTTGCTGCTGGCGCAGACACAACAGAAGGCAGGCCAGCGCGCGGACTCGAACAAGACGCTGCAGGAGTTCGTCGATAAATTTCCGGGCAACGATTTCGTCTCGACCGCGCGGATGGCGATGGCGGCGAACCTGGAATCGCTGGGCAAGGACGACGAGGCGCGCTCGCTTTACCAGCAGATCGCGTCGGCTAATCCGCCGAGCTTCAATGCTCCGAATGCGATGCTGGCCGAAGCGCGCCTGTTGTTGAAGCAGGGCAAAACCTCGGAAGCGCGGCAGCTTTGCGAAAACGTGATGGTGCAGTTCGGCGATCGCATTGCTTCGCTCGAAGCGAGACAAATGCTCGGCGCCATGCCCGCTTTGGCAACGGCGTCCCCAAATCCGACGACCGTGGCAAGCCCGAGTCCCGCCTCGACCGCTGCGCCGCCGACGGCAGCGCCAAAGCCGTAAGCGCTTTTAGCGCTTGGAGAACTGGAAGCGTTTGCGCGCTCCCGGCTGGCCCGATTTCTTGCGCTCTTTCATGCGCGGATCGCGCCGGAGCATCCCGGCGGTCTTCAACGTCGCGCGTTGTTCGCCGTCGACGAGCAAAAGGGCGCGCGCGATGGCGAGGCTGGCGGCGCCGGCTTGTCCGGTCGCGCCACCGCCGGTGGCGTTGATGGAAATGTCGTAGGCATTGGTCTGCTTCACCGCCTGGAGCGGTTGCAGCACCGTGTTTTGCAATGGCTCGGTCGGGAAATATTCTTCGAAGCTGCGACCGTTGATATCGATCTTGCCGCTGCCGCTGCTCATGCGCACGCGCGCCACTGAAGTTTTGCGACGTCCGGTCGCGACGAATTCCTGAGCCATAAAAAATTACCGCAGTTTGACCGCCGTCGGCTGCTGGGCCGCGTGAGGATGTTCCTCGCCCTTGTAAACCTTGAGCTTCCGGTACACCGAACGGCCGAGCCGATTATGCGGGATCATCCCGCGCACGGCGCGCTCGACGATCAATTCCGGATGACGCTCGCGGCGCGCGCGCAAATTTTCACTCTTATGGCCGCCGACGAAGCCCGAAAAGCTCATGTAAGTTTTCTGCTCCTCTTTTTTGCCGGTGACGCGCACTTTGTCGGCATTCACCACGATGACGAAATCGCCGGTGTCGACGTGTGGGGTGTAAACTGCTTTTTCCTTGCCACGCAGCAAATTGGCGGCTTTCACCGCGACGGCGCCGAGCACCTGGTCACGAGCGTCGATGATCCACCACTTGCGGTCGATTTGATCTGCTTTTGCGGAAAACGTTTTCATACCAGAGGCGAAAAGGCGGGCAAGCTACGGGCAGGACGCGGGAGTGTCAACTGCCGCGCGCAACGGATTTGGCTGGCGCGGATGGCATTTCCCTGCTCTGAAATAGGCATGCGCCGCACGATTTTCCTGCTTCTCGCAGTGGTGATCGTGTCGTCTGTCGATGGGAAGGGAAAAACCAGGAGTGCGCTGGCTGACGTTCGCCCGGAGGCGATCCTGCGGGAGGTGAATCTCGCCCGCCAAAATCCTGCGCTCTATGCCAGCTTCGTCGATGAACGCCGGAGTCATTTTACCGGAAAAATCTGCGCGCTGCCGGGCAGAACGCGGTTGCTTACGAAGGAAGGCGCGTCGGCGTTCGTGGAAGCGGCCAGGTTCCTCCGCAGCGCGCGTCCGCGTGCTCCGCTCTCGCTTTCCTACGGTCTTTGCCTCGCGGCGCAGGATCTTTGTCGGGACCAGCGTAGCGGCCGACTCGGACATAACGGCAGCGATCGCAGCGCGCCGAGCACTCGCATTAACCGGCACGGCTCCTGGTCGGTGGCCTGCGGCGAGGTCATCGCCTACGGCCAGCGTAACGCGCGCGACATCGTGCTGGCTCTGATCGTCGACGACGGTGTCCCCAGTCGTGGTCATCGGGAGAATCTTTTCAATCCCGGCTTCAGCGTGGCCGGCGCGGCCTATGGCCAGCACGCGCGTTACGGCAGCATGTGTGACATCGATCTGGCCTGCGTCTTTACCGATCACGCGCTCGCGCAGGCGAACGGAAGCTCTAGTTTTTCTCGCCCGCGGGAGTTTTGATTTTCTCCAAGATCGGCTGTACCGAAGGATCGGCGCTCAATATTCCCTGGCGCAGTTTTTCCTGGAATTCACGGCGCGCGGCCCGGAAACGCTCGCGCGAAGCGCGCAACGCCGGATCGCGCATGGCCTGCTGATGGGCCGCACGCAAACGACCTCGCTCCTCTACGGAAAGGCCGGCGAGGCGACCGCGCCCGCCGCCGCCGCGACCTTGTGCCTGGAGATCGAGCTGACAAAACGTCGTCAGCACTGCGACTAGAACTAAAAACTTCTTCATATCCGTTATTTTGAACCCAGCTTCGCTCTTTAAGTTGCGGCCTCGCCGAAAACTGCCCGCTGGCAATCTGCGCCAAAGCGCTATCGTGGGGCGGATTTTATCATAGCCGACCCGATCTGATGAGCGAAAAAACTGCGATCATGCCCACCCGCGCCCAGGATTTCCCCGAGTGGTATCAGCAGGTGATCCGCGCCGCCGAGCTGGCCGAGACCAGCGAAGTGCGCGGCTGCATGGTCATTCGCCCTTGGGGCTATGGCATTTGGGAAAATATGCAGCGACAGCTCGACGCGATGTTTCGCGCGACCGGCCATCGCAACGCTTACTTCCCGCTCTTCATTCCGCTCAGTTATTTCGAAAAGGAGGCGGCGCACGTCGAGGGTTTCGCCAAAGAATGCGCGGTCGTGACGCATCATCGTCTCGAAGTGGACGCGAACGGCAAGATGCGGCCCGCGCCCTCCGCGCAATTGACCGAGCCGCTGGTGGTGCGGCCCACGAGCGAGACCATTATCGGCGCGACCTACGCGAAGTGGGTGCAATCGTATCGCGACCTGCCGATTCTCATCAATCAGTGGGCGAACGTCGTGCGCTGGGAAATGCGGCCGCGCCTCTTCTTGCGCACTACGGAATTTCTCTGGCAGGAAGGCCACACCGTGCACGAATCGGAGGCGGAAGCGCGCGAGGAGACCAAGCGCATGCTGGACGTCTACGAAACATTCGCGCGCGATCATCTCGCGCTGCCGGTTTTCAGCGGCGAGAAATCCGAGAGCGAACGTTTTCCCGGTGCGGTGCAGACACTTTGCATCGAAGCGATGGTGCAGGACCGGAAGGCGATCCAGGCTGGCACCTCACATTTTCTCGGGCAAAATTTTTCGCGTGCGAGTGGCATTCAGTTCCAGACGCGCGAAAGCAAGCAGGAGTTTGGCTGGACGACGAGCTGGGGCATGAGCACGCGCCTCATCGGCACCGTCATCATGGCGCACAGCGACGACGACGGCCTTGTGCTGCCGCCGCGCATCGCGCCGACGCAGGTGATGATTATTCCGATCGTAACGAAGGAGGAATCGCGCGCTGCGGTTTTGGAGGCGAGCGAAACGCTAGCCAGCGCGCTCCGCGCTCAAGATTACGTGGGCCAACCGATCGAGGTGGAAATCGACCAACGCGATCTCGGGGGCGGCGTGAAGAATTGGGAATGGATAAAGAAAGGCGTGCCGATTCGCGTCGAGATCGGGCCGCGTGATTTGGAGAAAAACTCAGTCGCCGTTAGCCGACGCGATCAGCCGGTGAAGGCGAAGGAGTTTATCGGTCGCGACGAATTCGTCGGGCGCGTCCCCGTCATGCTGGCGGCGATTCAGCAAAGCCTGTTCGAGCGCGCGCAGAAATTCCGCGAGGAGAACACGCGCGAGATCCATTCGCGCGACGACTTCTACGCCTTCTTCACTCCGAAAAATTCCGGCAAGCCGGAGATCCACGGCGGATTCGCGCTCGCGCATTGGAACGGGTCGCGCGCCGTCGAAGACCAAATCAAAAGCGACTTGAAGGTGACGATTCGCTGTATCCCGTTTGGTCAAAGCGAACCCGGCAAATGCATCTTTTCCGGCGCGCCGAGCGGGCAACGCGTCGTCTGGGCGAAGTCGTATTAAAGTCGCGCCGATTGACGATACGGAAGCGAGTGTTCTACTTTTAGCCATGGCCACGGACCTCAAGCTATTCAGTCGCGCAATGTGTTCGTGGTGCGATGATGCGAAAGTTTTCCTGCGCGAACGCGGTTATCAGTTCACCGAAATCGATGTTGGTCGTGATCGTGCTGCCTATGAGGAAATGAAAGATCTTTCCGACCAGACTTACGTGCCGACATTGCTCGCGGGCGACGAGGTGCTGGCGAATTTCGATACCGGTCAGCTGCAGAAATTTCTGAGCGCACATCAGATCGAGCCCTAAATGCTCTTCGGCTTGTTCATCACCCTCGGCGTGCTGACGCTGAGCATCGCGCTGCGAAGTTTCCAAACTTCGTTTGCGCAAAAGGCTGGCGCGCTCGGTATTCTGGCAGCGTCGTTCCTCGCTCTTTTCTTCATCACTGGCAGCGTGGCCTGGGGCGCGACGGCAGCGGCGAGCTGGTTCTTTCTACCGTGGCTGGAAATTCTCACGCGCATTCGCACCCTGCGTTTGCCGAAGGAAAAACAGTTGCGACCGAAGAGCGCGCCGTCCTCGCAAGTTTTTCCGACGCTCGACGAGATCAGTCGCGAGATGGAGAACGAAGGCTTCGTGCATGTGAGCGACGCGGGCTGGGATTGGGACGATTATCGCCAATTCTTCCGGCTCTTTTACAAAGGCGACGACCGCGCGCAGGCGACCATCTGCCTCAACGAGCAGCACGATCTTTCCTTCTACTACCTGCGCATTTCCTCGCGCGCACGCGACGGCGCCATCTGGACGACATGGAATTATCCGCTTTCCTACGGTCTTAAGCTGACGCCGCAATTGCGCATCAATCGGCAGCGGCCCGACCAGAATTTCTGGCAGCTCTATCAAAGTCACCGCGCGTTTTTGCGGCAACACGGCATCGAGGTGAGCGCGCTGGATGTGATGGATGAGCAGCGCATCGAGAGCGAAATTGAAAACGATCTGCGCGATCAGATCGCGCACAACGTGCGCGCCGGCGTGCTCAAGTCGGTCGACGACGCGGAAGTGAAATACTCCTGGCGCGGAATGATTTTCCTCTGGTGCCAGTTCCTGGTCGATCTCATCCGCCATTAGATCGGTCGTTAGCCGACCCGATCGCAGCCGACCCGATCAGATTTTCATGATCTCGGCCTCTTTGCGCTCGAGATGATCGTCGACTGATTTCACGAAGCGATCGGTCAGCCTCTGCACGCCGGCCTCGAGATCGCGCAGGCCATCTTCGGTCAGATCGCCCGCCGTTTTCAACTTCTTCGCTTCGTCGAGCGCGGTGCGACGATTCGCGCGCACACGCACGCGAGCTTCCTCCGCCATTTTGCTCAACGAGCGCACCAGATCTTTGCGGCGCTCCTCGGAAAGTTCAGGAACCGGCAGGCGAATGATCTTACCGTCGACCGCGGGCGTGATGCCGATCTTCGATTCGTTCAGCGCTTTCTCGATGTCGCGAATGGTGCCGGCGTCAAACGGCTGCACCACGAGCAAGCGCGGTTCGGGCGTGGTGATGAGCGCGAGCTGTTTCAATTTCATGGCCGAGCCGTAGGCGTGCACGTCGACGTTTTCGACCAAGGCTGGCGACGCTTTGCCGGTGCGCACCGCGGAAAATTCGTGCACCATGTAGTCCACGCTTTTTTCCATCGCCATCTCCGCTTCCAAAACAACTTCTTCGCTAGTCATGGGAAAGGAGTTTGCCGTGTCCCGTCGCTAATCGCAAACCAGCGTGCCCGCTTTTCGCCCGCACACAACATCGTGCAGGATGCCGGGCTGGTTCATGTCGAACACGATGATCGGGATTTTGTTGTCCATGCAAAGACTGAACGCGGTCGAATCCATGACCTGCAAGCGGCGGCTCAACGCCTCGGAGTAATTGATCTTATCGAACTTCTTGGCGTTGGGATTCGTCTTCGGATCGGAGTCGTAAATGCCGTCCACTTTCGTCGCTTTCAAAATTACTTCGGCGCCGATCTCGCTCGCGCGCAGGGCCGCAGTGGTATCGGTCGAGAAAAATGGATTGCCGGTGCCGGCGACAAAAATCACCACGCGCCCGTGTTCCAAATGGCGAACGGCGCGGCCGCGAATGAATGGTTCGGCCACGTTTTTCATTTCGATGGCGGTTTGCACGCGAGTCTCCAGACCAAGTTGGGTGCAGGCACTTTGCAACGCGAGACCGTTGATGACGGTCGCGAGCATGCCCATGTAATCCGCCGTCGTCCGATCCATCCCGCGGTGCGATGCGCTCAAGCCGCGCCAGATATTGCCGCCGCCGATGACGACGGCGATTTGCACACCAAGATCGCGCACTTCCTTGATGCGACCGGCGATGTCGCGCACGATTTGCGGCGAGATGTTATCGCGCGCGCCGGCTTCGCGCAGCGCTTCCCCGCTCAGTTTGAGCACGATGCGTTTGTAAACGGCGGCCTCGTTTGGCATGGCGGGTCAAGATGCCGCAAACCTCCGCGGCAGGGAAGGAAAATGAAATGTCAGCCGACGCGCTCGGCCAGCCCCCGATGCCCGCGCACGAAATCGCTGGCGGACATGCGCTGCTTTCCCTCGATCTGCACTTCGAGGAGCGAAAGCGCCCCGTCTCCCGTGCTGACGAGAAAACCCGACTCGATCGTCTCGATGATTTCGCCGGGTGGTCGCGGCACGCTGGGCAGCGCCGTAGCGCGAAAAATTTTCATCTTGTGCGGGCGCTGCGTTTCGCGGTCGTAAACGGTGGTGAATGAGCCCGGCCAGGGATCGAAGGCGCGGATTCTTCGTTCGATCATCGCCGCCGATTCCTTCCAATCGATGCGGCCATTTTCGCGTTCGAGCTTGGCGGCGTAGCTGGCGAGCTTGGCATCCTGCGGAACCCGAGACGCGGTGCCGCCGACGAGCAAGGAGAGCGCGTCGGCTAACGCGGCGGCAGCGACGCCGGCTAGTTTGTCGTGCAGGCTGCCGCCGGTTTCACTCGGCGCGATGGGCAGACGGCGCTGGAGCAATTCGTCACCGGTATCGAGACCTTCGTCCATATACATCACCGTGATGCCCGTTTCAGAATCGCCGGCGGCGATGGCGGCCTGGATCGGCGCGGCGCCGCGCCAACGCGGCAGCAGCGAAGCGTGCAAATTCAGGCAGGCGAGGCGCGGAATCTCCAGGACCGCACGCGGCAGGATCTGGCCATACGCCATGACGACAATGAGGTCCGGCTGCCACGCGCGGATTCCCGCGATGGCGTCTTCTGCTTTGATCCGGGGCGGCTGCAAAATCGGGATCGTGCTGTCTAACAGCACGCTCTTGATCGGCGGCGGCGTGAGTTTTTGCGCGCGGCCGACCGGTTTATCCGGCTGTGTGACCACGCCGATGAGGGAATAAACGGAGCTGTCGCGCAAAAAGCGCAGGCTCGGCACGCCGATCTCGCCCGTGCCGATGAAGGTAACGCGCATGCGCGTGCCTAACGCAGCGAAATTGGTGCCGCGCGTCGTGGTCGTTGCTTGGCCTGTGCCATTATTTTTTCACCAGCGGTGACTTCGCGCGTCCCGACCGAGGAGGCGCAACCGGTGCAGAGATAATCGTAAATTTCCTTGTCCGGCAGGACTAGCAGCAAGCGCTCGCGCACAGGCATGGCGGCTTTGCACTTCTCGCAATAGAGGCTGGAAGCGGTGAAATTCTCAAACTGCTGCATGGTGTCCGTTCACGCCGTTCACACTGGCGAGAATATCGAACATCACTTTCGCGGGCGGCTGCGTCGCGTCAATACACGCGACCCGATCTGGCGGATAATGCGCCAGCACTGGCTTCGATTCGGTGTCGTAAAGTTGCAGGCGGCGGCGAATCACATCCTCGTTCGCATCGTCGATGCGGTTGTCTTTCAACGCGCGCTTTTTCAGGCGGAAGAACAACTGTTCGCGATCGGGGCAGGAGAGATGGAAGACGCGCTCCACGTCGATCAGTTCGTCCATGATCCTCGCCTGCGCGACGTTTCGCGGAATGCCGTCGAGCACGAGCGTGTCGATGTCCGGCTTGAATTTGTGCGCGTCGACGGCGGCGCCGATCGCTTCGCGCCAGAGCTCGACCGTGATTTCATCCGGCACGAGCTGGCCTTTGCTGGAATGCTCGAGAAACGATTTGCCGACC
>JALYTV010000054.1 GCA_030854105.1 Verrucomicrobiota bacterium | reverse complement strand
GGGCCAGACGCTGGACGAATTGCTTGATGAGATTTACCGCGAGTTCGGCTACTTCGAGGAGAAGAATGGCGCGCTCGCTTTCGAAGGCGCGGATGGCGCGGAGAAAATTCGCCGGCTGCTCGCGTCCTACGAAGAGAAGCCGCCGAGCGCGATGTTAGACAGCGCGATCATGAGCATGCGCAATTTCGAAAAGGAAACCGTGCGCGACGTGGAGGGCGACGAAATTCCGCGCGAAAAAATGCTGATCTTTACCCTGGCCGACGCGACGCGCGTGGCCGTGCGCGCCTCGGGCACGGAACCGAAGATTAAATATTACCTTTTCGCGCAACGCCGGCCGCAGCAGGGGAAATTATCCGTCGAAGAATTGGCGACAGCCAAACGCGAAGTGAGCGCGCGCTTGGCGGCGTTGTGGGATTGGATTCAAAAAGACGTGCAGGCGCGCGCGACTGAAACGCGCTCGACAGCAGCCCAAACACGGAAAGAATGAAAAGGTGCGACGCGAAATTAAACTAAGCGGCAGCGAAATTTCGGTGCTGAAAACGCTCGGACTTTCCGGCACGCCGATGCCGGGGAAAGTGCTGGTCGATCGCCTAGACGACGTCTCGGAGGCAGAATTTATCGATACGCTCGGCGGGCTGATCACTCAGGGATACGTGCTCTCGAATAAGGTGGCGGTGCGCAGCATGGAGGATGCGCTGCGCTCTGTCTTCCGCACGAATCCGGCAGAAGCGCGCGATTTGCGCGACGCGCTTAATCCGGCGCGCGCTCGTGCGCGCGAGGACCAGCAGCAGCGCCGGCGGCGACGCTAATTCGTGAAACGCTTCTGCCCCTGGCTCGCCGCCATCGCGACCGGCGTGTGCGCGGCTGCGGCGCTGCCGCCGTTCGATCAAACCTGGCTCGCCTGGATCGCGCTGGTTCCGCTGACGCTCGCGATTTTGTTTTCCGGCGCCGGATCGAAGCGACGCTGGCTGCGCGATTTGGCGCTCGGATATATCGCCGGCGCGATCTTCGTCTGGATCGCATTTTTCTGGCTCACCACCGTCACGGGCGGCGGCTGGTTCGCCATCGGCCTTTACATGGCGTGCTATTTCGCGGTGTGGAGTTGGTTTTGCGGCCTGATGCGACCGCGCGCGCGACGCGAGATCGCGGTGGTGGATAAATGGAGCGGGATGCTGGCGAGCAGTGCGCCGCCGCCGAGCGCATCGCCCTGGCTTAGTTCCGGGCACAATTTGCTCTTCGCCTTCGTCCTCGCGGCGGCGTGGGTGGCGATGGAATGGATTCGCGGCTGGCTTTTCTCCGGCTGGGGTTGGAATGGGCTCGGCGTTTCGTTGCACGCGATGTGGCCGCTTATTCAAATCGCGGAATTCACCGGCGTCGCCGGCGTCACCTTCCTTGTCGTTTTCATCAACATCATTCTCGTCACCACCGCGCGTCGGTTGTGGGAGGAAACGCGCGCCCGGCTGATGAAACCGCACTTCGATCTCACCCTCACTCTGGTGGGGTTGATCAGCGTTTTCACATTTGGAATTCACACGAGCAAGAATCGGCCGCCGACACGCGTGCTACATATTGCGGCCATCCAAGCCGGCATTCCTCGCGAGGAAAAATTCGATCCAAGCTTTACCGATAAGATTTTCGCTAAATTCCAGCGACTGACCGAAATAGCCGAACAGACCAGCGCGCATTTGGACCTGATCATTTGGCCCGAGAGCGCGCTGCCTGCGCCCGTGTTATCCGATCAGCGCAGCTTCGATTTCGTCAGTGGTCTCGCACGCTCCGCCAACGTCGATTTCCTGATCGGATCCATCGATGTCGACCGCGAGCATGTCTACAATGCCGCCATGCTCTTCGCGCCCGACGCGCCGGTGCAACTTTACCATAAAATTCACCTCGTCCCCTTCGGCGAATACGTTCCGCTGCGGCACAGTTTTCCGCTGTTTGCCACGATCGCCGGCGACCAGGTGCCGGAAGATTTTAACTTCGGCACGGATTACACCGTCTTCCAATTATCGGGCGACCGCGCGCGCGTCGCGCCGTTGATTTGCTTCGAGGACACGGTGGGCGAATTGGCGCGGCAGTTTGTCCTGCGCGGCGCGCAACTCCTGGTGACGGTAACGAACGACGGCTGGTTTCTGCGCTCGGCCGGTTCGCGCCAGCACTTAGCCAACGCGATCTTCAGCAGTGTGGAACTCCGGCGACCGATGGTACGCGCGGCGAATACCGGCGTGACCTGTTTCGTGAACGATCTCGGCCGTGTCACGCAAATCCTGCGCGACGACCGCGGCAGTATTTTCGAAGAAGGAACGTTGGTCGGCGAAGCGAATATCCCCGATGAGTCAGTCATTACGTTTTACGCGATCCACGGCGAACTATTCGCCAAACTCTGCACTGGTCTGGCCGCGCTCGTGCTGGGGGCAAAAGTAAGCCAGCTCGCCCTGCGGCGGAGAAGAACCTGAGCGCTATTTTTTCTTGTCGCTGGCGAGCACCTCGTAGGCGACCAGCCCTCTCTTCTCTACTTTAACGATGCCCATGACCGCCTCGCCGGGCTTCATCTCCCTTAACGAGCTTTCCTTCAAATTGAGGTAGTAGAAAGTATCGGCCGTGAGGAGGATCGTGATCTTCTTCTGCGCTGTTCCCACCACCATCGTCTTCGCGGCGGGGTTGACAGCAAAGATCTCGCCATGAAAATCATACTCTTCCGGCGGTGCCGCTCCCGCCCGGACAGCGCATAACACGCAGATAACGACGGTAGATGCGAGCCGACGAAATGGCGCCTGCAGCTGCATGGGAATAAATCGACCTCGTTGGCGCTAAGTCAATAAGGCTCGTCGATCCGCGATTCACCGCCTACTTGGCGGGCGAAAAATATAGCCGTTCGGATCCGAAATCGATAATGCTCCAGCGTTGTCCTAGAAAATCCATCCCGAGGATGCCCAAGATGCGCGAGCTATTTTTTGTGCCGAAATTACTCATGGCCACGCGAGAGATTTCCACGGAGACGCCTCCGATCTTGAAGTTTCCCGGGGACACTGAGTCTGCTTCGCTATGCACGCCCGCGGCATCAGTCGTTTCGTAGGCGACGTGCCCGGAGAGCTTGAGCAGGTCCCGATAGCGCCCGTCAATGCTGGTGATATAGGCCCCGGTATCGACGATCATCCGTCCGCTCACGCGGTTGATCTCGACATCGACAAGATACTCCCCATGCTCCAGCGCGGTAAACGGCGCCACGGCGAGTCCGACAGCCTTCATCGCGCCACCAATTTCGGCCCGTCGGCCGGTCCGAGGAGGGCGCAGATAAAGCTTCAAGTTTTGCAGGTCGACGATCGCGGAATTCATGCGAAGAAAGCCGGCGCCGACAAATCCGTCGGCTCCCACATCGCGCCGGGTATCGTGTTCGCGCAAGGTATCAAAGGTCCCCAAAAACGTCTCGACTCCTTTGAGCTGCACGTTGCCTAGCACCACCGTATCGGCCATGGCGCGTCCCAGACTCAGCGTGCGCCCCGTCAGCGCTTGGCCCTTGATCACCTTGGCGTCAGCCGTTTTGTGAAGTGTGCTCGCGTATTGGCTGTCCAGGGAAATCCCCGGACCGCCCCAGCCCGTATCCACCACCAGATTTGCCGCGCGACCATTGATCGTCGCCTTGGCGATCAGTTCGTTTGGTTTTGGCCGCCGCAGAGACACTGATCCATATCCATCCCGCTGAAGAATAGAAAGGTCCAGTTGAGCTGAGACCCGCAGCGGGCTGGCGGCAAAAACGAGAAACCCCGCGCTTGCCCAAACAAATTTCGAAACCGTTCGCCGCGCCCGACTCTCTCTTCCGTAGGACATTGGGGGATCAAATATAATCGGTCGTCGGATGTCGAGTCTGGATCGTGAGGAATTCAGACACATCCAAAAGGCAGGGTGCCGCCGTATCCTATTTGATGAAGAAGACCCTGCTTTTCACGGTAACCATCGGGAGTTGCGCCCTGTTTTTGGCGGGATGCCAATCTCCAAATTCTGGCCAGCAGACCGCGGACAACGCTAATCCAAGCAAAAAGGTTTACACCGGAGACCAGCTTCAGCAGACGGGGCGCGTTAATTCCGGCCCCGCGTTGCGGCGCATCGATCCGGCAGTCGGCGGCGGTTCCTCCGGTTACTAGGCCTTTGTTTAAGAAAGTGACGGGCGTTTAATCGCGCGATCGTACGCTTCCTTGGCTTCATCCTTCGATGAGGCAGTCACGTTCAAGTCGCGCAGCAATCCATCGCGCAGCCCATAAATCCAGCCGTGAACGGCGAGCGGTTGCGCCCGCGCCCAGGCGTCGGTGACGATCGCCGAGCGGCAAACCGTTGCGACCTGCTCGATGACGTTGAGCTCGCATAATCTGGCGGGCCCCTCCTTTCCGGCAGCGGCCAATTCCTGCTCGTGTTTCGCTCGAATATGATGCACGTGCTCCAACCATGCGTCGCTCAAACCCAGTTTCGCGCCCTGCCAGGCGGCTTGCACGCCGCTGCAACCGTAATGGCCGCAGACAATGATGTGCTGCACCTTGAGCAGATCGACCGCGAACTGAATGGCCGACATGCAGTTGAGGTCGCCCTCGACCACCAGATTCGCGACGTTGCGATGGACGAATAGTTCGCCGGGCAAAAGATCGACGATCTCGTTCGCCGGCACGCGGCTGTCGGAACAGCCAATCCACAGATACGACGGCGACTGTTGGCGCGCGAGTTTGGGGAAAAATTCCGGATCCTGCCGGCGAATCCGCTCCGCCCATCGGCGATTATTCGCGAAGAGTTGCTCCAGTTCGTTCATAGAATCAGCTGCTTCATTTCCAAACCAGGACGCCGAGACCAAACCGGCGCAAGCAAATGAAAGTGGCGGCGCTGTTATCTCGCCTCAACCGTCTGCGGAGCAGGCTGCGTCAGTTCCACCTTGTCGTTTACTTTTTGGATTTGAGCCGCCTGTTTTTTCACGCTCTTGAGCAACGCCATGATTTGCTTTTGCAGCTCAACTGTCGCGGATCTCTATTCGGCGAGTTGCCGCCGCAGCTCCGCGAGTTCCGCGCCTTTTTCTTTCAGCGTTGCCTCGTATTTCGAATCCAGTTCCTTCGCGCCTTCGGCGAGCACCGGGATGAGCGCGGTATAGCCGATCGCGAGATAACCTTCGTTGTCCTCCGACACGACCTCGGGCAAAACTTCGCGCACTTCCTGCGCAATCAATCCCAGCTGCCGGCGATCGTTGAATCCCTTGTTCGGAAACTCTGCGCGCTTCCAGTCGTAGCTCACGCCGTGCAAACGTCGCACTTTGTCGAGCGCGTCGGCTAACGGCGCGACGTTCATTTTGAAGCGATCATCAGAAGAGGTATCGACAGCGCCGATACAACGAATGCCGCCATTCACATCCAAGGTCGCGGAGGGCGAGCTGGTGCCAATGCCGACGCTGCCAGCAGCGGTGACGCGCATCCGCTCAATGAACGTATTGTTCGCGTCGCCCGTCTGGAGAATAATCTGGCCGCCGTTGGTCACGCCGTTGATCCAATTCGCTCCCGATCGAATTTGGACGTTGCCTCCGTGGGAATAGGGAATGCTGGCATTGAAAGCGTTTCCCGCCTGGAGGATTAAATCGCCGCCGAGTCGCGCCTGGAAAGGAATCCCGGATGGGCTGGCGCTACCGGCAAGGATCGTCAGCGGTTGCGCGTCCGTATTATCGTCCGGTTCCGTTTGTACCGCGATGACGCGCGATCCGGTCCGATCCAAGGTGATGTTGCCGGTCAAAAACGTATCCGTCTGGGTGCCGGGCTGGCCGATACGAATGATATTCGATTCGGAGTCAACGCCGGTATTCCCGACATAAATATTGTTGTCGCCGCTGACGTGGTCGTTGCCGGCGTTAACGCCGAACGCGGTGTTGTTGTTGCCCCCATCGTTGTGGAAAAGAGCAGCGACGCCGACGGCGGTATTATTATCACCGTGGCTATTACCCTCCTCGCCGCCGCCGAGCGCGTTTTGGCCGATCGCGGTATTGTTCGCGCCGAGGTTGCTGCGTAGCGCCTGCATACCGAAAGCCGAGTTCTGGCTACCGTTGTTGTAAATCAGCGTGTCATTACCGAACGCGGTGTTGGCCGTGCCGGTAGTAAGATAAAGCAATGCCCGCGCACCCATCGCGGTGTTAAGTGTTCCGCCGCTCAACGCATTCAGCGCGCCTGAGCCGCCATCCGCCACATTCTCGCCTGGTAAATCCGGCTCCGTCCCAGGAGGGCCGGGAGGGCCGGCGTCGCCTTTATCCCCTTTTTCGCCAGGGTCACCTTGCACTCCTTGTCCTCCCTGCGGCCCTATCGGTCCCGCCGGTCCGGGCAGACCTACGACGCTGAAACCAGGCACGCCTTGCGAACCCTGCGGACCATTTTGGCCCGGAATTCCTTGTGGTCCCGCTTGCCCCGGCGCACCCGGCAGACCGGCCGGTCCAGTGACTCCCGTTGCTCCAGCGGGGCCTTGCGGGCCCACCGCCCCGAGAGTGACATCCAAAAATCCGTTGTGCAGCGGGTCCGACGCCACACCCGTTCCCACGATGAGGTGATACGAGCCGGGACGAAACGAAGAAGGCAGCGTAGCCGTGACGACGAGCGACGACGAAGTACTGATTGTGAGCGGTGTGCCGTTCAGCGAAACAACCAGGGAAGTCGTCCTGCTTTGTGCCACCATATTGGCGCCGTTAATGGTGAGGACGCCATTCGCGACGCTGGCGCTGGAAACGGTAGGGGCAATTGCTCTCGCCAACTGAGCGCTGACGAAGAGAACGCCGACGGTGCCGAAGAGTGACGACAATTTCATAGGAGTTTTTTGCCGCCACCGATGTGGGTGGCGGTGAGCGGAGATGGTCGGGTTTCGCCACTATTTGGTCAATGTAAAAGCCCGCGGGAACCAAGAATATTTGCAACCCATCTCATAAATACACCGGCTCCGGGGGAGCGGGCCGGCTCCAAGCGCGAATGTAGGAGGAGCCGGCGCGCCCTCGCGCCGATGAATCCATCCTCGAACGAAGCTGCATTTATGAGACGGCGTGGCTATTAGACGGTTTGGCTTATGAGGTGCTTGGGCAGTTGAATCATCGGCGGCCCGAAACTTACCGTTTCCAAGGAATTGAAAATCCGCTAGCGTAATCGCATCGTTCTTCGTCCCGTGCGAAATATCGTTCCTCTCAATTCCGCACGCGCCCTTGCCGCCGTCGCTTTGTGGTTTGGCGGATTGTCCCTCGCGGCAGTCGCGACGTTCTCACCCCTGCAGGAAAAGGGCCCGCCGCGCGCCCGGGATATGCCCGTCGCGGGCGAGCGATTCGAAGACCTCGATCGCCTCGAAACGGAATGGAACAATCGCGTCACCTATCCGACCGGGAATTTTGATCCCGCGTGGATACGCGCCGCAGCCGACCAGGACGCACGGATCAAGTCGCGCATCCCTGCTGGCCAAATTCAAGCGACCCGCGCGAATTCGCCGCTCTCCATCGCTCCCAATACCTTCGTCTCGCTCGGGCCGGCGCCTCTCAATACCGTGGGCTGCTCGGGCTGTTACAGCTTCGGCTTAGTCGAGGGGCGCGTGAATGCCATCGCGGTCGACCCGACGACCACGACCAATGGAAGCATCGTCGCCTACCTCGGCTCGGACGGCGGCGGCGTTTGGAAAACGACGAATTGCTGTAGTAGTTCGACCACCTGGAGTGCGGTCACAGACGACCCGCTCATCTCGACCATCGCGATCGATACGATCACGATTGATCCCAATGATCACAACACGATTTACGCCGGCACGGGCGACTTGAATTTCGGGTCCTTCTCCTTTGGCAGTCAGGGTATTCTCAAATCGACGGATGCTGGAGCCAGTTGGGTTCTGCTCGGCGCTAATGTCTTTGGTCCAAGCCTGCCGGCGCCGGTCGGGCAATACCCGCAATATCAGGCCGTCGGGAAGGTGCGCGTCGATCCGCGTAATAGTAACAACGTCGTCGCGGGCGCCAAGACCGGTCTCTACTTTTCATACGACGGTGGCAATAATTGGACCGGGCCGTGCACGACGAACAGCTACTCATCGATGCGGCAGGATATCACCGGCCTCGAATTGACCGACACCGGCACTAGCACACGCATCCTCGCCGCCGTGGGCGTGCGTGGGTTCGCCACGAACGTGCAATACAACCTCAACCAAAATGGAGCCAACGGCATCTATCGCGGGACGATCCCGGCGAGCGGCTGTCCCGGGGACTTTACTCCGATAACGACGAACGCCAATGGATGGAGCGGGCTGAATGCGACGGCGGGGATCGCCTACGCCGTCGGCAGTGGAAACCAGGTAGGTCGTATCGACATTGCCGTCGCGCCGAGTAACTCGAACTACATTTACGCGCAACTGCAGTCGATCGCTCCAAACTCAAACGGCCGTTGCGGCAATAAACCCGGCTGCCAGCTCGGCGCTTATCGCACCACAGATGGCGGGGCTACCTGGACGCAAATACCCGGTTCTACCGGTAACTCGCTGACGGACTGCGATGGATCGTCCGGAGACTACAATCAAAATTGGTATGACCAAGGCGTGACGGTCGATCCGAACAATCCTGATCGCGCCTTCTTCGACACTTACGATATCTGGTTCTGGGATGGCTCGAATCCCACGACAGCGTGGAACAATCTGACCTGCGGATATTCGGGTAATTACGTCGTCCACGTCGACCAGCACGCGCTGGCTTTCGTGCCCGGCTCTTCCAGTCTGTTGCTTGCCGGCAGCGACGGTGGCGCTTATGCGACCACCAACGCAAATACCACTTCCGGCGGGAACGACCCGGCGTTCTTCAGCATGAACGGCGGCTTGAACACCATCGAGTTTTACTCCGGGGACATCAGCGGCAATTTCGCGACGGCGTCGAACCCGCAGGCGAGCGGCGGCGCCCAGGATAACGGCGCTAGCTCAGTCACCTTCACCGGCACGCCCGCAGGGCCGGTACAGTGGCAATCGGGCGTAGGCGGCGACGGTTTCTATTCTCGCATTGATCCTGTCGGCACCGGGAGCAGTCTGCGTTTCTGGCAGGGTAACAACAGCGGCGCGGTAAAGCGTTGCATCTCCTCTTGCACCTCAGCCGGAGCGAGCTGGGCAACCAAAACGGGCCTATGGACCAGCGATACGCAATCATTCATCCTTCCTTTCGATCTATTTCACGGCGGGATTGCGGGCGGCGATGACTGCGCCGCGGCGGGCACGAGCACTGGCTGCGGCAACTTGCTTGCGGGCACCACGCGCGTGTGGGAAACCGTGACCGGCGCCGCCACCTCCACCGTCTCCTGGTATATCACCAACAACCCCAGCACGCAGAACATGACCAAGCAATCGCTGGGCGATCGTTCCTACATCACGCAGGTAAAGTATTCGCCGAAGTATAAGAGCGTGGCGATAACGGGAACGAATGACGGCAATTGCTGGATCGGCTTCAACCTCGGCTCCGGTTCCATGAGCCAAGCGAATTGGGTCAACGTCACCGGCAGCAACGCCGTCCTGCCGAACCGTCCCGTCCTCGGCATCGCTTTGGATCCGAGCGTGTCGGCCAGCAATGTCCCCGTGGGCTACGCTGCCGTCGGCGGCTTTAACGCCAATACGCCATCCAATGCCGGGCATCTCTTTCGAGTTGCCTGCGCGGCCACGTGCAGCTCTTTCACCTGGACCAACAAGACCGGTAATCTTCCCGATATTCCGGTCGACTCCGTCATCGTAAATCCAAATTATCCGCAGCAAGTCTTCGCCGGCACAGACTGGGGTTTGTATTTCACCAACGATATCACGCAGAGCACGCCGACCTGGTATCGCTTCGAAGCGGGCATGCCCCACGCCATGATCTGGGACATGCAAATCGATCGCGGCTCGACGACTTTGTCGGTCTGGACGCGCAGTCGCGGCGCCTACGTCTGGCCGCTGCCCTCCGGTCCGGCGCCGACGCCGGCCCTGGAGATTACTTCAATCACTTATTCGCCCACTGGCGGTGCGACACTGCAATGCACGGGCGTGCCCGGTCAGGTCAACCATGTGCAGGCTTCGCTCGACTTAAGCGCCAACAGTTTTGTCACCATCGCCTCTCCCGTCGCGGGCAATGATGGCGCCTTTACTTTTACCGATGCCGACGCGCCGAATTACACCAGGCGTTTTTATCGGCTGGCGTATCCGTAGCGGACGATTTCGACGCACGGATCATAGCCGACGCGATCATAAAAAATCTCGCGGTGGGGGAAACCAAATACATTACTCGTGCGAATCTAAATAAGACCGCTCTTATGGATTCGCCCATCCCGCCCGATGATCGGGAAGGCACTGGCATCACCGCTGCGGTCGCGAACACCGTTTTTCACGCCACCGGCAAACGCGTGCGTGACCTGCCGATCACTCCGGATAAACTGATTTAGCTTGAAGGAAATCGCAGACATCCTGCGTGCGATCGCTGCGCGAGACGACGCGTTCTACGCGCTGGCCACGCTCGTGCGCGCGACCGGTTCGAGTTATCGCCGGCCCGGGGCGCGCATGCTCATTCGCGCGGATGGCGCGACGGCGGGATCGCTCAGCGGCGGCTGTCTCGAAGACGAAGTCGCGGTCTGCGCGCGCGAAATTTTACGAACCGGCGAGCCGCAGCTGATGGAATTCGATACGCGCTTACGTTTCGGTTGCCATGGCAAGATCGAGATTTTCGTCGAGCGCTTGCCCGCGCGTTTCTTCGCGGAAATGGCCGCGCGTTTTCACGGGCGAGAACATTTCGGGATTGCGACTCACTTCGAAGCCGAGCCTCGGCAGAGCGTGCTGCTTGACGACAAAACGCCAACGCCGGACGCGTTCGTGCAGGAAATCGAGCCGCAGATCGCGCTGCTTATTTTCGGCGATGGGCCGGATAGCGAACCGCTGCGCACGCTGGCCAAAACGCTCGGCTGGAAAGTTGCGAGCAGCGAGTCGCCCCTCGCCTTCGACGCGCGGACGGCAGCGATCGTGAAGACGCACAATTACGGGCGCGACTTCGTCGCGCTGCGCCAACTGCTTCCGCGTGGGTTGCGTTACGTCGGTTTACTCGGCCCGCGCCAGCGGCGCGATCAACTCGTGCACGCGTTGCTCGAAGAAGGCGTCGCGATCACGTCGCAATTCTTCGCGCCTGCCGGTTTGGATTTGCACGCCGACACGCCGGAAGAAATCGCGCTCAGCATCATCACCGAAATTCAGACCGTGTTCGCCGGCGGCAGCGGCGCGTCGTTGCGCAATCGCAAAGTGCCCATCCACGAAATCGCCGCATGCACCGCGTCGCCGCGATAATTCTCGCGGCCGGCGGCTCCACGCGTTTCGGCGCGCCGAAGCAATTGCTGGAATTCCGCGGCGAAACATTGGTCGCGCATGCCGCGCGTTGCGCGTGCGAAGGCGGCTGCGATCGGGTTCTCGTGCTCGCGGGCGCAGCGCATGCAGAATTAGTCGACGCGCTCACCGGCACTGCCGCGCGCGTGATCGCGCATGCCGATTGGAGCAGAGGCATCGGCAGCACCATCGCGTACGGCGTGCGTGCTCTTCGCTCCGAAAAGCCGGACGCGCTCGTCCTGCTGGCGTGCGACCAGCCACTGGTCACGCCATCGATAATCAGCGCGCTCATTAGACAGCACGATCTGGGGCGGAAACCGATCGTCGCCTCGCGCTACGCGCACACGCTCGGCATCCCCGCGCTCTTCGACGCTTCGTGTTTCGACGCGCTGGAAAATCTTTTGCCAGAGAGCGGCGCGAAAAGTTTGATTCACGCACGCGCGAACGACGCGGTTGCTTTTCCCGACGGCGCCATCGATATCGACACGCTCGCAGATTTTGAGAGATTGCGAGCGCGCGAATAGCTTCTCTAAACTCATGTCTTCGTCGTCAGCCGACCCGATCATCTCCGTCATCGGATTTCGAAAATCGTACGGCGAAGTGGAAGCGGTGCGCGGACTCGATTTCGAAGTGCGCGCCGGCGAAGTTTTCGGTCTTCTCGGCCCGAACGGCGCGGGCAAGACGACGACCGTGGAAATGCTCGAAGGCCTGCGCCCGCGCAGCAGCGGTGACGTGCGCGTGCTCGGTCTCGACCCGGGAAAACAAACGCTGCAATTGAAAGATCGCATCGGCGTTTGCCTGCAGGCGACGAATTTGCCCGACAAGATGCGCGTGAACGAAGCCCTCGCGCTTTTCGCCGCCTTTTACTCGAAGACGACGAGCGGCGACGCGCTGCTGAAACGCTTGCAGCTTTGGGAGAAACGCGACGCCGCTTACTCGACGCTTTCCGGCGGGCAAAAACAGCGGCTCGCCATCGCCCTCGCACTCATCAATGAGCCGCAGCTTCTTTTCCTCGATGAGCCGACCACCGGACTCGATCCGCAAGTGCGGCTGGAAATTCGCGATTTGATCGAGGAATTGCGCGCGGAGAATCGAACGATTCTGATGACGACGCATTACATCGAGGAAGCGGAACGACTCTGCGATCGGGTGGCGATCATCGACGCGGGGAAAATTATCGCGCTCGATTCGCCGCAGAACTTGCAGGCGAAGAGCGCGGAGCAGTCGGGCATCGAAGTCCGGTTCACGCGTCCCTTGCGCGAGCGCGTGCTCCCGTCGTTTGCCGACGCGATCAGCACTTCGATCACAGACGACGCGCTCACCCTGAAAGTCGGTTCGTCACACCCGGCGCGCACGCTGGTGGAACTAGTGAAATGGCTCGATGCGCAGAATTACGAACTCGAGGACGTGCAACTGCATCGGCCGACGTTGGAAGATTTCTTCATCGAAGTGACGGGCAAGAAGCTGCGCGATTGAAATGAAAGCGTTCCTCGCTCTGCTGAAGATCGACTTGAAACTCGCGCTGCGGAATCGCGGTGTGCTGTTTTTCAATTATCTCTTTCCGCTCATTTTCTTTTTCGTCTTCGGCCAGATGATGCACGCGGGCCAGGGCAGTATCATCGTCATTATCGTCACCATGGTCACGACCATCGGTATTCTCGGGAACGGACTTTTCGGCGCTGGCATGCGCGCGGTGCAGGAGCGCGAAGAAAATATTTTGCGGCGCTACAAAGTGACGCCGATCACACCGGTGCCATTGCTGGCGGCGTCGATGGTCACGGGCGTGATCGTTTATCTGCCGAGCGTGATCCTCATGCTGACGCTGGCCAATCGCATCTACGGCATGGCCGTGCCGCACAATTTGCTCTCGCTCTTTCTTTTCGTCTGCGTCGCGGCGGTCGCGTTCCGCGCCATCGGATTGATCATCGCCGCAGTGGTGAATTCCACACAGGAAGCAAACATCCTCACGCAGCTCATTTACATGCCGATGCTGTTCTTGAGCGGCGCCACTTTCCCGATGGAAATGCTGCCGCACTGGGTGCAAATCGCGACGCAGTTCGTGCCGGCTACCTACGTAGTGACGGGTCTCTCGCGCATCCTGCAAGGCGGCGAATCGTTCCTGCAAAATTGGAAATCGGTGAGCGCGCTGGCTGTGGCCGCGCTCGTCGGGCTCACCGTCGCGACGAAATTATTCCGCTGGGAAAAAGAAGAGAAGATCCGAGCCTCGGCGAAGATGTGGGTGGCCGCGGTATTGCTGCCATTTATCCTCCTCGGCGTATATCAGGCATGGAGCGGCCAGGAATTGCAGAAAGCAAGAATCCTCGCGCGCCAAGCGGATCGCGGGCGCACCTGGCTTATTCAAAACGTGCGCATTTTTGTCGGTGACGGCAAGGTGATCGAGTCGGGCGCGATTCTGATCAAGGAGGGCAGGATCGCGGAAGTGTACGACGGCAATGCGCCGACGCCGGAGAGCGTGCATGCGAAGCCGCTCGACGCGGCCGGGAAAACGGCGCTGCCCGGGCTTATCGACATGCATGTCCATCTCGGCGCCAGCGGCGGTTTCTACGAAGACACGTCGAAGATGGGCAACCCGAAAGACGCCGAGCGCGAGCTGGCTTCCTATTTGTATTGCGGCATCACGGCGGTGCGCAGCACGGGCGATCGACTGGATGAGATGGTGCGATTGCGGAAGGAATTTTCGACCGGCGAAAAACTTGGCGCGGAATTGTTTTACTGCGGGCCGCTCTTCACCGCGGAAGGCGGTCACGGCACCGAATACGCGAAGTTCATGCCGGCAACAATGCGCGCGTCGTTCCTGGCGGAGTTCGTGCGCATTCCGCATTCGGCCGCGGAAGCGCGCCGGCAAGTGGATGGCGTCGCCGCGCAGGGAGCAGACGCAATCAAAGGCGTGCTCGAATCCGGCGCGCCAGATTACCCGTTCAATCGCATGGACGTGGCGCTGCTACGTGCGGTGGGCGACGAAGCACACGCCGAAAAATTGCCACTCGCCGTGCACACCGGGAAAGCGATCGACGTGACCGACGCGCTCAGCGCCGGCGCGGATACGATCGAGCACGGATCATTTGTCGACGAGATCACAGACAGCGCGTTCGCGGAAATGAAAACGCGCCACGTGGCCTACGATCCAACGCTCAGCGTGGTGGAAGGCGTCACCAGTTTTGGCAACGGCGACGGCGCGTTGCTGCGACGTTCACTGGTGCAACAAGTGACGGACAAGGATTTGCTGACGGGAACCGAGCACGCGTTAACCAGCGAACAATACAAGGACATGCGCGCCGGTATTGAGCGTTACCCGATGTCACTCGAAATGGGCGGCCGCAATTTGCAAAAGGCGTGGCACGCGGGCGTCATGCTCATCACCGGATCCGACGCCGGAAACTTTCTCGTTTTTCACGGGCCGACGGTGCAGCGCGAGATCGAACTCTGGGTGGGGGCCGGCATTCCCGTCGACGTCGCGTTGCAAGCTGCCACCGGCAATGCCGCCAAGGCGCTGCGAGCGGACGATCGCATCGGCACGATCGCGAAAGGCAAAGAAGCGTCGCTGCTCATCGTGGACGGGAATCCATTGCTGGAAGTGAAGGCGATCGAGGCCATCGCCACTGTTTTCTTCAAGGGCGAACGCGTGAGCCGGCCCGATCTCTTCGATCAAAAATAGAAGGCGATTAGGGGTCAGCAACTGTCTTAGGAGGCAAGGGAGAAGTTGGGATTTTTGAGAAGGGAGTTGGCGAGGATGATGAGTTTGCGCATGAGGGCGGTGAGAGCGAATGTTTTAGCTTTGGCAGCGGCGAGGAGACGGAGGTAGAGTGGTTTGAGGACAGGGTTGTGGCGGGAGGCGACCGAAGCGGCCATGTAGAGGGCGGAGCGTACTTGGGGAAAGAATAGGGTCAGTCCCGCCTTTTACAATTTTACTATCGATGCTGCGAATGAGCCTCTGCTCGTCACAGTCGCCTGGCGGCAAGATGACGACGAGAGCATCGGCACGATAGCCAAAGGCAAAGAAGCGTCACTGCTCATCGTGGAGGGAAATCCATCGCTGGAAGTGAAGGCGATCGACGCCATCGCCACTGTTTTCTTCAAGGGCGAGCGCGTACCGGCCCGATCTCGGCGTCCAAAAATGACGACGCTGGTTGCGCAATTCACGCGCTTGTCCGATAGCGATTACGCTTTGTTTCGCTTTTTCCTCATCGTTGTTGCCGCGCAATTGCTGATCGTGTCGGCTAACGCCTACGG
>JALYTV010000053.1 GCA_030854105.1 Verrucomicrobiota bacterium | reverse complement strand
CAGCGGCTGCGTCCAATAATGCCAGTCAAGCGCCGTCAATTTCCACCAGCAATCGTCGCCGCTGGTCAGCTTCACCACGCCCGACATGAACATGAGTTTGAAGAGCAGAAATTTGAGCAGGAAAAGCGCGATGGTTGATGGCGGCGGATCACTTTTCGACAAACGCCACCGCCACGGCGCCAAAAAAATCGCGAGGAATCCGGTCTCGAGCAGCAGGATGTCCCATTGGAAACTGAGGAAGCTCTGGCCCGCGATGGCGAGCGAGAGATAACTCGCGAAACAAATCAGCAGCGCGGGAATCGGCACCAGCCCGATCACTAAAATAGCCGACGCGATCACACCGACGGCGCAGAGCGCGTGCAGCATTGCGTCGGATGCGTTGAACCAGCACGCGCTCGGCAAAAGCCAGAACGCGCTGGCTCCGTATTGCTCGCGCACCGCGTCCAAAAAATCGCGCGCCGGCAAAATGCCGCGCGCGCCCACGAGCCCGTCGATTTGCGTCCAGAGCGAGACGAACGCGATCAGGTAAATGAGGCCGAGCGCGCGCAAAAAAATGCGGCGCGCGGCGAAGTAGGTCGGCCGGCGCACATCGTCGCCCCAAAACATGCGAGTGATCGCCGACGCGATTTGCCGATGTTTCGCCACGGTCGCGTAAGCAAATTCCGTGAGCGCAGCGAACGCGCGCAACTTTTGGTAGAACGCGCGCGGCCAATGTTGGCCCGCGAATTCCCGCGCGTGAAAAACAGCGTCCGCTCCGCGATAAGCCGCGCCCTCGGGCGTGATTAGCACGACGGAGTTTTCGAAAACAGACGACGCGATCTCGGGAAAATTCTTCGCCACTTCCTGCGACTTTGCGTAATCGAGCGCGTCGCCCGTTTCGTCGCGCCAGCGCGCGATCCACATGCCGCAGAAATGGCAATCGCCATCCCAGATGAGGAGCGGACGCGGCGGCGGATGTTGGACGCGCACGAATCATTATCTCCCGAATGACGCTCGCAGCGACAATGGAAAATCGGTCATGCCGAGCGTGAGCCGAAGATGACGATCCAGCGTTTATTCCGAAAACTCCGCCCAGACCGGGGCGTGATCGGATGGCTCCGCGCCTTTGCGCATCTCGCGGTCGACGCCGGCGTCGAGGCAGCGCGCCGCCATTTTTTCGCTGGCCAGAATTTCGTCGATGCGCAGCCCGCGATTTTTTGGAAACGCCAGCATGCGATAATCCCACCAGCTAAAGATGCCGCCTTCGGCGTGATGCAAACGCAGCGTGTCGCGAAAACCGAGTTGCAGCAGCGAAGCATAGCCAGCGCGCTCTGCCTCCGAGCACATAATCGCGCCGCGCCACAAATCGGCGTCGTGCGTGTCGCGATCTTCCGGTGCGACGTTGAAATCGCCGCAGACGAGCACGTTCTCGAAACGTGCGCGCGTGCGCGCAAGATGAACGCCTAGTCTGTCGAACCATTGCAATTTGTAGGCGAATGCTTCCGAGCCAACGGCCTGACCGTTCGGCGCGTAAATCGAAAGCACGCGCACGCCGCGCACGGTGGCGGCGATCACGCGCGCCTGCGGATCGATCGCGTCGTCAGACAGCGCGATCTCGGGTTCGGAAAAATCTTCGCGCGCGAGAAGGGCGACGCCGTTGTACGATTTCTGGCCGTGAAAAACGGCGTGATAACCGGCGGTGCGGAGCGCCATTTCGGGAAATTGATCGTCGCTGCATTTGGTTTCCTGCAGGCAAACGACATCGGGCTGTTTGTCGGCCAGCCATGCCAGCGAACGTTCGAGGCGGCGGCGGAGCGAGTTGATGTTCCAGGAGGCAACTTTCATTTTGTAGCGGCGGTCTATGACCGCCGAGCCTTGAAGGTTACGGCGGTCATCGGCCGCCGCTACAGGTCGATTTCTTCGCCCGGCGCGGGCACGATGATTTCGGCCCTGGGCAATTGCGCGGCGAGTTGCCCGCGCATCCATGCGACCGCCGGCGGATCGCCGTGCACGAGCACGATTTTTTGCGGCGCCAATTTTTGTGCGTAGGCGACGAGCGATTCGCGCGAAGCGTGCGCGCTGAATTGAAAGGCTTCGACGTGACAGCGCAGCATTTGCGGCGGCAATTCCGGATCGAGCGAGATCGCGTCGCCTGTTTTCGTCGCGCGCAAAATTCCGCCGGGCGACGCCGGGTCGGCGTAACCGACGAAGAGAATCGAGTGCGCCGGATTTTCCACCACGCGGCGCGCGAAAGTGTTCGAGAGCGTTTTCGCCGTCATCATGCCGCTCGAGAGCGCGTAAACGCGGCCCGGTCGTGCGGGCGCTTCGCCGATGGTCTGGCCATTGAGCACGAACGGCGCGACTTCCTTGAGCAATTGCAGGCGCGGCCATTGCCGGCGCGATTCGGTTGAGCGTCGATCGTAAATCTCCGTCATCTTCGAGCTGAGGCCGCCGATGTAGATCGGAAAATCGTCGAGCCATTTTTCGCGACGAAATTTCCAGAGCATGGCGAGCGCTTCCTGCGTTTTACCGAGCGCGAAAACGGGCGCGAGCACGCAACCGCCGCGGCGAAATGTTTCCGCGATAGCGCTGGCAAAACGTTTTTCCTCGCTTGCGCGCGACCAGTCCGGCGACGCCGGCGCGTCGCCGCGCGTGCATTCCATGATGAGCACGTCGACGCCGTTCTCGGGAAACGACGCCGGTTGCATGAGCGTTTGCTCATCGAAGTTCACGTCGCCGGTGTAAAAAATGGTGCGGCCTTCCGCGCGTAAAAGGATGCCAGCGGAACCGAGCACGTGACCGGCGTCGACGAGTTCGAAGGTGAGCGGCGCATCATAGCCGACGCGCTCTCCGGCCGTGTCGTATTGCTGGCGGAAGCGGCAGAATTGCCAGCGATCGGCGGCGCGATCGGCTTCGCGATGAGTGAAGAGCGGGTAGCTGGCGAGGCCGAGTTCCTCGCGCTGCCGCGTCATCACGTTCACGGAATTGTGCAGCAGCACGTCGCCCATCTCGCCCGTCGCTTCCGTCATGAACACGGGCACTTTCGGCACGCGGCGCATCAAAATGGGCAGCGTGCCGAAGTGATCCTGGTGCGCGTGCGAAACGAGAATGGCGTCGACGCTGCGGTCGTCGAGCGCACGGAAATCAGGCAGCGCGTTCTCGCCGCGTTCCTTCGGATGCATGCCGCTGTCGAGAATCACGCACTTGCCCGCGGCTTCGAGGCAGTAGGAATTCGCGCCGATCTCGGTGTGGCGGGTGAGATTGATGAATTTCATCGGTAACCGCGACGGCGTGTGGACGGTCAAAGAAGTAGGGACAATTCGCGCGCGAGCAACTTTGTGGCGCGATATTGGTTCAACTGATGATGCTCACGCCAATGCCAACTGCGCGCTGGGATAGCGCTGCCGCCGCGCACCTGCTGAGTCGCGCGGCTTTTGGCGGTACCGCCGACGAGATCGAGAAACTGCGCGGGCTCGGCTTGTATCGCGCGGTCGACGCGTTGCTCGATGCTCCGCGCGACAACGTGGCGGCGCCGGAGTTGGCGAAGCCGCGCGACCTGAAAGCGCTGCGCATGGAAGCGCGTGCCGCGAAGCAGGATGGCGATCGCAGCAAAGCGAAGCAGATGCGCAAGGAAGA
Source organism: Verrucomicrobiota bacterium (assembly GCA_030854105.1). GTDB lineage: Bacteria > Verrucomicrobiota > Verrucomicrobiia > Chthoniobacterales > UBA10450 > AV69. The sequence continues at coordinate 11,980 of JALYTV010000053.1, read as the reverse complement.
GCGCGACGAGATGCTCGACCTGCGCGCGTGGTGGTTGCAGCGCATGGCCACGACTTCCGCGCCGCTCCTCGAAAAGATGACGCTGTTCTGGCACGGGCATTTCGCGACCAGCTTCGAGAAAGTGAAGGACGGCTACTGGATGTGGCTGCAAAACGAAACGCTGCGCACGCATGCGCTCGGCGCGTTTGCGCAACTGACGAAGGCGATGTTGCGCGATCCGGCGATGATGCGTTATCTCGATTTGCAGCAGAGCCGGCCCGAGCATCCCAACGAAAATTGGGCGCGCGAGCTGATGGAATTGTTCACCATCGGCATCGGCAATTACACTGAGCAGGACGTGAAGGAGGGCGCGCGTGCCTTCACCGGTTACCGGCTCGACCTCACCACGCAGCAATCGCGTTTCGTTTTCAGACAGCACGATGGCGGCACGAAGAAATTTCTCGGGCGCGTGGGGAATTTCGGTGGCGACGACATTATCGATATTCTCGCGCAACAGCCGGCCTGCGGGCAGTTTCTCGGAAAAAAGCTCTGCCGCTTTTTCATCGAAGACGAACCGGCGCCGGCGCTGGTCGCCGCGGTGGCGGAGCGATTGCGCGCGCACAATCTCGAGCTGAAGCCCGTCCTGCGCGAAATTTTCACGGCGGCGGAATTTTACGATCCGCGGGTGCAGCGCGCGCAGATCAAAAGTCCGACGCAGTTCGTGGTGCAGACGTGCAAAGTGCTGCGCGCGGATTTGCCCGCGCCGCTCGTCGCGCAAAACGCGATGCGGCAAATGGGCCAGATGCTTTTTCAGCCGCCCAATGTGAAAGGCTGGGACGGCGGCAAAAGCTGGATCAGCACGTCGACGCTTTTGTTCCGCAATAATTTCGCGAACTACCTCATCAACGGCGACGGCATGCTGCCGGTGAGACGCGCGGCCGCGCTGGCCGAAGTGAAGCGCGACCCGATTGACGTAAGCAAGATCGTGTCGGCTGACATCCGGGCGTCGAAGGAAAAATTGATCGCGCATCTGAGCCAGCACGTTCTGCAAATGGCGCCGTCGGCGAAAGACACGTTGGCGTTTTCGAAATTTCTCGACGCGCGCAAGGATGACGGCAGCGACGACACCATCCGCGGCCTGCTGCATCTGATGATGAGCACGCCGGTTTACCAGCTCACCTGATTTTTTTATGAACGGAACACTGCACACTCGCCGCCAGTTTTTGCGCACGTCCGCGCTCGGCGCCGCCGCCGCCTGGACGCTGCCGGTTTTTCTCGAGAAAACTTTTTTCACGCTGAACGCGCTTGCCGCCGACTCGCTTACGCAAACGGTCACCGGCAAGGACGGCACCATTCTCGTCGTGCTCCAGTTCGCCGGCGGCAACGACGGGCTCAACACCGTCGTGCCGTTCGCGGACGACGCCTATCATCGCGTGCGGCCGAAGATCGGGCTGGCTGACGACAAAATCCTGAAGCTCGATTCCTACATCGGCCTCAACGGCAAGCTCACCGGTTTGAAAGCGTTGCACGACGCCGGTGAACTCGCACTGGTGCAGGGCGTCGGTTATCCGAATCCGAATCGCTCGCATTTTCGTTCGACCGAAATCTGGCAGACCGCGTCCGACGCGAATCGGACCGAAAGCGACGGCTGGCTCGGGCGTTACTTCGATAATTGCTGCGCGGGCGCGGACCCGACCGTCGGCGTCGCGATCGGCGAGCAAACGCCGCAGGCGTTTTCCGCGAAAGTGCCGACGGGCGTCACGCTCTCGCGCCCGGAACAATTTCGCTGGAAAGCTTCGTCGGGTTCCGACGGCAAACCGCTCAGCGAAGAAGAAGGATTTTATCGCCAACTCATTGGCAGCAGCGATGCGCCGACGTCGTCGACGGAAGGCGACAGCATTTCCGCGCTGCCCGGCAAGGCCGAGAGCAACGGAAGCACGGAAGATTTTCTGCGCCGCACCGCGCTCGACGCGCAGATCAGCTCGGACAAAATTCTCGCGATTGCGCGCAAATATAAATCGAACGTGCCGTACCCGACGACGGCGCTCGGCTCGAGTTTGAATTTGATCGCGCGCATGATCGCCGGCGGTCTGCCGACGCGCGTTTACTACGCGAGTCAGGGCGGCTTCGACACGCACGCGGGCCAGATCAATGCGCATGAGCGTCTGATGGGAACGATAGACGACGCGCTCACCGCGTTTGTCGCCGATTTGAAGCAGCAGGGAAATTTTCAGCGCGTGCTGCTGATGACGTTCAGCGAATTCGGCCGGCGCGTGGTGGAGAACGGGAACAACGGCACCGATCACGGCACCGCCGCGCCGATGTTTCTCGTCGGTGGCGGCGTGAAGCCAGGCGTTTTTGGCAAACACCCGAGCCTGACCGATCTCGATAACGGCGACTTGAAGTTCAACACCGACTTCCGCAGCGTCTACGCGAGCGTGCTGGATAATTGGTTGCGCGCGCCGAGCCAGCTCGTGCTCGGCCGGAAGTTTCCGTCGTTGCCGATTGTCTAAACGTTAGACGACGCGCTCGTGCGACGCCCGTCATCCCGAGCGCAGCCGAGGGATCCCGCAGTCTGTCATTCCGAGCGACGACAGACAGGATTGTGCAGGATGAAGAGGGTCGCGGCTTGGTCTTCTCCGGAATTCAATCCTGCAAAATCCTGTTCATCCTGTCCAAAAAGAAACCGCGAAGCAGCGTTCAGGTTTCGCTGCGGGATTCCTCGGCTGCGCTTGGAATGACCGAGGCTTCGCGGGGCCAGAGCAACGCGATCACGGTTGCGACCAGAATCATCGTCACTGGCACCACGCCGGGCAGATAGGTTTCGCGGCGCGAGATCGTGACGAATGACATGATGATGTAGGCCGCGATCAATCCGATGGCGCCGAGGAGCACGTCGATGCGCGCGAGGCGAACGGCGAAGCCGGCGAGAACGGCGATGAGCAACAGGATCGCGACGTCAAACAGCACGCTCACGCGATGCACGTAGTGATTCGATTGCAGCGTGGCGATCGTCGCGGCGAAAACATCCGGCGGCGACAGCGGATTGAGCGGCGTGCGTGCGAGCACGAGTTCGTCGTGCAAAGAATCGAGCGGCGAATTTTTTCCCGGCGGATGTTGTTGCGCGAGCAGCATGAGTTCGTTCATGCCAAAACGGCGGCCGAGGCGATCGGCGTTGGGATTGATGAGCAGCGAGCCGTCCCAGCGGATCGGAATTTTTTTGCCGTCAGGCAGCTCGATGTGCGAACCGATTTCGATCTTTACCGCGCCCAACGGAATGCGCGCCCACGTCAAAAAAGTCTGCAACGCGAACGCGGGAATCACTTCGCTGCGATATTGGAAGAGCAAGGGGACGTGCGTGGCGTCGGTCGCCTCTGCGGGGAGATTGATGTAGCCCGGCGTCGAGACGAGGCGCAGGTCTTCGTCGGGCTGACGCGCGATGCCGGTGTAGGTGGGCAGATCGCCGCGGCGACCTTTCACCTGCGAGAACCCAACGATCTCGGTCGGCACCGCGTCGGGATCGGGCGTGGCGGTGAGTTGCGTTGCGAGCAGTAATTTCGGCACGCGCATCGCCTGATCGAGAAACACCTGTTCCTGGTCGCGCTCGCTTTCGCGCCAGCGAATGAGCGGCTCGAAGGCGACGACGGTCGGTTTGTAATCGACGATTGATTGCAGGAAGAGCGCGAATTCCAGCGGCGTCACGCCCGTGGCGGTGCCGTGCACAATCGGGTTTTGATTAGACGACGCGTTCTCCGGCGTTTTTTCGAGCAACGGATCGCGCCCGATCTCGACCACGGTGAGCGGCACGTGCTGGCCGTGCGGCTTGGTATTTTTCAGCAGCCAACTGACGAAGAAACTGTCGACGCGCTCCACATGCGGCTCGCGCGCCAGCAGCAGCGCACCGAGAAAAATAATGATCGCGAAGAGAATGCGCTGCACGCGCGGATGTTAGGAACGCCGGTGCGCAAAGACAAATCGAATCCGGAACATCTTCGCGAGTTCGAACGCCCAACCCGCGCGCTTTCGCTGCGCGCGAACGCCGAACGCGGCTTAGGACGAGACGGTCCTGTAGAAACGCCGGGGGTTGTTGCTCGTGGTGGTATCGGTGAAATCGAACGTGCCGCCGGAGTCGGTGCTGGTGAAGACTGTTGTCCACGTTGCGAGATCGGGTGAGGCTTGCACACGGTAATCCTGCCCGGCGTCCGCGGCGACGGTGAGCAGCATCGAGCCGTCGGGTTGCCGCATGATGGCGCGGATGGCGCCGCGACCGGCGACGGGCGGACGCAGCGCGCCGAAGAACTGGAGTGCCTTGTTATCGAAGTCGCTGTAGAACTGGTGCCCCGAGTAACAGCACTCGAGCTGGTCTTCGATGTCGGACTGATAGGGCAAGAAGCCGGCCGGAAGCGCGCTAACCCAGCCGCTCGTCGCGGGGTCGGCGATGAGATAGTCCTGCGCGTCGAGAAAACCGCCTGCCTTCAGGCTATCGTAGATGGTCTGCGAATCGGCGGCGGTGAAATAAGGGATGCGCAGAAAGCGTCGTGCATACACCGGCGAAGGCCCATTCTCGCGCAACTCGCCGCGAACGCCGCGATTGGTGAGGCCGGCGAGTTCGGCATTCGAGGCGGGCAGAAAATTGGTGTGATCGTAAAGGTCGTCGGCTTGCGCGAGACTCCAGATTGTCGGAACGGTCATGATATTGAAGAGTGCGCCCGGCGCGCCCGCCGCGCACCAGATGCCGCACCCCTGGAAGCCGAGGAAATAAGCGGCCTTGGGTGCGAAGCCTCCCCCGTCTGACATTCCGGTGCAGAACTTCGGCGTGCTGGCGGCCATGAGTCCGAGGCCGATGAAGTAGTTGATGGCCGCCTGCACATTCACCACATCCACGTTGGCGGCGGTGGCGGTGTCATCCCACTGCTTGTTCACGCGGTCGGTGCTATCGAGCGAAGCAATGGCGTAACCGGCGGCCACCGCGTCGCGCGCAAAGGTAAAGTCTTCTACCTTTGCAAAGAGCGTCGCCGCCGAGCCGCCGGAGCCGTGAAAGCGAAAGATCACGCCCACCGGATTTGGCGGGAAGTAATACATAAGTCTGATCGCATTCGGATCGGTCGGCGCGAGGTCATTGAGGATGTACGTGGAAGGCGACCACGCGGGCGAGGACTTATAAGTCGCCGTGATCGCCGCCGAGCCGCTGGGCATCGTCGCCGTGGTGTGCCAGGCATAAAGGTCCGCGAGCACGCCGGTGTCGCCTACCCAGCGATCGAAGACGGCGCCAGCGGGCGGAGGATTGGCCCAGACATCGTTGGTCGCGCCTGGCGTAAGTTGCGGCCCGAGCGCGCCGCCGGTGACGGTGAGCGCCGCTTGCGCGCCGATGGCGGCAACGGCAAGACAGAGTTGAAGAAAGAAGCGATACTTCATGCGGGTCGATAAGGATCGAGCGTGAATGGCATTAACTTATAGGCCGTTTAATATGATTCGCACGGGGCGTTCAAATCGCCATCCATCGACGCAGGCCGTGTTTACCACAGGCTGTTATAGGCCTGCCGGTTTCGCCCGGGGCGAGCGAGGCTGTAGCGGCGGTCTATGACCGCCGATTTCAGTGAGTGACGCGGGTAGCACCATGCCGCGCGAAACCTTCGGCGCTCCTAGAGCGCCGCTACAAGTTTACCGGCTCAGTTCCAGCATGCGCAAAATCGGCGCTTCGGCGCGGCGGCGCAGATCTTCGCGCAGCACGATCTCGGGCTTGAGATCGCGCAGCGCGTTGAACGCTTTTTCCAAGGTATTCATTTTCATGAAGCGGCACTCGGCGCAGGCGCAATGCTCGGTCGGGCCGGGGATGAATTTCTTGCCGGGAATTTCGCGCTCCAGCCGATGCAGCATGCCCGCTTCGGTGACGATGATGATCGTGTCGGCTGACGATTCCTTGCAATACGTCACCATCTTTTCCGTCGAGCAAACTTCATCCGCGAGCAGGCGCACGGCGGTGACGCATTCGGGATGCGCGACCAGCGGCGCGTCGGGATATTGCTCGCGAATTTTCGCTATGCTGCGCGCGGTGAACTCGATGTGCACGTAACAGTTGCCCTGCCACAAATCCATCTTGCGGCCGGTGCGTTCCATCACCCACGCGCCGAGATTTTGATCGGGCACGAAGAGAATATTGCGATCGCGCGGCGCGGCGTTGACGATTTTTTCGGCGTTGCCGCTGGTGCAGATGACGTCGCTGAGCGCTTTCACGCCCGCGCTGCAATTGATGTAAGCGATGACGTAATAATCTTTCTCCGCGTGCTTCTCCAAAAACGCCGCGAGCTTTTCCGGCGGACACGATTCGGAAAGCGAACAGCCGGCGTCGAGATCGGGTAGGATAACGGTCTTGGCCGGATTGATGATTTTCGCTGTCTCCGCCATGAAATGGACGCCGCAGAAAAGGATGACGTCCGCATCCGCCTTCTGCGCCTGAAAGCTCAGCCCGAGCGAGTCGCCGACGAAGTCCGCGACTTCCTGGATGGCCGCGACCTGATAATTATGCGCGAGAATAATGGCGTTGCGTTCGCGCTTGAGCGCGGTGATGTCCGCCGCGAGATCGACGCTGAAGTTTACACCGGCGCTTACCACGAATTAGTATCGCGTTTCCAAATGGATTCTCAAACCACCGCCCGCCCGTCCGACGCTTCCCTGTCATCCCGAGTCGCGCAGACGGCGAGGGATCTCACGCATGTCCGTGTGATTTTCGAACATCGGGAGATGCTTCGCCGTCTGCGCGACTCAGCATGACAAGCGCGCAAAATAGCCATCGTTTTGGTTTCATCGGCGCCGGCAAATTGGCGGGCTCGGTCATTCGCGGCTTTTTATTGAAACAGGTCTGCGCGGCGGACGAAATCATCGCGAGTGAGCCGCACGCCGACGCGCGCGCAAGTTTGCAACGCGAGCTCGGCATCGGCGTTGTCGGAGAAAATTCCGAGATCGCGTCGTCAGCCGACACGATCTTCCTTGGGGTAAAGCCGGGCGTGGTCTTGCCGGTGTTGCGCGAATTAGGCGACGCGCTCAGCGGCAAGCTCGTCATTTCTTTCGCGGCGGGAATTCGCATCGCCGATATGGAGGCGGCCACGCCCGCGCGCGTCATGCGCGTGATGACGAACACGCCTGCGGCGATCGGCCAGGCCGCGACCGCGTTCGCAAAAGGATCGCGCGCGACGCAGCCCGATCGCGAATTGATCCGTGAACCTTTCAACAAAATCGGCGTCGCGGTGGAGGTGAATGACGATCAAATCGATGCCGTCACCGCGCTTGCCGGCAGCGGCCCGGCGTTTGTATATTGCGTCATCGAAGCGCTCGCGCGCGGTGGAGAAAATGCGGGCTTGAATCACGACGCTGCGCTTCAGCTCGCCGCGCAGATGACGCTCGGCGCCGCGCAACTCGCGCTCACCAGCAACAAAGCGCCGAACGAATTGGTCAATATGGTCGTCACGCCCGGGGGCACGACCGCGGCCGGTCTGCGGGTGATGGAAGAGCGATCGACAGCCGACGCGCTCACCGCGGCGGTCGCCGCTGCCGCCGCGCGCGGCCGCGAAATGTCACAGAGCTAGAGTTGGAGTGCAGCGCGCATCGTCGCGATCGGCGCAGGCCGGTTGAACCAAAGCTCAAAAGCGGCAGCTCCCTGGTGCAGCAGCATGCCGAGACCGTTTGCGACGTCCGCGCCGGCTGCTGCCGCTTCCGACATCAGGCGCGTGCGGCTCGGTTCGTAAATCGTATCGAACAGGAACTGATCGCTTCGAAAATTGGCGCGCGTGAGGAACGGCGGATCGTCCGCGCGTAAACCAACGGGAGTGGCGTTCACGATGAGATCAGCGGCGGAGATGTGTTCGCGGAATTCTTCGAGAGATTGTTCGCGGCGATTCCAGATGCGCGGTTGCTGACAGGCGAAAGCGATGGCGCGTGCCGCTCCGCCCGCGCCGAGGATGACGACGCGCAGTTGGCGCACATCGAGCGCGAATGCTTCCTGCACTGCGCTCGCGAAACCGGTCGGATCAGTATTGCTGCCGCGCAATTTGCCGTGACGAATGGCGACGGTGTTGACGGCGCCGATCGCGCCCGCGTTTTCGTCGATGTAATCGAGCGATTCGAGCGCGTCGATTTTGTGCGGGAGCGTGAGATTGAAGCCGACGAAATCATTCGCGCGCATCAAGTCGAAGGCTTCGCGCAATTCGTCCCGCTTGATGAGGAAGCGGCCATAACGGTGGGGCAAGCCGCATTCCTCGAGCGCCGCGTTCATCATCTGCGGCGAGAGCGAGTGCGCGACCGGGTGGCCAAGGACGCCAAGCCGAACGGACGCGTCGCTCTTTTTTTTCCACTCGCGCAGATCGTGCAGGTTAAAGTCCATCCGTCATTCCGAGCGAAGCTGAGGAATACCGCCGCGCAAGCTCAAAGGCAGATTCCTTCGGGATCGCGCTTCGGATGACAACGTCGGTGAGCGTGGCTAACGTCGACGCGCATGTCCGAATCCGAAACGCCTGCGCCCGCACTGCCCATCGATTTCATCCGCGAGATCGTGTCGGCTGACGTTCGCGATGGAAAGCATGCGCGGATTCACACGCGTTTTCCGCCGGAGCCGAACGGTTACCTGCACATCGGCCACGCGAAGGCGATTTGTCTCAACTTCGGCATCGCGCGCGAGTTCGGCGGCGTCTGCAACGTGCGCATGGACGACACGAATCCGGCGAAGGAGGAAACCGAGTACGTCGATTCCATCATGGCCGATGTGCGCTGGCTCATCGACGGTTGGGCCGACAAAAATCTCGGACTTAAAGACGCCGCGCGTCGTCCCGAGATCGTGTCGTCTAACGGCGATTACAAGATGCAGCCGAATGCCGGCGGCGACGCGCCGTTTTACGCGTCGGAATATTTCGAGTCGATCTACCAATACGCGCTCGCGTTGATTGAAAAAGGCAAAGCCTACGTCTGCGACATGACGGCGGAGGAGACGGACGAATTTCGCCGGCTCGGCAAGGAAAGTCCGCACCGGAATCGCTCGATCGCGGAGAATCGCGATCTCTTCACAAGCATGAAAGCGGGCGAGTTTCCCGATGGCGCGCGAACCTTGCGCGCGAAGATCGATATGAGCGCGCCGAACGTCTGGCTGCGCGATCCGGTGCTGTATCGCATTCGGCACGCGGAGCATCATCACGTCGGCGAGGCGTGGTGCATTTATCCGATGTACGATTGGGCGCACACGCTGAGCGATTACATCGAAGGCATCACACACTCGCTTTGCACGCTCGAATTCGAAGTGCATCGCCCGCTTTACGAATGGATTTTGGACGCGCTGGAATTGCCGGCGCCGCGTCCGCGCCAAATTGAATTCGCGCGGCTGAATCTCACTTACGCGGTGATGAGCAAACGGAAGCTCATTCAGCTGGTGAACGAGAAACTCGTCCACGGCTGGGACGATCCACGCATGCTCACGATTTCGGGTTTGCGGCGGCGGGGCGTGACCGCGAGCGCGTTGCGCGCGTTCGCGACGAGCGTCGGCGTCACGAAATTTCCGAGCCTGAACGAAATGGCGCTGCTCGAGCACGCCATTCGCGAAGAATTCAATCGCACCGCCGAACGCCGGCTCGGCGTCCTGCATCCGCTCAAGATCGTGCTGTCCAATTATCCGGAAGGGAAAACGGAAGAGCTCGACGCGATTAATAATCCGGAAGACGCGAATGCCGGCACGCGCAAGATTCCGTTCGGTCGCGAGTTGTTCATCGATGCGGCCGATTTCATGGAGACGCCGCCGCCGAAATATTTCCGGCTGCGTCCCGGCGGCGAAGTGCGTTTGAAATACGGCTACATCATCAAGTGTGAAGAAATGGTGAAGGACGCTGCCGGCGAAATTCGCGAGCTGCGTTGCTCGATCGATCTCGAAAGCAAATCGGGCGGCGCGAACGCGGGCCGCAAAGTGAAGGGCACGATTCATTGGGTGAGCGCGGCGCATGCGCTCGATGCCGAAGTGCGACTTTATGATCGTTTGTTCACCGAGCCGGAGCCGGACGCGGATTTCAAAAAGCATCTCAATCCGAACTCGCTGCAGATCGTGTCGGCTAAGATCGAGCCGTTGCTGCGCGACGCCGATGCGAAGAAGCGCTACCAATTCGAGCGGCTCGGTTATTTCGTGCTCGATCCCGATGCGACCGCGACGAGGCAAGTCTGGAATCGCACGGTCACGTTGAAAGATACGTGGGCGAAAGTGGCGAAGCGCTGACACGTCGTCATCCCGAGCGCAAACCGAGGGATCCCGAAGCGCTGCGTGAAATTAACGAACAGGAATCTTGCACTGCGGGATTGCAGCGCCGCGGGATCCTTCGACTCCGCTCAGGATGACGGGAAGCCCGCCAGCGCGCGGTCGATGCGCGCGAGCACTTTTTCTTTCCCGAGGACTTCGAGCAAATGATACAGGCTCGGGCCGGCGTTGCTGCCGGTGACGGCGAAACGCGTGGGATGCACGAGCAAGCCCACTTTGCCGCCGAGTTGCGCCGCAGTTGCTTTTAACGACGTCTCGATTTCGGTGGCGGAGAAATTTTCGAGCGCGGCAAACGCAGCGCGCACGGCCTGCAGGCGCGGTTTGTTCTCGGCGGTGAAATGTTTGGCGACGCTCTCCGGATTGAAAGCGACCTCGTCGGTGAAATAAAAGCCGCAGTAGGCCGGCAGCTCATCGAAGACATTGATTTTGCCGAGGCAGGTCGCGAGCGCAGCCTCGACGTAATCTTTCGGAAACGCCGCGAGATCGACGCCCGCCTTCAGCAAACTGGCGCGCGCCTTTTTCATGAACGCGTCGGCTGACAATCCGCGCGCGTATTCGCCGTTGAGCCAGTGCAGTTTAGCGGGATTGAACGTCGCGTTGCCGCGCACGACATTTTTGAGATCGAACAGGCTGACGATTTCTGTGAGCGGAATTTTCTCGCGATTATCTTTCGGCGACCAGCCGAGCAGGCAGAGATAATTGGCGACCGCTTCCGGCAGAAATCCGCGCTGCAGATAGTAATCCACGCTCGCGCCTTGATCGCGCTTGCTCATTTTCGTGCCGTCCTGGTTGTGAATGAGCGGGATGTGCGCGAAGTGCGGCGGCGCGGCGCCGAGCGCGCGATAAAGCTCGATGTGTTTGGGTGTATTCGAGAGATGATCTTCACCGCGAATGACGTGGCTGATTTTCATCTCGATGTCGTCGACCACGTTGACGAAATGGAAAATCCACGAGCCGTCGGGCCGGCGCAGCGTCATGTCGGGATGCGTTTCGGGATTAGTGAGATCGAAATCGATGCGGCCGGCGACGAGATCGTCGACGACGACGTGCTCGCGCGGTGATCGGAAACGCTGCGCGCCGTGGTCGTCGAAGATGAAACCGGCATCCTGCAACTTGCGCAGATGTTTTTCGTAAATGGCGTTGCGCTGGCTTTGGAAATACGGGCCGTAATCGCCGCCTGCGTGCGGACCTTCGTCCCAGTTGAGGCCGAGCCAATGCAGCCCGTCGTAAATTGCGGCGGCGGCTTCTTGGGTATTGCGCGATTGGTCGGTGTCTTCGACGCGGAGGACAAAAGTGCCGCCGTGATGCCGTGCGAAGAGCCAGTTAAACAACGCCGTGCGCGCGCCGCCGATGTGCAGGAAACCGGTGGGTGAGGGGGCAAAACGGACGCGGATAGGCGAGGTCATCGGAAGGGAGTACTCGCACAAAGGACACGAAGGTCGCAAAGGATTTTCTGCGGCGACGCGACTTGGTCATCCCGAGCGAAGTCGAGGGATCCCGAGGAAGTTTGCTTAAAGGTTTCGCTACGGGATCCCTCGGCTGCGCTCGGGATGATGGGGCGTGGGATGCTTCACTTTTCGCGCACTGCACTTGGGTTTCAATGCGGCGGACCGCGGACGCGAGGATAATCCTAGATCCTTCGTGTCCTTGGTGGACTTCGTGCGAGGAATCTTACTCGATGAACAGTTTGCCGGCGCGGCGGCGGAGGTGGCGATTGCG
>JALYTV010000119.1 GCA_030854105.1 Verrucomicrobiota bacterium | reverse complement strand
GGCCAAGGCGCTGCGCAGTCCACGCGCGCGACGCGATCCGGCACGCGCTCAAGAATACCGCAAACATTTCCTGCGCCTCTGTCTGCACGAACTGCTTAACGATGCCATCGCGGCTTTGCGGGAAAATGAATACACCGCGGCGCAGCGCGATGTGATGGCGGTCCTGCGTTTGCGCCCGTCCCTGGCGGGGAATGAATCGATGCGCTGGCTCGCGCGTTACGCGTGGAGGTTCAACCGCCACGACGAAAACAAACTGCAACGCGTGCGCAGGAATCTCGCGCTCGTATCATAGACAGCGCGTTGTGAAATCCGTCAGCATCGTCACCGTCTCGTTCGACACACTTTTTTTCGCGCGGCTGCTGGTCGAGAAAGTGCGCGAATTCATCGGCCCGCGCGAGTACGAGATCATCGTCGTCGATCGCGGCAGCACGGATGGCACGCTGGAATGGTGCGCGCGCCAGAATGATGTGCGCGTGGTTTCGTTCCCGCAGACGCAGGCGCAACACCGTCACGCCGAGGCCGCCACCGCGGGAATTCGTTCCGCGCGCGGCGAGGTGATCGCGCTGCTTGATTCCGATGCGCATCCGATCGCGCCGGATTGGCTGGGGCGGACGGCCGATCGTCTCGACGAACGCTGCCAGCTCGCCGGCGCGCGCTACCAGGCGAACCATCGCGGCAATCCGTTCGGCTGGTATGTGCATCCGCATTTTATGGTTTTCGCGCGCGCGGATTTTGGGGACGCGATCGTGCTGGAAAAATTGCGCGGCGCAACGACCGACGTGGGCGAGGAGGCAACCATTCGCGTGCTCGAGCGGGGGCGCGAAGTCCTGGCGTGGCCGCTCCAATCTTGTGGGGAATTGCCCGCGGATCATCCCTACGCGCTGTTCTCGTTCGGTCATCCGCACTTCCCCACCATCGGCGCCGGAGTTTTCCATGCGTGGTACGGAACGCGTCTGCAAAAAGATGTCGCGACGGTCGCGCAGGAAACAGACAGCGCGATCTCGCCGCTCAATTATCGGCAGCCGCTTATCGCGGCGCTGCGCGATTTTTATCAACTCGATTATTGATCGCTTTCGCGGCGCGCCTGCTCGCGTGCCTTCAATCGCAACCAGCGTTTCACGCCACCGCGAATAAAGCCGAGGCGCACGCCGAGCCGCCCCCAGGGATGGCGCAGGAATTTGTCGATTTGCTCATCATCGTGCGCGCGCCGTTCGCGAAATTGCTCAACTTTCGCCGCCAGCGCCGCGGCTTCCTCTTGCGCGCGCGCGATTTCTTCGCGCGCAAAAGTCTCTTGCGAACTCTGGGCGGGATGACCGGCAATCGCGGCGCGATAAAGTTCCTCGTATCCCGCCGCCATTTTCTTGCGATCGAATAATTTGACCGCGCGCTCACGAGCCGACGCGCTCATGGCGCCGCGCCGCGACGGATCAGCGGCGAGCTGAAGAGCAGCCGCAACCAGCGCGCTCGTCTCGTTCGGTTCCACGAGGATTCCTTCGTTCTCCGTCACGAAATCGGGGATGCCGCCGACGCGGAACGCGACCACGGGCAACCCGCACGCGAGCGCTTCGAGCACCGAAAGCGGCGCGGTGTCGGCGATGGCCGGGTGCAGAAAAAAATCGAGCGCGCACAGTGCGTCGCGCAATTCCGCCGGCGATTCCGGAGCGAGCGCACGAATCCACGGCTCGGGCGCCGGCTCCCGCGCGCCGAGATTGAGATAAACGAAATTCGGATAACGCCGCTGCAATTCTTCCACGACTGCGCGCGCGTGCGGACCGCCTTTCCACGGATGCGCGAGCACGCCGCCGCGCGCGAGGCTGCCGACGATGAGCGCGTCGTCTGACAACCCGAGCTTTTGTCGCGCGGCGCGGCGATCGATCGGCCGGAACGTGTCCGTGTCGATTCCATTCGGCACGAGTTGCAGCGGATGCTGTCGCCACAGACTGCGCGCGAGCAATCCGATAATCCAGTGCGATGCGCCCGCCAGCCAGAGGCGCGAATTTCGTGAGATCAATTCCTTGTCGCGCCAAAGCGCGGCGGTGTTATCGACCAGCATCTGCGGGCCGGGGCGGGTGAGATCGGGACAATGCCCACAGCCGATTTCCCAGCGCGTGCAATCGAGCGCGTGGGGACAATAGCCGGTCAGCGGTTGCATGTCGTGAATCGACCAAACGAGCGGACGGAAGTTAGACAGCGCGATCAGCGAGAAGGGATGGAAGTAGCCGCCGTAAAGATTGTGCGCGTGCACCACATCCGCCGCCAGGATCGCGGGATGATTGATCAACTGATGGCTGCCGCGAAATTCGTAATCGGGCCAGCCGTTGGCCAAAAGTTCTGCGCGGCGCGATTCATCCGCATCAGGATCAAACGCGATCGCGTGCGAGCAGGGATCTCGTTTTATCCCGACCAGCATGGTGCTGTCGTGGCCGGCGGCGGTTTGCAGCTCGATTAAATCCTGCGCGACGCGCTCGGCGCCGCCGGCACGATCGAAAGCGTTGAGATGAACAATTTTCATCGTCGCTGACAAACAGCTCTCCTATAGATCGTGCGATGACTGCGATCGATTTCCGGCAAAAACAGGTGTTGGTCACCGGCGCCGGCGGTTTTATCGGAAGTCATCTTTGTCATGCGCTGGTGCAGGCGGGCGCGAAGGTGCGCGCGCTTATTCGTTACTCCTCGCAGGCCTCGCCCGGCAATCTCGCATTGCTGCCCCGCGAAATTTTTTCCGAGATCGAGCTGGCGGCGGGCAACGTCGAAGACACCGAACAGATGCAGCGCGCGAGCGAAAATTGCGCGGTGGTGTTTCACCTCGCCGCGCTCATCGGCATTCCGTATTCGTATGATGCGCCGCGCAGTTATCTGCAAACTAACGTCGTCGGCACCTTGAACATGCTGGAAGCGGCGCGCGCGCTGCACACGCCGCGCGTGGTTTTTTGCAGCACGTCGGAAATTTACGGCTCCGCGCGCACGCTGCCGATCACGGAGGATCACGTGCTCCAGGGGCAATCGCCTTATGCCGCGTCCAAGATTGCCGCCGAAAAACTGGCGGAGAGTTTTTATTGTTCGTTCCAGTTGCCGGTCGTCACGCTCCGCATTTTCAATACCTACGGTCCGTTCCAATCGGCGCGCGCGTTGATCCCGAGCATCATTCTACAGGCGCTGCATCAGCCCGAAGTGCAACTCGGCAATCTCGGGACGCGGCGTGATTTTAATTATGTGAGCGATACTTGTGACGGTTTGCTTCGCGCGGGCGCGGTCGCGGGCGCGGAAGGGCTGATTTGCAATCTTGGAACGGGCGAGATGTTTACAGTGCGCAATATCGCTGAGAAAATTCTGCGGGTGATGCAACTGGAGAAGCCGATTACTTCGGTGAGCGAGCGGCTGCGGCCGGAAGCGAGCGAAGTCACCCAGTTGCAAGCGGACAATCGCCTCGCGCGGGAGCGACTCGGCTGGCAACCGCAAGTCACGCTCGAGGAAGGGCTGGCGCGCACGATCGAATATTTTCGCCAACATTCGCCCGTGAGCGACGGGCGCTACGTGGTCTAGCGCGCATGCAGGCGCTGATTTTTGCCGGCGGAAAGGGTACGCGCCTCTTGCCCGACACCGCCACGGTGCCGAAGCCGATGCTGCGAATCGCAGGCGTCCCGCTCCTGGAAATTTTACTGCGCCAGCTTGCGCGCCAGGGTTTTCGCGAAGTCGTTCTCGCGCTCGGCCATTTGCCGGAGGTGGTGACGAACTTCGTCGGCGACGGCGCGCGCTTCGGCGTTCACATGCAAACGTTGTGCGAAAATGAACCCCTCGGCACGGCGGGAGCGATCGCCCTGGCGTTGCCGCATCTCGGCGAGAATTTTCTCACGCTCAACGGCGATTTGCTCACGACGATGGATTTCGCCGCCTTCGCCGACCAGCATCGGCGACTCGGCGCCGATGTCAGCATGGCGATTGCGCGTCGCGCGGTCCGCTCCGCCTTCGGCGTTATCCAGCACGATGACGATCTGCGTTTTCTCGACTATTTCGAAAAACAAACCCGGTTCGAAACGATCAGCCTCGGCTGTTACGTTTTTCGCAAGGCAGCGATCGAAGCGTTGCTCTCGCAACCGGAGCGGATCGATATGCCCGAGTTGATGCTGCGGTTGCGCGACGCGCGCGCGGACGTGCGTTGTGTCGTGCAGGAATGCGCGTGGTACGACATCGGGCAGCCGGACGATTATCGGCGCGCGCAGGAATGGTTCGTGCAGGCGCGCGGTGAAATTCTGCCCGGCGCATGAGACGCGCGCTGGTCACGGGCGGCTCCGGATTTCTCGGGCGCTACTTGTGCGCCGCGCTTCGAAATCACCGATGGGACGTCACCGCTGCGGGCCGGGC
>JALYTV010000052.1 GCA_030854105.1 Verrucomicrobiota bacterium | reverse complement strand
ACGTTTTTTGGCACGATCAACAACACCGGGAATATCACGATTAATTCCACCGGCAATTTCACCGACGCCTACTTCGGTGGCGTGACCTTCACCGGCGGCGGTCGCGTTTATCTTAGCAATGCCGATCGCATTCGCGGCAGTGGTGTGTTCACGAACACGGACAACATCATTCAGGGCGAGACGAATAACAGCGGCTCGTTCGGCACGAACGAAATCGGCATCGTCAATCAAAGCGCCGGGCTCATCGACGCAAACGTCAACGGCCTCGTCTTGAATATCGATCCGAATTCGACCAACGGCCTAACGAATGCAGGAACGATGCGGGCGAGTAACGGCGGCATCCTCCTCTTGAACGGAAATGGCGGGGGCGATTTCAACAGCAGTGGAACGATCGCGGCCACTTCTGGCGGAACATTGCGTTTCAACGGCAACGTCAATTCTTCCGGGACTGTCGATGTCGGTAACAACACTCTGACGGCGACAGGCACCTACACGCAAAGCGCTGGCACGTTCCGCGTGGCCGGCGGTAGCGTGCAATCGAACAACGCGCTCAATTTTCAAGCCGGCCTGGTCGATGCCTACGGCACGATCAGCTCGGCCATCACGAACAACGCTAACTTGCGTCCTGCTCTCGGCGGCAGCGGTTTGCAGGTGACTGGCAACGTCTCCTTGCTTTCCGCCTCGCGGCTTACCTTCCAGCTCGGTGGGTTGACGCAGGGGAGTCAGTATGGGTTCCTGAACGTCAATGGCAACGTCTCGTTAGGTGGACAGTTGGTCGTCTCTTTCGTCAACAATTTTCAAAATAGCGTGAACAGCAGCAATACCTTCACGCTGGCGACGTCGGGCAGCGCATTTAGCGGCACCCTCGCAAATGTCGCCTCCGGCACCCGGCTTACGGCGAGCAACGCCAACGGTTCCTTTCTCGTCAACTACATCGGTAATACCTTGACGCTTAGCAACTACATGAGCCCCGCCGCTGCCGCGCAAGCGGTCGTGTTGGCTTCTTCTGCACCTGATCCCGGTCCTCCCAGCGGCGCCGGAGCCACGTCGACTTCCCAGGGCGACACCGCCGCTGCGCCTTCTTCCCCGGGCGCTCCTCTTGCCGGGAAAGACAAAGTTACCGTCGTCTCGCGCGACGCTCGCGGAAATCGAGCGTTACCGGAAGCGGCCGCCGCGATTTTTCATCAGAAGCAGATGAGCATTTACGTCACGGACAGCAACCAACTCGCTTCCCTCATCGAGCAAGAACCGGAACTGGGCAAAAACCGGGGTTCATTCCGCCCGGCGCAAAGAACGAGCGGAAGCCGCGCTGGCCGCGCGGTGCCCCCAGCGCCCGACCGCCGCCCCCCGGCCCGTGTTGAACAAGCCTCCATGCGACTGCGTGGCCCCTCTTTGCCTCCTCACTAGTCGCTCTGTTGCTGACAAAATCGCTGCTTTACATTCGGGTGCCTATTCTATTCGATGCTTTAGCGGCGAGCCGCCGGCTACTTTTTTCCGAAGCCGGGATATTTTCTCGCCCTGATCCAACGGAAATAGTTGTCGTTTAATGGCTTGGAGCCTAGGGGATTCGAACCCCTGACCTCCTCAATGCCATTGAGGCGCTCTACCAACTGAGCTAAGACCCCGCGGAAACGGGAGAGTGTAGTTTCCGCGAGCGGGATTTCAACTCGCGCGCGCGGTGCCGTTTTCCGTTACGCTCGCGTGGTGCGAATTCAAACCCTGATCGTCGCAGCTTGCTTGCTCACGGCGTGGTGCGCTCGCGGCAACGCTGCTGCGGAAATCTGGATCGACACGGATTTGTCGCTGGGTTCTCCGCTGCGTGAGGCGGATGACGGTTACGCCTTGTTGCTGGCCTTGCATTCGCCCACGGTGCGCATCGCCGGCGTGAGCGCGACGTTTGGTAACGCGCCCGCCGCCTCCACGTTCTCGCGCACGCGTAATTTCATCCGGCGATTTGGTGACGCCTCACACCTGAACGCACACGCTGTTTTCCTCGGCGCGGAGCGCGCTGGCGATACGAGCACAACGCCGGCCACGATCGCACTGCGGCGCGCACTCGCGCGCAATCACGATTTGACTTACATCGCGCTCGGTCCGCTCACGAATCTGGCGACCTTCGTGCGGCGCTACCCGCGTGAAGCGCGTCGACTAAAACAAATTGTGCTGGTCGCCGGGAAAACGCCCGGAGCGACGCTCGGCTTCGGGCCGCGCGAGCGCTTTCGCGTTCATGATGCGAACTACATCAAAGATCGCGCGGCGATACGAACGGTTCTACACACAGGTATCCCGATCATACTCGCACCGATCGAGTCGGCGCCGCTGGTGACTAAACGTGATCGCCAGGAAATGCTGCGGGCCGGCTTGGCGGCGCGGTTTGTGGCACGAAAAAGCGCGACTTGGATGCGCTTCTGGAATTATTGGGTCGGCGAATCCGGCGCGCCCATTTTCGATGCGCTCGCCGTTTTCGCCGTCGCGAACCCGGCACTGGTCATCACGCAGGTTCGTTACGTCGAAGCAGGCGATGATCTCATTGCGTATCGCGCTCCGGCAGCTGGCCGTCGCAGCGTTCGTTTCTGCAAAGGTCTATCGCGGCGCGCGAATGCAATTCTGCGCGATCGTTTGGTGCGAAATCCTAGCGACCGAACAGCGAAATCCGCGCCGCGATCGCGGCATTGATCAACTCCTGTTTTTCCAAGAGCAGGGTGCGGCCGGCTTCCATCGCGATCACGCGAACGTTCGCGTCCGCGGCCACGCGAATCGTTTCCAAGCCAACGACCGGCACATCGAAGCGCATATCCTGATGCGGCTTCGAAACTTTCAGCGCCACCGCCTTGCCGCGGCCGAGAGCGCCGCCGCGCCGCAGCGTTTCATTCGTTCCATCAAATCCTTCGACCGCGAGCACGGTTCCGTTTTTGATCACGATGGTTTGCCCGATATCAAGCAGCGCGATCTCCTTGGCGATGCTCCAGCCAAACTCGATGTCGGCGTTTTCTCCACGCGAAAGACGCGGACCGGCGATCAGGCCGGCCGGCGCGAGGAGATGATCGAGATAGGTCGTGGCGGGCAGGAGGGTGACGCCAATTTTCGCCAGCTCATCGCCGATGGCGCCGAAAATCGATTCTGCGTTGCGTCGTTTTAATTTCGCCATGAGCAAAAGCGCGCGCCAATCCGGTCGCAGCTCGTAGAGATTTTGCGGCGCGATTTGCCCCGCCATGATCGCGCTGTCTATGCGCGCATCGCGCAGGGTGGAGAGCATTTTGCCGAGCTGTCCCACGCGCAGCCAGGCGATCTCGTCGACGGCGGAAGCCAGCCGCGAATCGGTCTCGCCGGTGAACGCGACGGCTATGATCCGCTTGACACCAGCGCCGCGCGCCGCCTGCGCCAAAATCTGCGGGTAAACGCCGTTGCCGGCGATGATCGCGAGTTGGTCAATCGCGGCCACAAGTTGCGCGCGGCAGAACTTAGGAATGCCTACGCCGTTTGACGTGGAGCTGCGCCAGAGCCTTTTGCAGCGACGCTTGCACGGCCGCAACATCCTCCGCGCCGAGATCTTCTTTCATCGCCGCTTGCGCGCGTGCCACGGCCGCTTCGGCGGCGCCTTCGTCGATCGCGGTCGACTCGAGAGCCATGTCGGTGAGCACGGAAACGCGATCCTGCGTTACCTCGATGAATCCTTCGCCGACGGCCAGCGAAGTCGACCGCCCGCCGCGCAGGACGCGCAATTCTCCCGGCTTCAAAATCGTGAGCAATGGCACGTGCTTCGGATAAATGCCGAGATCGCCTTCCGATCCGGGCAACGTGACCATGTCGACGTCTTCCGCATAGGCCGTGCGCTCAGGCGTCACGATCTCAAGGCGCAGCGTGGCCATTATTTCCCCTCCGCGATCTGGTCGATGCTGCCCTTCATGTAGAAATTCTGCTCGGGCACGTCGTCGTGTTTGCCCTCGAGGATTTCTTTGAAGCCGCGAACCGTTTCCGCGGTGGAAACGTATTGGCCTTTGCTGCCGGTGAACACTTCCGCCACGTGAAATGGTTGGCTGAGGAAACGCTGGATTTTGCGCGCGCGGAAGACGGTGAGTTTGTCTTCGGGGCTTAACTCGTCCATGCCGAGAATGGCAATGATGTCCTGCAAATCCTTGTAGCGCTGCAGCACTTTTTGCACGCCGCGCGCGACGCCGTAATGCTCCTCGCCCACGATTTCGGGAGCGAGCGCCTTCGAGGTCGAAGCGAGCGGGTCGACGGCGGGATAAATGCCAAGCTCGGCAATGGAGCGCTCCAGCACGATGGTGGAATCCAGGTGCGCGAAGGTGTTGGCCGGCGCGGGATCGGTAAGATCGTCCGCCGGAACGTAGACAGCCTGGAAGGATGTAATCGAACCCTTGTTCGTCGACGTAATGCGCTCCTGCAGATCACCCATCTCTGCCGCCAGCGTCGGCTGGTAACCAACGGCGCTCGGCGTGCGGCCGAGCAACGCGGAAACTTCGGAACCGGCTTGCGAGAAACGGAAGATGTTATCGATGAAGAGCAACACGTCCTGGTTTTTCTCGTCGCGAAAATATTCCGTCATCGCCAACGCCGAGAGCGCCACGCGCAGACGCGCGCCGGGTGGCTCATTCATCTGCCCGTAAACGAGGGCGACTTTCGATTTGCTCAGGTCTTTCTGGTCGATAACGCCGGCCTCGCTCATCTCGGTGTAGAGGTCGTTCCCCTCGCGCGTGCGCTCACCCACGCCAGCGAAGACGGAAAAACCGCCATGGCCTTTCGCGATGTTGTTGATCAATTCCATGATCACGACCGTCTTGCCCACGCCGGCGCCACCGAACGCGCCGACTTTGCCGCCCTTGGTGAAGGGGCAAATCAAATCGATGACCTTGATGCCCGTCTCAAGAATCTGTGAACTCGTATCCTGTTCGGTTAACTCGGGCGCTTTGCGGTGAATCGGATAGCGCTTGGTAAATTTAACCGGCCCGCGATTATCGACCGGGTCGCCGGTAACGTTGAAAACCCGCCCGAGGATGCCCTCGCCCACCGGCACGCTGATCGGGCCGCCAGTATCATTCACCTTCATGCCGCGCTTGAGCCCTTCCGTAGACGACATGGCGATCGAGCGCACCCATTTCTCCCCGAGGTGCTGCTGCACTTCGAGGGTGAGTTTGGTGGGGTTGCCATTGACCTCGTATTCAATCTCGAGCGCGGTGTAGATGCTCGGCAGGGTGCCCGTAGCCGAAAAATCGACGTCCACCACCGGACCGATGACCTGAACGATATTTCCTGTATTCATAGAAAGGGTCGCTGAACGGCGCCGCCGTCCCAAAGCGAGCGCGTAAAATAGCGTCCTTCCGTGCTTCGACAAGGGAGAATTACGCGGCATCAGCGCACGAAATTTCCCCGTCCGGCCCACTTTGTGAAAGAGGCGAATCCACTTTCCTGATAATTTTTTCCTTTGCCCGAAGAACTGATTTCCCCCTAGCAAATGTCTCCGCCAGCAGAAAAAAGTTCGCGTGGCATGAAAGTTTTTATTGACCATGAGAATCGTTTGTGAGAATTCTGGAAATTATCAACAGCACTTTAGCCCAACAAAAACCAACAACATGAAAAACCGCCTCTTCCTGACCCTCGCCGCCGTCGCCGTCGGAATCGCCAGCCAAGCCCATGGCGCCGTTTCCTATCAGCCGAACCCGGTGGATCTCAACGATCTCGACCACCATGTGGCTGATACCTGGCGTATCGATAACATCACGGTCAACCCCGCCACCATCACGGGTGCGACGCTGACCTTTACGAATATCCAAAACTGGGATTCGAATCCTAACGTGTTGCACATGCATCTGTTGGATACCGCAATCTATTCCGGCGTGAAATTCTTCACCGACACGGACCCCAACGCTGCGCCCGTGACCGACTTCGCCGATTTCTTCGACAAGACGACCACGCACAATTACGCGCAGTACACCGACGCTGTTTCGTCCAGCACAGCAAACCATCTGTTGGCTAACGTCAGCTTCACCACGACGCCCACGACCTACACCTACACCTTCACTTCCGGCGACTTGGCCGCGCTACAGGCGTACATTGCCAATGGTCACGACATCGCGTTCGGCTTCGATCCGGATTGCCACTTCTACAACGATGGCATCACTTTCACGATCCAGACCGCGCCCGTGCCCGAAATGGCGACCATGATCCCGGTGATGGCCCTCTTGGCCGCTGCGGTTCTCTTCGAAGTGCGCCGCCGCCGTGCGGTCACTGTCGCTGTCAAAGCTTAATCTGTTCAACAACACTGCTAGCAAAGCGGCCGCTCCGGGTGGAGCGGCCGTCTTTGTGTACGGAAGTAGACAGCGCGCTCGGTAGCGCGAAGTGGGATGCCGCGCCGAGCAGAGCGGCTAAGATCGGGTCGGCTACGAACCGAGCGCCATCTGCGCGGTCGAGATTTCGAGCAGCTCGGTCGTAATGCTCGCCTGGCGCATTTTGTTATACTCCAGCGTCAGATCCTTGATGAACTGCTGCGCGTTATCCGTCGCGTTCTTCATCGCGACCATGCGCGCGCTGTGCTCCGACGCACGCGCGTCCAGCACCATCTGGTAAATCTGGTATTGGAGATAGTACGGCAGCATCGCTTCCAGCACTCGCTCGGCGGTCGGCTCAAAAATATATCCCAGCATCGGGTCGGCTGACGTCCCCTCCTCCGCCTGCGGCAAATCAAACGCGGTAATCGGCAGCAAGGTTCGCACGGTCGGGCGCTGATTGATGGTGTTGATAAAATGCGTGTAGAGCACGGAGACGCGATCGACTTCGCCAGCGAGGAATTTCTCGCTCGCAAACAGCGCAATGGGCTTGGTCTCCGAGAACATCGGCGCGTCCTTCAACTCGAAATCGGCCTGCAAATCGCGCTTCGTGCGTACGACAAACTGCCGCCCTTTGCGGCCGGCACTGACGTAACCTGTGCTCGCCTCGTCAAACCGCGCGGCTTCGCGCAGCAAGTTCGTATTCAGCGCGCCCGCCAGACCCTTGTCCGTGCTGATCATAATCACCAGCTCCCGCTTCACTTCGCGGACGGCGAGGAGCGGATGCAATTTCGCTTCGGCGCGTCCCTGCAAGGAGACGAGCACTTTGTTCATCACCTCAGCATACGCGCGCCCGGCCAAGGCCTGCTGCTGCGCCTTGCGCATTTTCGACGCTGCCACCATCTGCATCGCTTTGGTGATTTGCGCAGTGCCGCGGATCGATTTGATCCGGCGCCGAATATCCTGCGTGTTTGCCATCGGGTCGTCTGACGTCCGGGTGTTAGCCGACGGGCTTAGTCGCGGCGAATTCTTCCATCGTCGAGCGCAGGGTCGCTTCGAGATCGGCATCGATCTGCTTTTTGTCGCGAATCGACGCCAGCAGCGGTTCCTTCCGCGTCTCCAAATATTCCTGGAGCTTGCTCTGGAATTCTTTCACGCGATCGACCGGCACGGGATCGAGAAAACCGTTCTGCATCGACCACATGATCGCCACCTGCACTTCGACCGGCAGCGGATGATACTGAACCTGCTTGAAGAGCTCGACGATGCGCTGGCCGCGCTCCAGACTCGCCTTCGTTTTCGCGTCCAAATCGGAACCGAATTGCGCGAAGGCCGCCAGCTCGCGGAACTGTGCGAGGTCGAGTTTCACTTTGCCGGCCACCTGCTTGATCGCCTTGATTTGCGCCGCCGAACCAACCCGGCTCACCGAGAGGCCGACGGAAATCGCCGGCCGCACGCCTTGGTAAAACAAATCCGTCTCGAGATAAATCTGGCCGTCTGTGATCGAGATCACGTTCGTCGGAATGTAAGCCGACACGTCGCCCGCTTGGGTCTCGATGATCGGTAACGCCGTGAGCGAGCCGCCGCCGAATTCATCCGTCACGCGCGCGGAACGCTCGAGCAGACGTGAGTGCAAATAGAACACGTCACCCGGATAGGCTTCGCGGCCGGACGGACGTTTCAACACCAGCGAAACTTGCCGATACGCGACCGCGTGCTTCGAGAGATCGTCATAAATAATCAGCGCGTCCATGCCGTTATCCATGAACCACTCGCCCATCGCCGCGCCGGCAAACGGCGCGAGGTATTGATTCGTCGCTGTATCGGAAGCGGGCGCCGAGACGATGGTGGTGTAAGGCATGGCGCCTTCTTTTTCGAGAACGTTGAGCGCGCGTGCGACGTTGGAATTCTTCTGGCCGATCGCGACGTAGATGCAATAGAGCGGCCGGAAATCTTTGATGCGGCCTTCTTCGCCTGCCTTGTTCAAACGCGCCTGGCTGATGATGGTGTCGATGGCGATGGTCGTTTTGCCCGTCGCGCGATCACCGATGATTAACTCACGCTGACCGCGACCGATCGGCACCATCGCGTCGATAGCCATGATGCCGGTCTGCACCGGCTGATTGACGCTGCGGCGTTTGATAATGCCGGGCGCGATTTTTTCGAGCGGATACGCCACGTCGGATTTCACCGGGCCTTTGCCGTCGAGCGGCTGGCCGATCGTGTTTACCACGCGACCGAGCAATCCCTTGCCGACGGGGACGGATAATAGCCGACCCGTTGTGCGCGCTTCGTCGCCCTCGGAAACTTTCGTCATATCGCCGAGCAGAATGGCGCCGACTTCCGTCTCTTCGAGGTTGAGCGCGAGACCGAAAATTCCGCCCGGAAATTCGATCATCTCGTTCAACATGACGTCGCTCAGGCCTTCGATGCGAGCGACGCCGTCGCCGCTTTCGCGCACGACACCAACGTTGCTCTTGCTAGTCGAGGTCTTCAGGCCCGCGATCTTCGTTTCGATTTCTTCAAGGATGCTGCTCATGGTTGGTAGATTGCTAAAGTTGTTGCTGGAGGCGTTCGAGGCGATTGCGCACGCTGCTATCCCACACATCGCTGCCGACGCGAATGCGCATGCCGCCCAGGAGCGAGGTGTTGACGACAAATTCCGTGCTCAAATCGCTGCCGTAACGTTTCGATAAATTTAGCGCCAGCTGGGAAGCAGACTGCGCGTTCAACTCCGAGGCGGTCTCGATCCGCGCATGTCGTTTCTCGATCTCCAGACGCAGCAGGCGCCGATAGTGGTCGAGAATCTTGACGTAGTTCCGCGGCTTCTTTTCGATGACAAAGTTCACCAGTTTCCGGACCGCATCTTCCGCGAGCCGGCCGTCGACAAAACTCCCGCGCAACATTTCACGCGCAGCCTGACGGACGTCTTTCCTGGTCTGCATCGTTTAGGCGAGCTGACGGCTGGCTTCCTCCTGCAAACGACGTTGATCGTCGCTCGTCAGGATTTTGCCGGTGACTTTGGCGGTGGTGTCGACCACGAGCCGGCCGAGTTCGCGTTTTAATTGCGCCATGGTGCGCTCGTGCTCGATCGCGCTGGCTTCGCGCGCCTTGGTCACGATCTGCTCGGCCATGGCGATCGCTTCCTGCTGTTTCTTCTCCGAAACAATCGCTGCGCCCGCGCGCGCCTCGTCGATCATGTGCTGCGCTTCGACATTCGCTTTCGCGAGGATCTCGGAATGGCGTTGCTCCGCTTCCGCCAGCTGCTGCTTGATCTTCTCCGCGTTCAACTGCGCCTGGGCGATCTGCTCGCGGCGTTGCGCCAGCACCGCGAGGATCGGTTTATAGGCTAACGCACGCAAGGCGATTGCCACGATGATGAAGCTGATGACCTGGGAAAGGAACAGCCAGGGGTTCCAACCGAAGGTCTCGGCGGTTTCGCGCACGGTATCGAACGCGCCCGCAGCCACAAACGACGCGATCATTCTTATTTCGGCGCGAGGTAGAGGGCGTAGAACACGATCGCTTCCGCGAACGCGATCGCGAGAATCGCTTGCACGAGGATCGGCGTGGCGGCGCCGGGATTGCGACCGACCGCGGACGAAGCGCCCATCCCGATCAAGCCGACACCGACAGACGCGCCGAGCGCGGCCAAGCCGATGTGAATGCTTCCGGTTAATTCAGCCAACATTGGTAACAACATATGGTTTTCTTTCTGTTTGGTTTCTTCTCAGCGACACCCGCGGCAACCACGGTCACAATCGCCAAATTTTTAATGCTGCGCGTCGTGCCCCGGCTCGTGTTGCGCAATCAGCAAAGTGAACACCGCAGTCAATAACATGAAGACCAGGGCCTGCACTAACCCGACCAGCAGTTCCATGAAGTAGAACGGGATTGGAATCAACCACGATAAAGCCGGGACCATGGTCGACATCGATTCCATGATCTTCTCGCCGGCATAAACGTTGCCGTAGAGTCGGAAGCTCAGCGAAACGGGGCGGAAGAGAATCGAGACGACTTCGAGCACGCCCACGACGGCGAAGATGAACACCATCATGACCTTCATGAGCCCCTTGCTGTCTCCTTTGGGACCGAAGATGTGTTTAATGACGCCGCCGACGCCGTTGGCTTGCAGCGCCCAAATGATCCAGAGCGCGAAAAAGATCATCGCCATCGCCGTCGTCATGTTGAGGTCGGCGTTCGCTCCGCGCAGGAGCGGCTTGTCGATGTGGAATATTCCAGTCGCGGGATCGCGATGTCCCCAACCCAGGGTCCCCACTCCGGGAATGAGGGCGGCCCAATTCGTGAACAGAATAAAAATGAAAATCGTGGCGAAAAACCAGAAGGTCTTTTTCACCAGCTCGCTGCCAATGATCGACTCGAGAAAATTGTAGAGACTTTCGACCAGCCATTCCCAGAAATTCTGCGCACCACTCGGCACCGCTTTGACGTTTCGCATCGCGAACCGGGCGAAAATGATGATTGCCAGCGCGATGACCCAGGACACCAGCATCGAGTTCGTGATGCTGAACTTGCCAAATTGAAAGAGCGGCGTCGCCTTGAGCGACACCCCTTCCTCCGCCACTTCGGCTGCCTTTGCCAGCACCGGCGCGAGCATGCAGCCGATCATAGCCAGCGCGATCATCGCTTTCCTCAACCGATAAAAATAGCGGCGCCGAAACATTAATGATGCAAACGGAAACCCAGCTCCCTTCCACCAGGCGGACCTGCCGTGGAGGCGTCCCGCGGGCGCTTGCGGCGCTAACCATTGCCGCTTTTGTCGCAATGACAAGGCGGTTTTTCGCTGCTACGGCATTTCCAGCGCCGTCTGGGGCAGCCCAAGCGAGAGCTCCCGATTGCGCGCCTGCTCTCCGTGCCGCGCGGCCAGATCGAGATAGACCTGCTCCAGCTCGCGAATGGTGCGTTGCTGATCAAAGCGTTCCGCCACGGCCTCGCGCGCCGCGCCACTGAAGCGCCAGTAAAGGTCGCGCGATGACGCGATCTCGAGCAGCGCGCTGGCTAACGCGTTTGCGTCTCGCTCTTCACACAGAAATCCGTTTCCGCCATCGGCGATCGCTTCCGGAATTCCACCATGCCGCGTAGCCACCGCCGGCATGCCCGTCGCCATCGCCTCCAGCAGAGAGTTCGGCACGCCCTCCTGATTTAAATCGAGCGTCATCTCGCTTGGGTGAATAAAAATGTGCGACCACGTATACAACGTCTCCAGATCGGGCTGGTTGAGGAAACCATGGAACGTCACTTTGCTCGCGATGCCGAGGCGTTGCGCCAGTAACCCCAACTCGCGGCGCATCGGTCCTTTGCCCGCGATCGATAGTTTCGCGCGCGGAAATTTCTCCACAAATTTCGCAAACGCGATGAGCGTGCTGGCTACGCCTTTTTTCTCGATGAGCCGGCACGCTTGCAGGATGCGCCAGGCTCCATCCGCCGGCAGTTGGCGTTTCACAAAAGGGAATTTTTCCAGCGGAATGCCGGTGCGATTGAGTCGGATTTTTTCTGGCGGGCAACCCAGCTCGCGCAAACGTGCGGCGATCGATTCCGAGCGCGCCAGCACGGCGCCGACGGCGTCGAATAATTGCCGCGACTTGCCCGCATAATCCGCGACCTGCTTGTTCAACGCCACGTCCGCGCCGTGAAACGAAACCACGCACGGCCTTCCCCACGTCCGCACGAAAGGCAGCAAATGCACACCCGTGTGGCCGAAGTAGATGTGCATCAGATCGGCCCCACGCCGCTTCAGCATCGATACCAGCACCTGATATTCGCCGCGATAGACCAGCGCCGGCTGCGCGCGCACCAGTTTCAACCAACCGTGGCGTACGGGATTGAACGGCGGCAACGGAATTTGCTCGATGTCGTCAAACGGGAATCGCTCCGCCTCTTCGATCTTGTTCGTCATCACGAACGTCTCGACGCGCTGCAGCGCCATGACCTGCCGGTAGATGTGCAGCATTTCCGGCTTCAAAAAAGTGCTACAGTAGCTCGCAACAACGAGTTTCGGCATGTGGTTAATGCGAACCTGCGCGCGCGTTTCGCTGTTGTCTATCGGTTTAATCGCGCGCGGCTTCGACCGCGGACGACGTCTCTTCCGGTACGCGCATTTCCAGCGCGCGCTGCAATTCCGCAATGCCGCGACCTTCCTTGCCGGAAATCGGAATCACTTCCAGTTGCGGAAAACGCTGCCGGAATTCGCGCAGTCGTTCGTCCGCCTCCGGCAAATCCATTTTATTGGCGACGACGAACCAGGGCCGTTGCGAAAGCCGCGCATCGTAAAGGTCGATCTCGCGCCGCAGCGATTCCAGATCGGCGATCGGGCTGCGCCCTTCGCTGCCGGCCATATCGAGCACAAACAGGAGCACGCGACAGCGCGTAATGTGCCGCAAAAAATCGTGGCCGAGACCGAGATTTTTGTGCGCGCCTTCGATCAATCCTGGAATGTCGGCGACCGTGATTCGTCGATAGCCGTCGAGCGGTTCCACCACGCCGATCACCGGCGTTAACGTGGTGAACGGGTAGGCTGCGACTTTCGGCTGCGCGCCGGAAAGCTGGCGAATCAACGTCGACTTGCCGGCGTTCGGGTAACCGACGAGGCCAGCGTCCGCGATCGTGCGCAGCTCGAGAAAAAAATGACCGCTCTCCCCTTCACCGCCCTCGGTGTACTCGCGCGGCGCGCGATTCTTCGCGTTCTTGAAATGCACGTTGCCCTTGCCGCCGCCACCGCCGCGACAGAGCAAAAATTCCTCGCCGTCATGCGTCAGGTCGGCAATCTCTTCGCCCATCTCGTATTTGACTGGCGTCGGATCACCGTCGTCAGACGACACGATCTCGCCCTCTTCCGCGAGCGCGCGATACACCAGCGTGCCGACGGGCACGCGCACGATTTTCTTCGGCGCATTCTTGCCGTGCATTTTTTTGCCCATGCCGTGCTCGCCGCTTTTCGCGCGGATGATTGGCTCGTAAAAAAGATTCGCGAGATGATCGGTGTGTTGATCGGCGCGCAGGATAACGTCGCCGCCGCGTCCGCCGTCGCCGCCGTCCGGTCCGCCTTTCGGCACAAATTTCTCGCGCCGGAAACTGACGCAGCCGCGGCCACCGTTTCCCGCCTGCGAAAAAACGCGTATGCGATCGACAAACACGCCCAAGTATAGCCGAAGGCCGCCACCGGCGAAAATCGCAATCATCGCCGGCGCAGCAAAATGCCTTGGTGGAGCGTGACCTCCGGGCACGCTTTGCTCGCGTTCGGAGAACGCGATCCACCACTGCGTCGCCTGTTCTACAGGTAGGCGTTTGACACAAACGCCTCTACATCTGCGGAGGAAACTTGCGCCACGTCCATCGACCGAGCGCCGCGCCGATTCCGGTAACTTATTGGACCATTTCGCGAATCTGGCCGATCACCGACGAACGCGAAAATTTTCGATCCTGTTTTTCCAACTGCATCGGCAAACCGCCGCGCGGATTCATGGTGATGCGCACCACGCGATCGATCCGCGTGCCGGGCACGACGGTGAAACGGAAACGTTGCAGAATCATCGCGATGGAAATTTTCAGCACCTGGGTCGCAAACGCCGCGCCGATGCAGACGCGCGGCCCGGCGCTGAACGGCATGTATTCGTATTGATTCGGATTGATCGTCTGCCAGCGCGCGGGCCGGAATTTCTCCGGCTCCGGATACAAATCCGGCAAATGATGCGTGAGATAATGGCTGAGCACGATGCGCGCGCCGTGCAGCACGTAGTACGGGCCGAAGAAAAATTCATCCTGCGTCGCGCGCACGGTGTACGGCACCGGCGGCAGAATGCGCATGCTCTCTTTCACCACGTGGCCGAGAAGCTCGAGATGCATGAGCGCGTCGGCTGACGGCGGTGCGTCAGACAGCGCGCTCTGAATTTCATCGAGCAAGGCGTTCGCAATTTCCGGATGTTGCGCGAGCAGAAACAACGTCCACGTCAGCGCGCTCGTGGTCGTTTCAAAACTCGCGACGAACAGGATCGCGATTTGGCCGACGAGTTCCGCATCCGTCATGCCCACGCCGTCGGCATCGCGCGTTTCCATCAAAAGCGAAAGCACGTCCGCGCGCGCGTCCGGCGCGGCGCGACGGCGCGCGATCATGGCGAGAATGTGCCGCTCGATTTCCTCGGCGTTGCGTAACATGCCGTGATACGCGGTGCCGGGAAGGTCGAGCGGAAACGCCAGCACCGACGGCGCGAAACTTTGCACCATCCAGTGCTCGAGCATGCGGCCGATGGGATACGCTTCGTCGGAATCGTTGCTGAACAAAATCGAACTCGCGATGCGCAGCGTGAGCTTGCGAATCTCTTGGTAAATATCGACGCGCGTGCCCGGCTGCCATTGCGCAATCGTGGCGCCGACCACGCGCACCATGATTTCGTGGTAACCCATCACCGCGCCGCGATGAAACGGCGGCGCGACCATCGCCCGCTGCTGTTTGTGCTCCGCGCCGGTCATGCGCGTGAGCCCGTAGCGCACGCGCCGTTGCGCGGAATTTTTCGGCCCGCGCAAGAGCAAACCGGTCGGGCGAAAGTTTGCCGGATCGGAGAGAGCGAGCCGGTTGTAATCCGGCCCGATTGCGAGCACGTGCGTCTTTCCCGGCGCGCCGAAAGCGACCGGCCCGAGTGCGATGATGTTGCCATGACGCCGTTGCAATTCGCGCATGCGACCGACCGGATCCCACAGCAATCGCAGATATTCCTGCGCGGCCGCGGCGCCCGAGATCGGCTTGCGCGATTGCGCGAAGCGTTCTGCGCGCAACTGCTCCAGGCGTTCCTCGCGCGAACTCACGAGCGCACCAGCGATTGGTAGAGCGCTTTGGTCTCGCGGGCGATCGCGCTCCAACTGAACTTCGCTTCCGCTCTTAGCCGACCCGCTCTGCCGAAACGCTCGCGTAGTTTTTCGTCGCGCATGAGTTCGTTCACCTTCGCGGCGAGATCGCGCGCGAATTTCTCCGGCTGCAACGGCTCGAAGGGGCTCTCGTGCATTTGTTCGAGTGGAACGAGAAAGCCGGTCTCGCCGTGGACGACGACTTCCTTGATGCCACCCACCGCGCTCGCCACCACCGCCGTCTCGCACGCCATCGCTTCGAGATTGATGATGCCGAATGGCTCGTAAATCGAAGGACAGCAGAACACTGCGGCGTGCCCGTAAAGTTGAATCACACTCGGCTTGTCGAGCATCGCTTCGATCCAGATGACGCCGTCGCGCAGTTTCTGCACGCGCTCGACTTCGCGTTTCATTTCCGCGGCGATGTCCGGCGTGTCCGGCGCGCCCGCGCAGAGCACGACCTGGAAATTTTTGTCCATGAACTCGATCGCGCGCACCAGATGTACGATCCCTTTCTGGCGCGTGATGCGACCGACGAAGAGCACGAACGGCTTCGCCGGATCGACGCCGAATTTCCTGAGCGCGTCGTCTGACGTTGTCGGCCGGTATTCGTCGAGATCGATGCCGTTGTAGACCACGTGCAGGCGCTCGGATTTCACGTCGAACAAACGATTCACGTCGGCTTTGGTGCCGTTCGACACCGCGATCACGGCGTCCGCCATTTCCAGCGCGGCCTTCTCCAGCCACAAAGCGAAATCGTAACCGCCGCCGAGCTGCTCGCGTTTCCATGGCCGCAACGGCTCCAGCGAATGCACGGTGACGACGAGCGGAATGCCGTAATTCAGTTTCGCGAGAATGCCTCCCCAATGCGCATACCAAGTGTGACAATGCACGATCTGCGCATCGATGCCG
>JALYTV010000051.1 GCA_030854105.1 Verrucomicrobiota bacterium | reverse complement strand
AATGGATGAACATCAACTGCGCGTGCGCGACGCCGATCGCATCGTGAAAGGTTATCGCGCCGATTTCTTGAGTCATCCGCCCATCCCGGCGCATCCGCGCGATCTCGGTGCGCTCGCGCAAAATGCGCGGCTCTCGATTGTTGCTTACGCCACCGCCGTCGAGGGAAAATTGAATCCGCGCGCGCGTGCGGAAGGCGGCGCGCTGGCGCTGCATTTCACCGTGCACACCGCGATGATGGGACAGACGCTCGAGAGCTGGCTCATCGCGGACCACGCGCAGCACGGCAATTTTTCGATGGGACTCGCGAATATCGAATTGAAGCGCGGCCGCGCCCAGATCGCGTCGACTAACGTTCCATCGTCGAACGCGGTTGCGCCGAACGCTGGTCATCCTGAGCCCCGAACGACTTCGGGGTCGAAGGATCCCGTTGAAGTTACCTCAAAGGAAGCGCCACGGGATTCCTCGGCTCCGCTCGGAATGACGGAGATCGAGGAATCGATTTTCGTTTTTGCGAAAGCCCCCGAGCAACAAATCGCGCGCGTCGCGAAAGGCGGGAGCAGTGGCGCGAAGATTATGTTCACCGTGCCGCGCGCTGGCGATAAAGGCGCGCTCGCCGTCTTACTCGAGGGCAAAACGACGCCGATCGATGTGGCGCAGAACACCGGCAAAGAAGTTGCCATTCCTGGCAGTGAGCTTTCCGTGCGCATCGAAAATTACTGGCCGGACTTTCGCATTCAGGATGGAAAACCGCGGACGCTGAGTGACGCGCCGAACAATCCCGCCGTGGTGGTGACGATTCACGGCCGCGCGGTTCCCGTCGCCGCCGCGCCGGCAAATCACGGCGCGAATGCGGAGAGCGCGTCGGCTACGAGCGGTGCGCCGCCGATGTTAAATCCGGCGGACGCGGCGCAAAATCATCTCACGCTTTTCCTCGCCGATGACGGGACGATTTCGTACGAGCTAAAATCGCGCAAACAAGGCACGAGCAGCGGCGTTTTGAAATTGAACGAGCCGCTGCCGACCGGCTGGGCCGATTGGCAGCTCGTGGTCGATCGCGAAATGCAGCACGCCGAGCCGTGGATGGATTTCTTGCCCGTCGCGACCGAGAAGCCCGCGCAGGAATTGCCCGACGGCGTGCGCGTGCGCGTTCAGCAAAACGGCAAAAGCTTCGAGCAATGGGTGCCGGCGGGCTGGCAGATCGCGATCCCGACGTCACCCGACCCGATCACGATCGAGTATGGGTGGCGCGTGCTGGCGTTGCCGATCTCGCTCGATCTGCTCGATTTCGAAGTCACGCGCAACGAAGGCAGCGACGCGCCGGCGGGATTCAAGAGCACGCTGCGAGTGGCGACGCCGGAAGGCGCCAGCGCGACCGGCCAGTGCTACATGAATCATCCGTTCAGTTTTCCGAGCGCGTGGTGGCGCACCTGGACCGGGCTCACGTTCAAGATTTCGCAGGCATCATGGAATCCCGAGAACTTGTCGCAGAGCACGGTGCAAATTTTGCGCGATCCAGGCTGGTCGTTGAAATGGATCGGCTCGTTGCTGATCGTGACGGGAGTGTTCCTGATGTTTTACGTGAAGAAATTCCGGCGCGCGACGGTGGATGCACCGAGCAAGGCGAAAGCCGCGGAGCCGGTGCTGGCATGAAGCGCGCGCTTTTGCTCATAGCCAGCGCGCTCTGCGTGAGCTGCGGCTCGGGTAGCCAGAAGCACGTCTGGAATCCCGCCGTCGCGCGCCAATCGCATCCATTCGGTTATTACAACACGCAGGTAGAAGCGCGCTGGGATCGCGACGGGCGCAACATGACGATCACGAAGGAACTGCGCTACGTCGATCCCGACGGCGTGGTTTGGGTCGCGCCGGTCGGCTCGGTCGTCGACGGCGCATCGATCCCGCGCATTTTGTGGCCGGTTTTGGGCGGTCCGTTTGAAGGAAAATATCGCGCTGCCTCCGTGCTGCACGATGTCGCCTACGACCAGCACACGCGTTCGTGGGCGCAATGCGATCGCATGTTTTACAACGCGATGCGCTGCAGCGGCGTGGGTCCGATCGAAGCGAAGACGATGTATTTCGCGCTCTATCGCCACGGGCATCATTGGCGCGAGCCGCGTGTTTTTGCCGGGGTGAAAGGCGAAGCCGAGAGCGGTTTGCCGCAGGCGTCGCCCGAGCCGTTGCAATCGGCGCACGACTGGATCGCGCGACACGATCCGTCGCTGGCGGAGATCGAAGCGCGCGCGCAGAAAAATCCGTAAGCGGCAGTGATCGGGTCGTCTAAAATGCAAAATCGCAAGGCGGCGCTCATTTTTATTCTCGTCACCGTCACGCTCGATATCCTGGCCATGGGATTGATCATCCCGGTGCTGCCGAAACTGATTCTCGATTTTCTCGGCGACAACATGACCAGCGCGGCGGCGTGGAACGGCTGGTTCGCACTCGTCTTCGCGGCCATGCAATTTGTCTTTTCGCCCGTGCTCGGCGTGGTCTCCGATCGCTTTGGGCGGCGCCCGATCATTCTGCTCTCGAATCTCGGGCTCGGCCTGGATTACGTCGTCATGGCGCTGGCCCCGACGCTGCCGTGGCTCTTTGTCGGGCGCATTATTTCGGGAATCACGACGTCGAGTATTCCGACCGCGATGGCTTACATCGCGGACGTGACGCCGAAGGAAAAACGCGCGGGCGCGTTCGGCATGATCGGCGTGGCGTTTGGAATCGGTTTCGCTTTCGGACCAGCCATCGGCGGAATGCTTAGCCAGCACGATCCGCGGCTCGCGTTCTGGGTCGCGGCGGGGTTAAGCCTGGCGAATTGGTTGTGGGGATATTTTTTCGTGCCGGAATCGCTCGATGTCTCGCGACGTAAGCCATTCAATCTTCGCCGCGCCAATCCCGTCGGCTCGCTCGTTCTTCTGCGCTCGCACGCGGAACTCTGGCGCCTGGCCACGATCCAATTCCTCGCTTATCTCGCGCACAACGTTTTCAGCGTTTGGGCGCTCTACGCCATCTTTCGCTACAACTGGGATCAGCTCACCATCGGTCTCTCGCTCATGGTCGTCGGCGTCGTCACCGCGATCATTTCCGGCGGATTAACTGGACGAATGGTGAAACGCTTTGGGGAAAAACGCACGCTCTACATCGGGCAGGGTTTCGGTGCGATCGGCATGTGCGTCGCGGGTTTGGCGCGCAAAGGCGCGATGCTGTTCGCATCCATCCCGATCATCTCGCTCTGGAACATCTCGATGCCGGCCGCGCAAAGCATGATGACGCATCGCGTCGACGAGCGGGAGCAGGGCGAACTGCAAGGCGCGTTGCAAAGCATGCGCGCGATCACGTTCATCATCGGGCCGGTGCTGTTCTCGCAGGTCTTTGCGTATTTCATTGATCCGAAACACGTCTGGCACATTCCGGGCGCGCCCTATTATCTGGCAGGCGCGATGCTTTTCGTCGCCATGCTCATGTCGACGCGCATCAGGCGGGACCGCGCTGGGATCACAGCCGACCCGATCATCGCGCCGGAAAATCTCGCGACGGAGAGCGTGGCCGTCGTCCCGCCAGCGGAGTAACACGAGGCGCGCCTTGTCAGCGCGCGCCGAAGATGGAAATCTTCCCTCCGTCATGCCGCGTTTGCCGAAACAGAATTATCACGACTTCGAGCGCATCATTGAGCTCGATTTCCTGCGCGCGACGGAAGCGGCCGCGCTCAATTCCCTGAAGTGGCTCGGTCGCGGCGAAAAAGAAAAAGCTGACGAAGCCGCCAGCGATGCCATTCGCGGCATGTTCGATCTCATGAACATCTGCGGCGAAGTCGTCATCGGCGAAGGCATCAAGGACGACGCGCCCGGCATTTTCAAAGGCGAACAGCTTGGCACCTGGCTGCCGGGCACGCCGCAGTTCGACATCGCTCTCGATCCCATCGACGGCACCACCAATATCTCGAAAGGCATGCCGAACTCGATCAGCTGCATCGCGGCCGCGAGTCCCGATGAAGGCGTGAAAGTCGCGCTGCGCGATATCCCGTCCTTTTACATGACCAAGCTCGCGTTCGGTCCGCGCGTGATTCAGTACACCCAGCGGCGCGGTGATGAATTGCACCTGGAAGCGCCCATCGCGGAGACGCTCGCCATCGTCGCGCGCGCGCTGGAAAAACGGGTGCAGGACGTCGTCGTCATGCTGCTCGATCGCCCGCGGCACCAGGAAGTCGTGGAGCAAATTCGCGCCGCCGGCGCTTCGTTGCGCATGATCAGCGACGGCGATATCGCGGCGGCGATCGCGCCGGCGTTACCCGAGAGCGGCGTCGATTTATATGTCGGCATTGGCGGTTCGCCCGAAGCGGTGTTGGCGGCGGCTGGAGTGAAATGTCTTGGCGGCGACATGCTCTGCCAGATGTGGCCGCGCGACGATAAGGAACGCCAAAGCCTCGTCGACGAAGGCTACGAGAAAGATATCGGCAAGATTTTTTCCGCCGACGATCTCGCCAACGGCAAAAACATTTTATTCAGCGCCACCGGAATTTCAGACAGCGCGCTCTTGCGCGGGGTGCGTTCGCACGGCGCCAGCGCCACCACGCATTCGCTGCTCATGCGCGCCAAGAGCCGCACCGTGCGATTCATTCGCGCCACCCACGATTTGAACCAGAAAACCATCCGCCTGCGCTCGACCCACCGCGAGGCGCGCATCTGAGCGCTCGACATCCTGCCGCCGCTTTGTTGAAATAAGAAAAATCCCACGCTTATGAGAGAAGTACCAAAGACAGAACTTTCGCCGGACAACGGCTGCATCATCGACACCAAATGGAAAGCCGGGCCGTTGAGTTATCACGCCTGCGCCAGCCGTCCCAGCGCCGACGCCCACGCCAAACCGATAGAAGGAAATTACCGCCTCCCCGAAGTCGTCGTCTACGATCACGTCGGCTTCAAAGGCGCCTTTGCCCGCACCAATCTCAGCTTCCATTTCCTCGGCGATTTTTGGAACGACCGCATCAGTTGCCTCGTCGTCGTCAGCGGCGTCTGGCGCTTTTACCGCGACGAATATTACAAAGGCGACTACTGGGATCTCGGCCCCGGCTTCTACGAGTGCTTCTTCACCGACAAAGGCCCCGACGACGTCATCAGCTCCTTCCAGGCGATCGCGCTGACGTAAGGGAACGAATCGCCGCGTGGCGCCGTGAACGTAAAAAATTGCAGACTTGGGGTTAGGCCGCTTCATGCGACCTAATTCTCATTTAGATTGCTTATGCCAGTCGTTATTACGTTCGATCAACAAGGTGCAGGATCCAATGACCTCAACCGCCTGCATAGTATGTTTCTTCGCTTCGGTTGGCAGAATCTGGGCGGCAGCACTTATCGTTACCCGCGGCTCGGTGCCGAAAAGCAGCCGGAGGATTGGCTTAACCACGTAGTGCCCGCGCTCATGTTGCTCCGCTCCTACTTCACGTCCTGCGATCGCCCACTTCTCCGCTTCACACTTGACGCGCACACCTCTACCGCAATAGACCGTGACTCGCGTGTTGGTTCAGCACCACGCAATTCTCAGGATATTTTGTGCGACAGCCGGAAGCGCGAGTTTGGAGAGTCGAATCTTTTGAAGTGGCTCGACGATATCAAGTTTCCCTACCATGCCACGCGTCGCACCTAACCAGGCGATGAAGCCAGCTCGCTGGCCGGCGTACGCTCGCAGGCATTAAACCTGTGCGCTTTCTTCCAATACTCGTTCTCCTTCTCAGCTCGATCCCACAGCTGAGTCTTGCTCGCATCGGCGAAACAATCGGCGAATGCGAATTGCGCTACGGTCCCGCTACCGGTCGAATCAGTGCTGACGAAATCCCGTTTTACAGGAGTCACGTTGTCATTGTTGTTCATCTACGAGCGGGGCGATCTATCCGTGAAGATTTCGGTCCGGAAAGCGGAGGCATATTGTCGGAGGAGCAAATCGCCGATTTTCTCGGACAAAATAGTGAAGGCTCGACGTGGGAGATCTCTGGCGAGACACCGACTTACACAACTTATCTGCGGAAGGATCTCCGAGCGATCGCTCAGGTGGCGAAGCCGAATACTTCTGGCGAAGGAAACATTAAACTGACCGTTGCAGGTGCAGAACTGATTGTCAAATATACCTCAACCGCCGCACGCGAACTCGCAGCGCCAAGATAGTCCCGCTCATAAAGTGGTCGGGCAGCTTGCGAATCCGTTAGATACTGCTGCTTGATTACTTCCGAAGTCAGCAATCTTCTCCTCACCGCCCCGGCGCGTTCGTGGAAAAAGCCGATTCCCGCCCAAAAAAAAGACGCGCGAGCAACAGCCCACGCGTCGAACTCTACTGTAACTGCTTCCCGCTTATGCCGGGATCTTCGTGAACGGATCGCTCCACGGCGATTCCATCTTGTTCGCCCCGTGCGACCGGATTTCGAAGGTGTATTCCGTGCCGCTCTCGAACCCGCCCGCGCGCAGTCGCGTCTTGGAGGTCGTTTTGCTGTAGGAATACGTGCCCGCCGGGTCGGACGCCTTGCGACCGCGAATCTCGTAGTTCATCTCTCCGTTCGAGCGGTCCCACGTGAAATCGAGCACCCCGCCCGTGTTCGTCGTCGTCACGTGCGAGACAAGTTTCACAATTAAAGGCGAACTGTTTCTCGTTTTAGACTCTTGGTGAAACGACGGCCTTTCTGACTGTCGGCGGGGGTCTGTTTTTGGAGGCGGAAGTTTTGCTCATGAACGACGTCGGTTTGCTTATAGACGACCGGATTTGGTTTGTGACGATGGACGCTTCGTTTACGGACAAAACGCCGGCGCTGATGAGGAAAGGGGCTTCGTCAACCGTCGACGCGGTTTTGCTTATAAATGACGCGTTGTCGCTTATGAGAGAAGCCGCGCTGCTTATAAGGGAAGGCGTGTTGTTTATGAGAAAGGCGGCGTCGCTTATGAGAAAAATGGCTCTCCTTATGAGGGAAGCCGTTTTGTTTATCGTCGGTGTTGATTTGCTTACAGACGACGCGGTTTTGCTTATAAGGAAAATGGCTCCGCTTATAAGGAAAGCGGCTTTGTCTGTAAGCAAAATGTGCCGGATTGGCGCAGTCGAAGAATGTAAGCGTCTAAAAGCGTGTGATTTGAGCGGAATGAGCGGTTTCTGGCTGTTAGCCGACCCGATGGCGGCGAACTAACTGCGGCGGCTGAATGGGAGCGTCGGCGGCCGGATTTTAGCTGGCCTCGCACCGATCTCCTCCGCCCCCGCCGGGCTTTTAGCGGCCGGGGCGCGAAAACCGCTGCCATCCCCACACCCGCTCACAGCCAGCGCGATCTCCGCCAAGCGCGCCTTTGCGGACGCGACATCCACTCCTTGAATCTTGTCAGCAGCCTCCCGCCGGGTCAGTATCCTCAGCGCCTATGAATGACGAAATCCCCTGTCCACAAAACCTTTGGTGTTGCCTCCGATTGAATATGGTAATTCGAGTCCTGCAAAGCAGTCCCTCTAAGCTTGACATTGGCCTGTAAGGAGCAACAACTCGGATCGAATGAAAACTACCAAAAAGGCTGCTAAATCACCATCGGTTAAGATGAAAGACCTCATCTCTCGTAAGGATGTGAAAGGTGGCGACACCACGCCCAAGCCAAAGCCCTCGGCACACACGAGCCAAGTTACGGGCAACGTATTTGTCAGCTAGTGCTATCGCGTCTCGGACCGCGAAAAGATGATCGAGATTCTTACGATTTGGCACGGCGCGCGCGGAACGCCGCGCATCAGCGAGGCGTAACGTATTCGCTAGATCGCGTCGGCTAACGCTGGCTGCTGCTGGGTGAGGCAGTGGAAGGCGCCGAGGCCCCAGATGAGTTCGCGGCAATCGATGGGGACGATGCGGCGGGTGGGGAAAAGTTTCGTGAGCGTGGCGATGGCCTTTTCGTCCATCGGGTCGGCAAACGTCGGCAACAGCACGCTCGTGTTCGCGATGTAGAAATTGGCGTAACTCGCCGGCAGCACGAGGTCTTCGCGCTCGATGCGCGCCGGCGTCGGCAGCGTGTAAATTTCCAGCGGCGCGCCGTCGATTTTCATCTTCTGTAAGCGCGCGAGATTTTCCTGTAGCGGCGCGTAATTGGCGGAGTCGCGCCGTTCTTCCACGATGGTGACGACAGCGCGCTGGCTGACGAAGCGCGTGAGATCGTCGACGTGCCCGTCGGTGTCGTCGCCTTCGATGCCGTCGCCGAGCCAGAGAATATCGCGCACGCCGAGAAAATCGCGCAGGCATTGCTCGATCTGCGCGCGATCAAGTTGCGGGTTGCGGTTCGGATTCAACAGGCACGCTTCCGTCGTCAGCAACGCACCCGCGCCGTTCACGTCGATGGAGCCGCCCTCGAGAATCATACCGCCGTCGAAGAGCGGGACGTCTAACGCCGCGGCCACGTGTTGCGGCACGGCGTCATCGAGATCGAACGGCGGATACTTCCCGCCCCAGGCGTTGTGGCCCCAATCGATGATCGCCAATGGAGCGCCCTCGCGCCCGTTTCGTGAGGCGATGCCGCTCTCCGGCCCGGGTGCTGGCCGGCTCCATTGCTCGCCGCGCGTGAGAAAAATCGGCCCGTGATCGCGACACCAGCATTCGTTCGTCGGAATCTCGAAGTAAGTGATGCGATTGGCGTCGAGACCATCCAGCACGGCGCGCGCTTCCGCTTCGTGCGCGCCGTTGGAAACATTGATGCAGACCGGCTCCGATTCGATGAGCGCCGCGACCATGGCGCGGAAGGTCGGCATCACGCGGTCGAAGGCGCCGGGAAAACTGATGCCTTCGCGCCGCGGCCACGAGAGCCAGGTGGCGGCGTGCGGTTCCCACTCCGCGGGCATGCGATAACCGAGAGCGGTAGGCGAAGACGAAGGATTCACGATCAGGAACGAACTTGGACAGGATTTACCGGATTATACAGGATGCATTCTTGGGTAGCGCAGGCGTCTCGCTTGCGCAGGCTTTGCCCAAGATTGTTTCGGCGAGGCGCCGAAACCAGCACGCGAGGCGCGTGCGTTCCCCAGAGGCTCGCGTGCTACTTGGAGACTTGCGCGCTAACCCACTGACTCTGCCGTAACCAATCCGAAATCCTGAAAATCCCGTTAATCCTGTCTAGAAAAGCTAACGGCTTGCGGCGCGCGCAAATTTTTGTCACAAGCGCAGCATGCAAATCTTTATCGGCCGTGATGGACAACGTTCGGGACCCTTCGCTCTGGAAGAAGTGAACAGCCAGCTCGCAGCCGGCACGATCAAACTCACCGACCTCGCGTGGTATGAAGGCCTGCAAAATTGGGTCGCGCTTTCGCAGGTGCCCGGCGTCGTGCCGCCGATGGCTCCGGCCGGCAGCGCACCGGTTGTCGCTCCGGGCGCGCTGCCTCCCGTGGTGACGACCGTGCGTACGGAAGCGCTCGCGATCTGGTCGCTGGTGCTGAGCCTGATCGGGCTGTTTGCCTGCGGCTTTTTCGCCAGCATTCCCGCGATCATCTGCGGCCATCTCGCGCACGGGAACATTAAGAAAAATCCGCAGTTGCAGGGCGCGGGTATGGCGACCGCCGGGCTCGTCATCGGTTACCTCAGCATTGTGCTCTGGCTCGTTTTGCTGCTCGTTTTCGGCGGCATTGGAATTATTTCCGGCCTGCAAAATCATAATCAGTGAGCGAGCACATCCGCGTCGCGCAGAGCGACGACGAAGTGCGCCGTTGTTTTACGGTGATGCGCGAACTGCGACCGCACATCGTGTCGGCTGACGATTTTTTGTTGCGCGTGCGCGAGCAGGAAGCGGAAGGATTTCGCATCGCGTTCGTCGAGGCGGAGAACGAAGTCCGCGCCGTCGCCGGTCGCGTGCTCTACGT
Source organism: Verrucomicrobiota bacterium (assembly GCA_030854105.1). Lineage (GTDB taxonomy): Bacteria > Verrucomicrobiota > Verrucomicrobiia > Chthoniobacterales > UBA10450 > AV69. Next base: position 6,377 of record JALYTV010000051.1, on the reverse strand, counting down.
CGATGATCTGGTGACGCGCGAGAGCGAGCGCTCGCGTGGATACGGCGAGAAGTTATTTGATTGGCTGGTCGGCGCGGCGCGCGCCGAGAATTGCGCCACCCTCGAGCTCGACAGCGGCGTGCAACGCTTCGCCGCGCATCGATTTTATTTGCGCCATCGCATGGACATTACATCGCATCATCTTCGGCTGAAGCTCGAATAGGAGAGGGATAGGATTTTGCAGAATGCGTGTTTCGCTCGAATCGAATCCTGCAAAATCCCGTTAATCCTGTCTAAAAAATCGGCTATGATCCGATCATGAAACGCGCGGGCATTTGCGCGCTGATTCTGATGATCGCGCTGGCTGGCGTGTGCGCGCAGGATTTGCCGACGAGTCCGGAGCCGGGCAGCTTCGAGATCGAGCCGCCATTGTTGCCGGGAAACCTCACGCCGGACGCAGTGCCGAAATCGCCGGCCAACGTCGACGATCTCGTGCGCAAACTCAGTCGCGCGAAACAGAGCGCCGCGAGCGGGGAGCGTTTATTCAAGATGGGCGCGATCGCAAAAGTCGAAGCGGAGAATCGCGCGTTGCGCGTCATCCGCCTCACCAACGAACTCGCGCAGGCGCGCGTGGCCGCGGCCGAGGATGCGAAGAAAGCGCAAGGCGAAAACGCCAGCGACAAAGATTTGGCGGAAGCAAAACGCGTAGCGGAACTCGCCAGCGCGCAGCAGCGCCAGGCCGAATTGGACGCGGCGGCGCTCAATCTCGAACGGCAACGAAAACTGTTCGCGGTCGGCGCCGCCGGAAAATCAGCGGTGCATCGCGCCGAAGAAAAGTTGGCGCAGCTCAAGAACGCGACGCCGTGAAATCACGCGCAAGCCAGGCGGTTGCCGGACGGCGTTTCCCGCGCAAAGTGAGCGGTTCCCGCCATGCCTGATCGACTCAATACCGACACGCTCGATGCCGAGCTCGCCCCCGGCGCGCGCAACGCCATTCGCATTTGCCTGCGCCTGAAGCCGGAGGAGCGCATCACCATTATCACCGACGAAGCGACCGCGGACATCGCGGCCTCGTTGCAGGCGGAAGTCGAAGAAGTCGGTGCGGAGCACGCGGTGTTCATTTTGGAAAATTACGCCGAGCGTCCGCTCAAAGGCATGCCGCAGATCATTCTCGATGATCTCGCGCAATCGCAGGTCTCCATTTTTTGCGCGCAAACGCAAACGGGCGAACTCGGTTCACGCATCGCGATGACCGCGGTGGTGAACGCGCACGGCATTCGCCACGGCCACATGGTGAACATTAATCGCGAGATCATGCTCGAAGGCATGCGCGCCGATTTTCTCGCAGTCGACGCCTTGAGCCAGCGCCTCATCGAGCGCGCGCGCATGGCAGATCGCATCGTCTGTCGCACGCCGCACGGCACGGAATTCGAAGCCGAGCTTTCGCCGAAGCTGAAGTGGCTGAAGACCAGCGGCATCATCACGCCCGAGAAGTGGGGCAATTTGCCCGGCGGCGAAATTTTCACCTCGCCGCTGAACACGAACGGCGTCTTCGTCGTGGACGGCGTGGTCGGCGATTACCTCTGCCAGAAGTACGGCGATCTACAGAGCGCGCCGCTGACCATCGAGGTGGAGAACAATCGCATTCGCACGCTGCGTTGTGAGAACAAGGAATTGCTCGAAGAATTCCGTGCTTACACCAGCACGGACGAGAACAGCAATCGCGTCGGCGAATTTGCCGTCGGCACCAACACCGCCTGCACGCACATTATCGGACACATTTTGCAGGACGAAAAAATCCCCGGCATTCACATCGCCTTCGGTCATCCCTACGCGGAACACACCGGCGCCGACTGGCTGTCGACGACGCACATCGATTGTGTCGGCCGCGATTTCGACATCTGGTTCGATCGCGACCAGGTGATGCGCGGAGGCAAGTTTCTGCTCTAGCGATTGCGCGCGCAGGGCTCATAGCCGACGCGATCATGGAGAAACGCTGATGGAAAAAAATCTGCGCGCGCGTTTCAATGCCAGCTTCACGACGAAGAAGTACGCGCAGCTCCTGCATTGCGTAAACGAGACGGAGCGTTTTCCGGCGACGTTTCGCGTGGGCGAAGCGCCCGTGTTTTTAACCAGCGAGATGTGCGATACGCTAGTCGAAGCCGCGCACGAAATCGTCGCGCAAACGCGCACGCCGGAGTTTCGCCAGCATGCGGCGAAAGCGATTCCGCGCGGACTGGAAGTGCCGAAGGAAACGGCGCACCCGAATTTCATTCAGGTCGATTTCGGATTGTGCGACGACGGCGCGGGTGGCGTCGCGCCGCGCCTGATCGAGCTGCAAGGTTTCCCGAGTCTCTACGGTTTTCAGCTGCTGCTCTACCGCTGTTTGCGCGATGTTTACAAAGCGATCCCGCACGATTGGGTGCCGTTTTTTAGCGGGATCAACGAGTTTGGTTACATCGATTGCCTGCGCGAAGTTATCGTTGGCAACGCTGATCCGCAGAATGTGGTCTTGCTCGAGATCGAGCCGGAAAAACAGGACACCCGCGTCGATTTCGCCTGCATGGAATCGATGCTCGGCATTCGCAGCGTGTGCGTGACGGAAGTACGAAAAGTCGGCCGCGAATTATTTTATCAGTGCGACGGCCGCACGGTGCGCATCGAGCGCATTTATAATCGCGTCATCTTCGATGAGCTTATTAGACGACCCGATCTGCAACTCGGATTCAGCTTCCGCGATGATCTGGACGTGCACTGGGCCGGGCATCCGAACTGGTATTTTCGCATCAGCAAACATGCGCTGCCGTTTTTGCAGACGGACGCGACCACGCCCGCGTATTTCGCCGATCAATTTCCCGCGCGCGAGTCGCTGGGAAATTACGTGCTCAAGCCGTTGTATTCCTTCTCCGGCCTAGGCGTTGATCTCGAACCGACGCGCGAAACATTGCGCGCGTTGGACAAGCCGCATGATTGGATCCTGCAGCAAAAAGTGCATTACGTCGACTTGATCCCGACGCCAGACGGCCCGCTCTCGAAAGTCGAGATTCGCATGATGTTCGTGTGGCCGGACGGCGGCGAACCGATGCTGGTCAACAATCTCGTCCGCATGAGCCAGGGCGCGATGATGGGCGTGAAATTCAACAAGGACAAAACGTGGGTCGGTTCCAGCGTTGCCTTGCATCGGCCCGAGCCGGAAAATTGAAACGATGAAAAACGAAAATCCGTGGGTCGAGCTTTGCCCGGGCATTCGCCGTCGCACCATCGCGCATGGCCACGCGATGTATCAGATGGTCGCGGAATTGAAGGCAGGCAGCACGATGCCGGAGCATTCGCATCCGCACGAGCAGGTCACTTATATTTTGTCCGGGCGCATGAAATTGATTGTCGACGGCGTGCCGCACGAACTGAAAACAGGCGACGCGTTCTATCTCGCGAGCAACGCGAAGCACGGCGCGGAGACAATCGAAGACACCCGCGTGCTCGATACTTTCAATCCGCCGCGCGAAGAATATCTGGCGGCGGATGAGAAGGCGCGCGGCTGAACGGCCGGGTCATCGCACGATTGTTATCCCGAGCGCAGCGAGGGATCTCACAAGCCACCCAGACCTCATTCGCGAGATTCTTCGCTGCGCTCAGAATGACAGAGCCATTTTGGAAGATCGCTGGTAAGAAAACTCGTCAGCGCGAGAACAGATTGTATTTCACAATCGCGATGACGGCGCGCACGCCATCGCGCCAGGTGATTTTTTTCCCCTGCTCGTAAGTGCGGCCGTCATAGGAGATGCCGACTTCGTAAATGCGGCAGCCGGCGCGCGCGATCTTTGCCGTCAGCTCCGGCTCGAAGCCGAAGCGATCTTCGCAAAGCGTGATGCCGCGCAGCACCGACAGGCGGACGGCTTTGTAGCCGGTTTCCATGTCGGTGAGATTGATGTTCGTCAGCATGTTCGAAAACAAAGTGAGAAATTTGTTTCCCATCATGTGCCAAAAATAGACGACACGATGGGGACGGCCGCCCATGAAGCGCGAACCGAAAACGGCATCGGCCTTGCCGGAGAAAATCGGCTCGAGCAAGACCGGATAATCGTCCGGGTGATATTCCAGATCGGCGTCCTGTACTAAGAGAACGTCGCCCGTCGCCACCGCGATGCCGGAGCGAATGGCCGCGCCTTTGCCGCGATTCGTCGCGTGCTGCACCACGTGATCGCATTGCGTGCTGGTCTTCAATATTTCCGCCGAACCGTCGGTTGAGCCGTCGTCAACCGCCACGATCTCAAGCGACGCGATGGCCGACGCGCGCACAGACGCGATCACTTGCTCGATCGTCGCCACTTCATTGAAGCAGGGAATGACAACGGAGACTTTCATGCGCGCGGCCTCAGTCTTTCAGCTCGTCGTTTGTCTCAGCGAAGGCGTTCACCGCAAATTCGAGATCTGCACGCGAGTGCGCCGCGCTCACCTGCGTGCGCACGCGGGCGGTGCCGTGCGGGACGACGGGATAGAAAAAGCCGATGACGTAAACGCCTTTCTCCAGCATGCGCGTGGCGAACTTCTGTGATTTTGCGGCGTCGCCGATCATGATCGGCACGATCGGGTGTGTGCCTTCTTTAATGGTGAGGCCACGGGCTGTGAGCGCGCTGCGAAAAAATTTCGTGTTCACTTCCAGCTTGTCGCGCAACTCCGTCGACGCGCTCAAAAGTTCCAGCGCCTTCAATGTCGCCGCCACGATCGGCGGCGCGACGCTGTTGGAAAAAAGATACGGGCGCGAACGTTGCCGCAGCAGCGCGACGATATTTTTGCGCGCGCTGGTGAAGCCGCCGCTCGCGCCGCCCAGCGCTTTGCCCAGCGTGCCGGTGATGATGTCGATCCGCCCCATGACGTCGCGAAATTCATGCGTGCCGCGTCCGGTCTTGCCCAGAAATCCGGTCGCATGAGCGTCGTCGATCATAACCAGCGCGCTGTATTTTTCGGCGAGATCACAGATCGCTTTGAGATCGGCGATGGTGCCGTCCATCGAGAAACAGCCGTCGGTCGCGATCAATTTCACGCGCGCCTTTTCCGCCTCGCGTAATTTCGCTTCGAGATCGGCCATGTCGTTGTGCCGGTAGCGACCGCGTTGCGCTTTGCAGAGACGAATGCCGTCGATGATCGACGCGTGATTCAACTCGTCGGAAATCACCGCGTCCTCCGGCCCCAGCAACGTTTCGAAAAGTCCGCCGTTCGCATCGAACGCGCTCGGATAAAGAATCGTGTCCTCGGCGCCGAGAAATTTAGTCAGCGCGCTCTCCAGTTCCTTATGAATGTCCTGCGTGCCGCAAATGAAACGCACGCTCGCCATGCCGAGCCCGTGAGTGTCGAGCGCGGCCTTGGCCGCGGCGATGAGCGCCGGATGATCGGCAAGACCGAGATAATTATTCGCGCAGAAGTTGAGCACCTCGCGCGCGTCGCCGACGCGGATATGCGCGTCCTGCGGCGAAGTGATGATGCGCTCGTTTTTGAAAAGACCCTGCGCGCGAATTTTCTCCAGGGCCTGCGACAACTGTTGATCGAATTGCGGAAGCACGCAGCACTGTTGCGCGGAAAGGGAAATTGGGGCAGAAAAAAATCTGCGAAAAGCGCTTGTCGTCCCGGTGAATAATTTGTTAATAACTCGCCAGTGCCTCGGAACGTCCTCTCCCTCGGTTCCATTTTCGCAGCCAGCGCGCTCGCGCTTTTTCTCTCCGCGTGCGAAACCGCGCCCACGCGCGTCGCCGCCAATCGCGCGCTGCCCGCCTACGAGCCGCCGATGGCGAGAGCAACGAGGCAACAAGTGCGCACCACGGCTTATACGCACACCGAGGCCGATCATTTGCAATACACGAATCACAATGCGCTCGGCGGAATTTTGCATTCCGCGACCGTTCCACGCCGCCGCACCGCCGGCGTAGGCGCGCCGGCGGTGAACGTGGCCGCGCGTCCGCTGCCGCGCGAGTCGATTTCCTTTGTGCGTCTGGTAAAGAAAACGACGAAGGCGAAGAAGACTTCGAAACACAAAAAGCCGGAGCCGCCGCGCATCGGCAGCGCCGCGGCCGATTGGGGCCGCTGGCCGGCGGGCACCACCTTCCGCATTATTTCCACCGGCCAGGTCTATCGAGTGGAAGATTACGGCTGGGCGCTGGCGGGCCGGAACACGATCGACCTCTACGTGGAAAATCGCGGTGACATGAACCGTTGGGGTGCGCGCACGGAGCCGATCGAAATTTTGAAATGGGGCGACCCGGCCGAGAGCCTCGAGCGCCTGCGCCCGCACATCGTGCACAAGCACATTCAGCGCATGGTCGACGAGCTGGAAGGCAACTTCGCCGCGGCGGCCGCGTTGCAATAGCACATCAGCCGACGCGCTCGGCATTTCTTGTAGCGGC
>JALYTV010000050.1 GCA_030854105.1 Verrucomicrobiota bacterium | reverse complement strand
GGCGCTGGCCTTCCGCGAAGAGGAGGTCGAAAGCGATGGTCGATTTGCCCGAGCCGCTCAAGCCGGTGATCACGACCAGCTGATCGCGCGGGATCGTTAGGCTGATGTTCTTGAGGTTATGCTCGCGCGCGCCGTGGATGGCGATTTCGCGGGGACTTCTTCCGGGGAGCGCACGCGCCTCGCGTGCTCCGTTCGGCGCCTCGCCGAACGGCTCTTCCGCGACGCGAAGAGAGAAATCGTCTGCATCATCGGGAACAACGTTCGCCGGGATTCGCGGCGAGGCGCCGCGAACCGCACGCGAGGCGCGCGCGCTCCCCAGGCTTTCCCGCAAAAATCTTCCCGTGTGACTCGCTTCGACTTTCGCGACTTGCTCCGGCGTTCCCGTCGCGACGATTTCGCCGCCGTCGTCACCCGCTTCCGGTCCGAGATCGATCACCCAGTCGGCGCATTTAATCACTTCGAGATTGTGCTCGATCACCAGCACCGAATGTCCCGCCTCGACCAGACGCTGGAACATTTGCAGCAAAACCGCGACGTCATCGAAATGCAGTCCAGTCGTAGGCTCGTCGAAGATGAACAAATTGCGTTCGCCTCCGCCGGCCTTGTCGGTGAGATGGCTCACGAGTTTGAGCCGCTGCGATTCGCCGCCGCTCAACGTATTCAGCGGTTGCCCGAGGCGCAGATAGCCGAGGCCGACTTCCTCGAGAATCGAGAGCGGGTCGGCTAACGTTTTTTTCTCGCCAATTTGTGCGAACCACGCGCCCGCTTCCGTGACGGTGAGATCGAGCACGTCGTGAATCGATTTGCCGCGCAATTTGATTTTGAGCACGTGCGGCTGGAAGCGCTGGCCCTCGCATTCCGCGCAACGCACGTAGAGATCGCTCAGGAATTGCATCTCGATTTTCTCGAAACCGGTGCCGTTGCAACGTTCGCAACGCCCGCTGCCGGAATTGAAAGAGAACGCGCTGGCGGTGAGTCCCTGCGCCTGCGCTTCCGGCAAGGCGGCAAATAATTCGCGCACGCGATCGTAAAGTCCGAGATACAAAATTGGCGTGCTGCGCGGCGTGCGCGCGAGGGCGGATTGATCGACCATCACGACTTTGCCGAAGCGATGCGCGCCGGTGACGGCCTTGCACGCGCCCGCTTCCTGATCGGACGATTCGCCTTTCGCGCGAAGCAAATGGCGATAGAGCACGTCGTGAATGAGCGTCGATTTGCCGGAGCCGGAAACGCCGGTCACGCAGGTGAAAACGCCGAGCGGAATTTCGACGTCGATGTTTTTGAGATTGTGCTCGCGCGCCCCCGCGATCTTGAGCGTGCTGGTAAATTTCCGGCGCGATTTCGGCAGCGGAATTTTTTTGCGGCCGCTCAAGTAATCGGCGGTCAACGAATCGCGCTGGCTGAGCAGCGCATCGCGTTTGCCGGCGAAAACGAGTTCGCCGCCGCGTTCGCCGCGCCCGGGTCCGATGTCGATGAGATTGTCCGACGCGCGAATGATCTGTTCCTCGTGCTCGACCACGAGCAGCGTGTTGCCTTTGTCGCGCAACGTATGCATCACGCGCACCAGCCGGCCGATGTCGCGCGGATGCAGACCGATGCTCGGTTCGTCCATGACGAAGAGCGTGTTGACTAACGACGCGCCGAGGCAGGTGGTGAGATTGACGCGCTGCACTTCGCCGCCGCTGAGCGTGCGCGTGGAGCGATCGAGCGTGAGATAACCGAGCCCGACTTCGCAGAGGTAATGCAAACGCGCGCAGATTTCCTTGCGCAACATCGCGGCGGTGGCGTCTTCGATTTCCAAATTCGCGAGCATCTCCCGCGCGTCGGCAATCGAGAGTGCGTCGAAGGCTGCCAGCGTGAGCGGTCCTTGTAGCGGCGGTCTGTGACCGCCGAACGCGCTGCCAATAACCTCCCCGCTTCGGCGGTCATAGAAGGCCGCTACAGGGACGATCTGGTAGTTCAGCGTCTCGGGTTGAAAGCGGCCGCCGTGGCAGCTCGGGCAGGTCGTGTAGGCGCGGTAGCGGCTGAGCAGCACGCGCACGTGCATTTTGTAAGTGTTGCCTTCGAGCCACCGGAAAAATCCGCGCACGCCGTACCAGCGCCCGCTCTCTTCGTCTTCTTCGTAATCGTCGGGCTTCGGTTCGCCTTCGATGACGAAATGCTGGTCGGACTTCGGCAATTCCTCGAATGGAATATGCGTATCGATTTCTTCGCGGGCGCACGCGCGCAGGAGATCCTTTTGCGATTGGCCAAATTCGTTGCCGCGAAAAACGCGGATGGCCCCTTCCGCGATCGAAAGCGAACGATCGGGAATCGCCTTGTTCAAATCGATCGCGATGGTGCGACCGAAGCCGCGGCATTCCGGGCAGGCGCCGAGCGGGTTGTTGAAACTGAAAAGCCCCGGCGTCGGCGGACGAATATCGATGTCGCAGTGCGCGCAATGCCAGCCGGTGGAGAAGGGAAATTCGGACTGCGGAGTGCGGATCGCGGAGCGATCACCGTTCTCCCGTTCCGCATTCTGCGTTCCGCAATCCGCGATGACATTGATTTTGTCTTTGCCGAAACGCAGCGCGGTCTCGATCGCCTCCGCGATGCGCGCGCGATTTTCTTCGGTGATCGCAATGCGATCCTGGATGACTTGCACGCGCGCGCCGAGTCGCTCGACTTTCGCGTCCGCGTCCACGCGCTGAATTTCGCCGTTGAGCCAGACGCGCAGATAGCCTTGTTGCTGGAGAAACTCGAAGAACTCGCGCGGCTTCGTTTTTGCAGGAACGGAAACCCAAAACGTGATGAGGACATTCTGCGGAGACTCGGAGTTCTGGGGAGCGCAAGCGCCTCGCGTGCTGGCGATGGCGCCCTCGCCATCGCGAACTCTTGCGGCAGAAGATAGTTTTGGCGAGGCGCCAAAACCCGCGCGCGAGGCGCGTGCAATCCCGGGAGTTGCTGGCGCTACACGCGTGACGAGGGCATCTTTCGCATCGCTTTTATGTCCCGCCGCACCGGTCTTCGCGCCGCCGAATTGCTTGAAGATTTCGTTCACGATCGAGTGCGTGGTTTCCGGGCGGATCTCGCGACCGCAGCTCGGGCAAAACGCGCGCGCCATTCTTGGCCAGAGCAATTTCAGGTAGTCGTTGATCTCCGTCATCGTGCCGACGGTCGAGCGCGATGATTTCACCGGATTCGATTGTTCGATCGCGATCGCGGGCGGGATGCCGCGGATATCGTCGACGCGCGGTTTGTCCATGCGATCGAGAAATTGCCGCATGTACGGACTAAAGGTCTCGACGTAACGACGCTGGCCTTCCGCATAGATGGTATCGAACGCGAGCGACGATTTGCCGCTGCCGCTCGGGCCGGTGATCACCGTCATCTCGCCGAGGCGGAGGTCGACGTCGATGCCTTTGAGATTGTTCTGGCGCGCGCCGCGGACTTCGACGCAACCGCTCTTAGCCGACGCGCTCTGACGCGATTTTTTCGGAGCGGCGGCGGTGTTTTTCGAGCCCACCGGAGACAATCGTTTCGCACGCGACCGCGCGCAAGATTTGCGGTCGTTTGCCCGCTATGATTTTGCGAAGCGTTCCGCGAGTTTGTCGCGCTGAGCGAGCAACTCTCCTGGCACGATGCCGCCGAGCGAATCGTAAAATTCTGACTGGCCGGCGAGTTCCTTTTTCCACTCGTCCGGCTTGAGCGAGAAAAGCTCGCGCATGATTTCGCGCGTCACGTCGAGTTCGCCGAGATCAAAATCTTCCGGGCGCGGGATGACACCGATCTCGGTTTCCGCGCCGCCGCCGCCGCCTTCGCAGCGGTCGATGATCCATTTCAGCACGCGCATGTTGTCGCCAAAGCCGGGCCAGAGAAATTTTCCCTGCGCATCTTTGCGGAACCAATTCACGTGGAAGATGCGCGGCGGATGCGTGAGTTTTTTCCCGATCGCGAGCCAATGCCGGAAATAATCGCCGATGTTGTAGCCGCAAAACGGCAGCATCGCCATCGGATCGCGTCGCACCTGGCCGACGGCGCCCGTCGCGGCCGCGGTCGTCTCCGACGCCATGATCGAGCCGAGATAAGTGCCGTGTTCCCAATCGCGCGCTTCGAACACGAGCGGCATGGTATCGCTGCGGCGACCGCCGAAAATGATCGCGCTGATGGGCACCCCGTCGCCGTCTTCCACGTGCGCATCGAGCACGGGGTTGTTGCGCATCGGCGTCGCGAACCGGCTGTTGGCGTGAGCGGCTTTTTCCTTCGAAGCCGGCGTCCAATCATTGCCTTTCCAATCGATGGCGTGCGCCGGCGCCGGGCCATCCTTGCCTTCCCACCAGACGTCGCCGTCGTCGGTGAGCGCGACGTTGGTGTAAAGCGTATCGCGCTCGATCGACTTCATCGCGTTCGGATTCGATTTGTAACTCGTGCCCGGCACGACGCCGAAGTAACCGTTTTCGGGATTCACCGCCCAGAGCCGGCCATCGCGAATGCGCATCCACGCGATGTCGTCGCCGACGGTCGTCACTTTCCAGCCCGCAAACTTCTTCGGCGGAATGAGCATCGCGAAATTCGTTTTGCCGCACGCGCTCGGGAACGCGGCGGCAACGTAGTGTTTTTTTCCCTCGGGCGATTCGACGCCGAGGATGAGCATGTGCTCGGCCAGCCAGCCCTGCCTGGCCGCGAGATACGAGCCGATGCGGAGCGCGAGGCATTTTTTCGAAAGCAAAACGTTGCCGCCGTAACCGGAGCCGACCGAGATGATCGCGTTGTCCTGCGGGAAATGGCAGATGAGGCGGCGCTCAGGATTGACGTCGAGCAGCGAATGCACGCCGCGATTGAATTCCGCGTCGGGATCGTCGCCGAGGCGTTTCACCGCGACCGCGCCCATGCGCGTCATGATGCGCATGCTGAGCACGACGTAGATTGAGTCGGTAATTTCAAAGCCGACTTTGGTGAGCGGCGAATCCGGCGGTCCCATGATGTACGGCACCACGAACATGGTGCGTCCCGCCATCGCGCCGGCTAACATCTGATGCAGCTTTTCGTAGGTCGCCGCCGGCTCGCTCCAGTGATTGGTCGGGCCCGCTTCCTCTTTCGTCGGCGTGCAGATGAACGTGAACTGCTCGACGCGGGCCACGTCGTTCGGATTGCTGCGATGCAAATACGAACGCGGCACTTTCTGCTCGTTCAGTTTTATGACGATGCCGCGCGCTTCCGCTTCCTGGAGCAGGAATGCATTCTCTTTTTCCGAGCCGTCGCACCAGAAAATATTTTCTGGCTTGGTCAGTTGCGCGACCGACTGCACCCAATCGAGCACCGCCTTGTTTTGCGGTCGCCGGTCACCGAAACCGGGAGGAGGGGCGAGAGCAGCGACGACCTTTTCCATGACGAGAAGATCACAAATGTCTGCCGCTTCGCGCGCTTCTCCAAGAAAATTTTGTCGGGGGAAACTCCGGGACGATTCACTACAGGCCGTAGCGACTAACCTTTCGTCTCTCGATGACAGTTGCGCCAAGCCGTCGAGATCGCCTGGTAGAGCAAGTTGATGCGGCGACGCGGGAAATGGATCGATACCGATTTCCGATGAAAAAAATCGAGACGCACGAAGAGGACGTCATGGCGGTTGTCTTTATCGAGCGTGACGTATTTCACATCCCTGAAATTATAGCGGCGGTGACCAAAATGATTGATGAGGGATACGCTGGTGGATGTGACTCGAACGGAATACAGCGTCAGCGGGACTGCGGCTATCGTTAGCACCAAAAGCAATCCGGCTGCAAACGGGCTCCCGAAATAAAAGAGGAGAGACGCGAAAATCAGAGCGAGAGACGCGCAGATGAGGAAGAACCTCTTGGGATTGGCGGGGATCGTCAGGGTGACTTGTGCCTTGGAGTCCATCAAACTTTCCGGTTGCTCTGCAAGTCGCGGATTGCCCATAAATTTCTCACAGCTTCGACTCTCCCGCTTGCGCGTTTCGGCGCGAAGCCGTTTATTCTCGCATGTTCGGGGTGACTACCTCTGACGACTACAAACCGGTCGCTTGGATGGGCCGTTTTCCGGTCGATGTGACCACCATCCTGATCGGGGTGCATGTGGTCGCGGCGGTCGTTGCTTGCCTGCTCATTGCCTTCGGTGGCGGCGGGGTGCTCGACCTTCTGCAATTCGACAGCGCGCGCGTGTGGCATGGCCAGATCTGGCGGCTCGGCTCTTACGCGCTCGTGCATTCCCCGTCGACGCTGCTCTGGTTCGCGATCGAGATGTACATGCTTTTCGTTTTTGGCCGCGAGGTGGAAAAATTTATCGGCCAACGCGTTTACATCGTACTGTATGCGGCGCTGCTGCTGGCGCCGACGCTGATGCTTTCGCTGTGGGGATTGTCGCAACGCACCGGACTGGCGGGCTCACCGGCGCTGCATTTCGGCATCTTCGTCGCCTTCGCCACGATTTATCCGTCGGCGGAATTACTGCTGCGCATCACGGCGAAATGGATGGCGCTCATTCTGGCCGCGATCTACACGCTGCAATTGCTCGCCTATCACGCGTGGACCGATCTCGCCGTGGTGTGGACAAGCATGGCCGTCGCTTTCTTCTTCCTGCGCGTGCAAGAAGTAGGGCCGGAGCTGGCGTGGTGGGAGGAAATCAAAACGCGTTTGCAACCGCGGCCGAAATTCAAAGTGGTGCCGAAGATGGCGGCAGCGCGCGATGAATCCGACGACGTTTCCGAATCAGTCGACCCGATCCTCGAGAAGATCGCGAAGTCTGGGATCAATAGCCTGACCGCGAGCGAGCGGCGTCAGCTTGATCGCGCGCGGGCGCGCTTGCTCAAAGGTTCATAGCCGCGGCGCGGAACGCAGCAGCTCGATAAATTCTGCCGCCGATTTCGCGGCCAGCAGCGCAGTGCGGCGCGCGGCGTCCTTCGTGATGCGCGCGAGCGCGCCGACAACGACGAGATAGTCCTGCGCGAGTTTCTCCGGCACGGCGATGACGAAGATGAGATGCGCGCGTTCGCCAGCGTCATTCCACGGCACGCCGCCGGACGATCGACCGATAGCCAGCGCGATCTCGGATGCGAGATCGGTGCGCGCGTGGGGAAACGCGATGCCGTGTTCCGCCAGCGTAGAGCCGGCTTTCTCCCGGGTGAAGACCTGCTCCGCAAATCGTGTCGGCTGTGATACGCCTTCGGTTTTATCCAGCAGCGCGATCAATTCCCGCAGCGCCTCTTCCTTCGTAGCAGCGGCGAGATCGAGCCGGATGCGGCGCGGCTCGAGCAGATCATTCAGTGTGATGGCCATCGGGAATCGTTGGATTTCGCGACCGTTATCCCGTTAAGCTAGGACTCGTGGCAACCGAAAACACTGCGCACGGCCCGAACGAAGAGACGACCGTCTCGGTGCAGCGCAGCATTTACGATCCCGGTTACGTCGCTGCCATGTCGCATTTTTACCGGGGCGAACTCGGGCGCATCATGATCTGGCGGCAGCGGCTCGACATCACCACCAACTGGGCCATCACCAGCAGCACCGCGATCATCACCATCGCTTTCGCCAATCGCGACGTGCCGCACATCATCTTCTTTTTTAATCTCGCGATCGTGTGGGTGATGCTCTGGATCGAGGCGCGGCGCTACCGCTTTTACGACGCCTTCCGCGCGCGGGTGCGCATGCTCGAAGCGCATTTTCTGGTGCCGATGGTGATGGAAAATCGCCTCATGCTCCAGGGCGAATGGAAAAAACTAGTGTGCGAAGATTTGATTCTGCCGTCGTTCAAGATCTCGCGCTTCGAAGCGGTGGGAAGGCGTTTGAAACGCAATTACGTTTTCATTTTCATCCTCATCATGGTGGCGTGGGTGACGAAAATTTTCCTGCACGCGGATCATGCCATGGAAAGCACGCACGATTTCTATCACGCGCTTCGGGTCGGCCATATTCCGTCGTGGTTTGTGGCGTCGATCTTTCTCGCCACGCTCGCCAGCGTCATCGGCATCACCATTTACGTGAGCAAAAGCTCCAGCGGCGAAATCTCGGAATTCGGCACGCATCGTTCGCTCTGGCGCATCTAGGCGATGACGGAATTCGAGAAATTGCGCGAGATCGTCGCGCGTCTGCGCGCGCCGGATGGTTGTCCATGGGATCGCGAGCAAACGAACGCCACGCTGGTGCCGCCGTTGCTGGAGGAAGCGTACGAAGTCGCGGGCGCGGTGCGCGCGCAGGACGACGCGAATCTGCGCGAAGAGTTGGGCGATTTGATGCTGCTCATCGTTATGCACGCGCAGATTGCGGCGGAAGAGAAACGATTCGCCATCGAAGATGTGGCGCGGGAGGTGACGGAGAAATTGATCCGGCGTCATCCGCACGTCTTCGGCGACAGCCACGCCAAAGGCAGCGACGCAGTGGTGAAGCAATGGGAAGCGATCAAGCGCGAGGAGAAAAAGGGGGACCGTCATCTTCTCGCGAGCCTCCCGCCCGCGCTACCGGCGTTAATGCGCGCGGAGAAGGCGCAGAAAAAAGTCGCGCGCGTTAATTTCGATTGGAGCGACGCGCGCGATGTGATCGCGAAGGTCGACGAAGAATTGGCGGAGACGAAAGAGGCAATCGCGTCGGCGGACGCAGCGCGCGTGGGCGAAGAGATCGGCGACCTGCTGTTCGCGGTGGTGAATCTGGCGCGCAAAAGCAAACTCGACGCCGAAGGCTTACTGCAAAGGGCGACGGATAAATTCGTCGGCAGATTTAACGAACTCGAGGATCGCCTGCGGGTGCGAGGTGGGAAACTGGGCGAAGCGACGTTGGAAGAGCTGGACGCCATCTGGAACGAGATCAAGAGCGAGCGCACCGGATCACAGCCGACCCGATCTGCGGGCTAGCGGTAGGGCGAGACTCCGTCGAGCCGAATAATTTTGCCGACTCTGCGAAGCGTTGCGCTACGCGCAGAATGTAGAGGCGCTTGTGCCAAGGGCCTGGCTTTCGGCGGTTGATATAACCACAAAGGCTCGGCTCGACTCGCCCTACCGTATCCCTGGCTGCCGGTTTACAACCGACCCGATCTGCGGATATTGGCCGCTCCCATGAACATCCTGATCAATGTTCTTCTCGGCATCAACATGCTCGTCGCGCTGTTGATGGTCCTCGTCATTTTAATGCAGCGCCCGAAGAGCGAAGGTCTCGGCGCGGCCTTCGGTGGCGGCGTGACGGAGAACATTTTCGGCGCGCAGACGACGAACGTGCTGACTAAATTTACGAGCTGGTTGGCCGCGATTTTTTTCATCCTGACTTTTTTGCTCTCGATTCTTTACGCCAAGCGTAGTGCCGGCGGCGGCGATCTGCATCGCGAGCTGATGAAAAATTTGGCCCCTGCGGGCGCGACTTCGCCGGCGGCATCGGTGGCGCCAATCGCGACGGCCCCGGTGGCAAGCCCGGCGGTTCCGTCGGCCGCCAGTCCCAAAGCGACGGCCGAGCCGACACAGAAAAAACCTTAGCTCCTGGGGACGGACAGGGGCCGTCCACTGGGACTGCCGTGGACAGGCGATTGGGTCAATCGCCGTTACGTGTTGCCGATTTGTCGATCAAAGTTTCGATTTCTGGACTTTTGCAGATCCGTCTCTTGCGCCTTGGGCGCCGGCCCGGAAAGCTGGCCAAGGGCGCGCAACAACGCGTATTGCATTTTGTTGTAGTCGGTAACGATGTTTAAATAATCGTTGCGAGCACGCGCCAGGTCTTGTTCGGCTTGAATCGTCTCGAGAACGATGCCGACGCCGAATTCCTTTCGTTCCCGGCCGAGGCGCAAAGCTTCCGCCGCGTCGGAAAGCGATTGTTTGGCCGTGGCGATCTGATCGACGAGCGACTGGATGCGAGTCTGATTCGTGATGACTTCGTTCGCGACTTGATCGATTAATTTATCCGCGCTGAACGCGGCGCCTCGCAGGCGCACTTGCTGGGCGTGGATATTTCCGAAATCGAATAGGCCGCCGGGCCCGACGCGCCAGGTGAGCGTCGCTGCGTAATCTTCGGATTCGCCAAAGTGACCGGTCGCGCTGTTCATTCCGCCGCCCAGCCCGCCGAAAAACGTCGTGATCCATCGCAAGATGTCGATCCTGGCTAAGTAAAGTCGGGGCGACCGCATTTTATTTCCAAAAGAATCGTCGCCTCTTCCGACGGCAAAGTTTGCCGAATCGTTACGCACCCGTCATAAGGCTGTCACAATCACTTTTTAGCTTCGTCGCATTGAGCGGGAGCTGATTGCTCAAAAACGTCAGAAACCAGGAGAAAAAATGTTCATCAACGCCTTCATCCTAAGAGTAGCGGGCGTGAGCCTGGTTGGAAGTATTTTGCTCGCGACGCTACCGCTTTCCGCGCAGGCCGCCTCCGAAGCCGATCGACTCGAAAAATTGGAGCAGGCGGTCGGTCAGTTGCAAAAACGCAACGCCGAACTGGAGCGCGAAGTGCAGGAACTCAAGGCGAAGAAGAGCCCGTTTGCTCCAATCCTGCCCGAAAGCGAAGGAAAAGCGACGGCCGGCAATGACAATAAAGCCGTCTTCGGTGCGCCGCCGCCGCCACCAGTCGAAGTGCACCCAGCCGGCCCGGAATTCAAGCTCACGCTCGGCGGATTCATCCAGGCGAATTTTGAAGGCGGCGATGTCTCCGCTTTTGAAGGCCGCTTTGGTTCGACGGCGCTGAAAGACCGGTTCCGTCTGCGCCGGGCGCGGATCAATCTGAGCGGCGATTTTGCCGAGAATTTCGACTTCAAGATCGAAGGCGATTTCGAACAGGGTGATGGCACGTCGTCGGGTCGGACCGCCTTTTCGGCCACGGATATTTTCGTCAACTGGCACCAATTCGCCGAGGCGCAAATCAAAGTGGGCCAGTACAAAGCACCCTTTGGCTTCGAGCAGATCACCTCCGACACGAAGCTTTTCATCATCGAGCGCAGTCTTCCAACTGGCGCGCTCACGCCGGAGCGACAAATCGGCGTGCAAATCTGGGGCAAGCCTTTCGAGCACGTCTGGCCGGAACAAAAGGATCTCGTGACCTACTACGCCGGTATTTTTAACGGAAACGGACGCAACACGACCAATAACGACAACAATAACTTCATGTATGTCGGGCGGCTGGAGTTACTGCCGTTCAAAGGCAAACTCTTCGGTCAGGATTCCAGTCTGAAGCTGGGCGGCGATGTCCTCAACAGCCGCGACGATGCCGGCACCAATATCTCGTCCGCGGGGAATCTAAGAGTCAATCCCGACGGATCACTCTCATCTTTTACTATTGCCGGGGCAGATGAAAGAACTGCTTGGAGCGTCGATGCATCGCTTAATCTGGGCCGGTTTGATCTGATCGGGGAATATCTCTCCGAAAAGGTCAATGGGCGCACGGTTGGAAGTGTTGCGCCTGGATTTGCTGATTTCGACGCAAATGGCTGGTACGTCCAGGGCAGCTATTTCATTATCCCGAAGAAACTGCAGACGGCGGTCAGATGGGAGGACTTAAATCCAGGTCAGGTTGGAAACGATGGCATCCACTCCATCACCGGCGGGCTCAATTACTACGTTCGCGGCGACTCGATCAAGCTAATGGGTAACTACATTCATACCTGGTCAGACTTTCGCGAGGTCAACTTAAGTGTCGGACACTCTGAGTTCGATGAAGTCATCCTGCGCCTGCAACTGATGTTCTAGGTGCTGCAGCCCGACTTATCTCCGACCAGCACGACACTTAATAATTCTCAAAATAACCAACCCAACAATATTTAACTATGAAAAAACAATTGTCTATCTATTCATGACCGCCGGCCTGATGCTGGTTTCCACCGGCGCACAGGCCGACCGGGTGGTGCGCAAAGGCTCCGACACTCTCGGTGCGAAGCTCGTCCCGCAACTGGCGGAGGCCTTCAAGGCCGAGCATCCCGACACTACCTTCGACATTGCCGCGGAAGGCTCGACCACTGGCATTGCGGCGATTATCGACGGCGCCGTCCAGCTCGGCATGGCCAGTCGGCAAGCGAAGCCGTCGGAAGTCGGTGCCGCTTCGGGGAAAGGAGTCAACGTGAAGCCAAAGATTGTCGCCTATGACGGTATCGCGGTGATCGTGAACTCTGCCAATCCCATCAAAGGCCTCTCCAGGAAACAAGTTGAACAGATCTTTACCGGCGACGTGACCGACTGGAGCGCGGTCGGTGGCAACCCGGGCAAGATCTCCGTCTACACCCGCAACACTTCTTCTGGCACTTACTCCGAGTTCAAGGAGTTGGCGACGAAGAAACGCGATTATCCGCCGAGCGCGCAAAAGATGGCCGGCAATGAGCAGATCGCGTCGGAAGTCGGCAAGAATGCCAACGGGCATTGGCTACGTCGGGCTCGCCTACACGAAAGCCGACGGAATTAAGCGTCCAGGCGAAGAGCTATCCCTACGCCCGCCCGACTTTCTACTATACCAATGGCGAACCCAGTGGCGTGGCCAAAGAGTTTCTCGTTTTTACGATTGGTCCGGCGGGTCAAAAGATTGTCCAGCAGGTCGGCTTCGTGCGAGTCAGGTAGCTCTCTTCAACAATAGTTAGGTTCGGGGGCCCGCTGGGAAACCGGCGGGCCTCCTCATTTATGATCGGGCGCTGAAACTATCTTAGGCGGGAAGAGCCACCGTAATCTGCCCTTTCCTGAATCTAGCTCGACCAGGGCATCACCGGCCTTTGCGAGCTTGACGTTGCCGCCAGTGAGCGAGGCGATGGTTAACGAGAAGTCGGGCTCGTGACCAACCAGCATCAGGACTTGTTGCGGATACTTGCGGAACAAGCGCTGCAACTGTTTGGCGCCAAAGCCCGGAGCCAGCGCTTTTTCTTCCTGGACGCGGACCTGGAGATGTTTTGCCGCGATTTCAGCAGTTTGTGAGGCGCGGGGGAGAGGGCTGGTTAGAATCAGGTCTGGTTTCGCTTTGATCCTGGCGAAAAATTTGCCGACCTGGTGTAGCTCCTCGCGGCCAGCTTTGGTTAGCGGGCGCTTGTCATCCGGTTTCTTCCAGTCGGGCCAATCGGCCGCGCCGTGGCGGAGAAAATAAAGTCGCATATGCCAAGATGCGCTCTCCGGGACTTTCCTCCAGCCTGCTCTGGACGGCGCTAAAACGCGACCGCGGCGCGGGCCAGAATATAGCCGATGAGGCCAGTCGCGGGCAGGGTGAAGACCCAGGCCCAGACAATTCGCTCGACGACACCCCACTTCACGCCACTGAATCGTTTCACCGCGCCCACGCCCATGATGGAGGTGGAGATGACATGCGTGGTGGAAAGCGGAATGCCGTAAGAGCTGGCTACCTGGATGATGACGGCGGCGGTCGTCTCGGCTGCGAAACCATGCACCGGCTGAAGCTTCACCATCTTGTGACCCAGCGTGCGAATGATTCGCCATCCACCCGCTGCCGTCCCGGCCGCCATCGTCGCCGCGCAAAGGACCACGACCCAGGGAACGACTTTGAATTCTGGCGTCTGCAGGAAATGAAAGAACGGCGGCAGCCGGGCGAATTTTCCGTTCGTCGTCGCGGTGTAGAGGGCGAGGGCGATGATGCCCATCGTCTTTTGTGCGTCGTTTGTGCCGTGGCTGTGTGCCATCCAGGCGGCGCTGACGAGCTGCAATTTGCCGAAGATCGAATGAACGAGGTGCGGCGTAAAAGAACGCAGTGCAACCAACAAGACGAACATGAGCAGGCCGCCGACGATGAAACCAATCACAGGCGACGCCACCATCGGGATCACCACCTTTGGCATGAGACCCGTTTGCCATTTCAGCACGGACCAATCTCCCCGGGCCGAGGCGACCGCGGCCCCGCAGAGTCCGCCGATCAAGGCATGACTGGAGCTGGAAGGCAGGCCGAGCATCCAGGTGATCAGGTTCCAAACGATCGCGCCGATCAGGGCACAAAGAATCGTCTGCATCGTCACGACATGGAGATCGACGATTCCTTTTCCGATCGTAGAAGCGACCGCGGTGCCGGTGAGGGCACCAGTCAGGTTAAAAAAAGCCGCCATCGCGATCGCCTGGCGCGGGGTCAGGACCTTGGTCGAGACGACGGTGGCGATGGCGTTCGCGGCGTCGTGAAAGCCGTTGATGTACTCGAAGATGATTGCCGCCAGGATGACGAGGACGAACAGAATCATACGAGCCGGCGCCGGAGTGATCTCAGGAATACTTGAGCACCATCTGGAGAATGATGTTTCCCGCGTCGCGGCAACGATCGATGACTTTCTCGAGCAATTCGTAGAGGTCGCGCAGGAAGATGATCTGCTTTGGATCGTAGTTGCCGTGGTATAAATCGCGCAGCAAATCGAGCTCCAGTTTATCCGCGTCGCCTTCGATCGTCTGGAGGCGCGCATTCTTCTCGCGGGTTGTGGCGGCATCGGTTCCCTTGCGCAGATCCTTCACCATCGCGAGGACGGCCTCGGCGGCCTGGTCGAGCAGTTCGAGGTGGCTTTTGAAATTGAGGTCGTGCAGATCGTCGGGACAAATCAGGATGCGTTCGCCAATTTTTTCGACCGTCTTGGGAATTTTATAAAGCGAGGTGGCCAGCGTCTGGATATCTTCGCGCTCGAAAGGCGTGATGAAAGTTTTGCAAAGCTGCTCGGTCAGCTCCTGCGTGATCTGTTTGTCCTTGCGGCGACTGTAAACAAACTCCTCGAGACTCTGCGGCGATTCCTTGTGCTCCAGCTTGGCCAGAAGAGCGACCAGATGGTGCACGCTTTGGTCCGCCTGCTCCGCGCTCGATTCGAGGAGATTATAGAATTTTTCGTCGTGACCGAGCAGTTTCTTGATCGAGAACATGGGCAATGGTTTGGTTGACTGCGGTACCGCAAATCCCCTCTCTCGCCAAGCCCAAAGAATGGGCCGGCCTGCGCCTAACGACCGACGGAGAGAGAAGGCTGGTGCCGGATATCTTCGGCGGCGGCCGCGTAGACGGTGTCTTCCGCGATGTTGGTGGCGTGATCGCCGACCCGTTCGAGATGACGCGCGATGAACATCAAATTCAAGTAACCGCGCAGCTGTTCCGGGTCCTGCGCCATCCGCTCGATCAAGCGCCGGCTGGCACTGGCTTTTAGGTCATCGAGCTCCCGGTCGCGTGCCTTCAGGCCGCGTCAAATCCACGTCCTCCTGCACCTACGCTTCGACACTGTCCTTGAACATTTGCATCGAGACTGCGCGCATCGGCTCGATCAACTGCATCTCGGGCAGAGCCGGATAGCGATTCAATTTGCGCGCTTTGCGCGCGATGTTTACGGCCTGATCGCCGATCCGTTCGAGATTGGAGGAAAGTTTCATCGCGGACACGACCCGGCGCAGATCGGACGCGAACGGTTGAAAGCGGAGCAGAAGATCTGTTCGAGCGCGAGCGCAATGCCGCGCACGGAGCTGCTGTCGTCGATCAGAAAAGTGCGCGGCAGGTGCGCTTCGTTTAGCTCGCGTCCCGGCAGAATCCATCTTTGCCGAACCCACCACCACTGTAGGCGAGTGCCGCGAGGGCAACCGCAAAAGCGAGCCAGCCCATTTTCTCGACTACTCGCGCAGGCGATAACCGAAGCCGCGCACCGTCTCGATCAGGTCGCCGGCTTTGCCGAGTTTCTCGCGCAACCGGCGCACGTGCGTATCGACCGTGCGCGTATCGATCGCGCTCTCATAACCCCACACGTCGGAGAGAAGCCGGTCGCGTTCCTGCACCCGGCCGCGGCGTTCGATCAAAGTGCGGAGCAGCTTGAACTCGATGCTGGTGAGATGAACCAGCTTGTTGTTAACCGACACGCTGTGCCGCGCGCCATCGATCGCGATTGGCCCGGCGACGAGCGATTTTTCCTTCCCCGGAGTTTCGCTACGCCGCAAGATCGCCTGCACCCGCAGCGCCACTTCGCGCGGGCTAAACGGCTTCGTGACGTAGTCATCCGCGCCGAGTTCCAAGCCCAGCACGCGATCGATTTCCTCCGCCTTCGCCATCAACATCATGATCGGGATGTGCCGCGTCAGCGTGTCGTGCTTCAGTGTCTTGCACACTTCGGTGCCCGGCATTTTAGGAATCATCAGATCGAGAATGATGAACGCTGGGCCTTCTTCGCGCGCTTTGCGCAAACCGGACGCGCCGTCGCCGGCCGTGATGACGTCAAACGACGAGCTGCGCGTGAAGGTGCGCGTCAGCATTTCCACCACATCCGGCTCATCTTCGATGATGAGCATTTTCCTGTCCGGAGGCGCGCTCATCACGCGGATCGCGCTGGCTGACTACGGCTGCGTTTGCGCTGGCAATCCTTCCGGCTTCGGGCCGGCGAGTTCGTTGAGAGCGGTGGTAAACTCCTGCAGGCTCGAGACGATCTGCGGCGCCTTGGTCAAAACCGTCGCGGCGAGTTTTTCCGCATAATCCGGACGCCGCTGGGACATCTCCGATAACGCCATCATCACCGCCAGGGCGTTATTGATGGAGTGTTTGATCTCGCTGAACTTGGATTGCAGTTGGGTAAGGTTTTCCTTGGAAATCTCGTTAGTCATGGCGTGTTCGTTTTCAGTAGAGAAAAGCAATCTATGTGCTTGACTGAAAGGTTCGACA
>JALYTV010000049.1 GCA_030854105.1 Verrucomicrobiota bacterium | reverse complement strand
TGCCGGAGGAGGCGAAGCCCGAAGCGCTCCTGCTCGTCGGCAACGCGGAACGGCAGCTCGGGAAGACCGACGAGGCAGAGAAGTATTACCGCCTCCTCATCGAGAAATATCCGAGCCGTGAAGAAGCGAAGGACGCGCGCTACCAGCGTTTGATCAATGTTTACAACACCGATCCGTCGGCGTTGATCGCACAGGTGGACGATTTTCTGAAAACGAGTCCCACTCCTGAGCGCGCCGACCAGGCGAAATTGCTCAAGGCCGAGGCGCTCTACAAACAGCAGAACTACGCCGAGGCGGCGCCCGTTTACGAAGAGCTTCGCGCGTCGCAGCTATCGCCGAAATTGCGCGCGGAGGCGGCCTATAAACTCGGCTGGTGCTATATCCAGCTCAAGGATACCGCGCGCGTCATCGAGGCTTTCAGCTATCTCATCAAAGCCTTCCCGGATAATCCGCAAGGCGCGTCGGCTCTGGTGCAGCGGGCGCACGCCTATCAGGAAAGCAAAAATCTCGAAGCCGCGATCGGCGATTTGAACAGCTTGATCGCGAACTATCCGAACGCAAAAGAACGCGAGGCCGCCTTTCAGCAAAAAGCTCTGCTGCTCGGCGAGCTCGGGCGCGACAAAGAGATGGCGCAGACCTTTCAGCAATTACTGAAGGAATATCCGAAAACGGCGGCGGCTGCGCAGGCCAATTATTTCATCGGCAAGACCGCGTTCGACGCTAGGGATTACAAGCGCGCCATTGCTCCACTCGATAACGCGCGCCGGTTGGATCGCGCGCAGTACTACGAACTCGCGACCTCGCGCATTCTGCTCTGTTATTTCCAGCAACACGACCGCAAGGCCGCGACCAGGGAAGCCGATGCCGCGCTCGCGGCCAACGAAGCCAGCAGCGTGCTGCCTGACGTTCTCTACTGGCTCGGCGTCGAGTATTACAACGACAAGAATTTGCCGTTGGCGGATAAGTATTTCACCGCCCTGGGCGAGAAGGAAACGAAAGGCGATGTGAAGCCGGACTTCTGGTTTTATCTCGGCGATGTCGCCACGCGGGAGAAGAATTTCGAGAAAGCGGAGAGCGCGTATTCCAGTTACCTTCAGGTTTCGACCGACGCAGCGGGAAAAGCCAAGGCCATGCTGGCGCTCGGCGCGACCAAGATTTCCGCCAACAAGCCCGACGACGCCGAGAAAATCGCAAACGAGATCATGCAGATGCAGCCGGAGGGAAAAGTGAACGCGGAAGCGCGTTTGCTCGCGGGCGACGCGCAATTCGCGCGGCAACATTTCGCGGAAGCGGGCAAAGCGTATTCGAGCGTGGCGTTGCTTTACGACGATCCGGCGATCACACCCCGCGCGCTCGACCTCGCGCAGGAATCGTATCGCCGCGCCGGCATGCAGGCGGAGGCAGAGCGCGTCGGCAAACAACTGCGCGAGCGTTTTCCAAACTACGTCCGCTCATAGCCGACGCGATCTAAACCGTCAGCGTTGCCAGCGGCAGCGGTGCGAAAAATTTCTTCGCATCATGAACGGCAAGCACGGGCTCCGCCAAATGCGCAGCTAGCAGACTGGCATCGGGATTCGTGGCAATGCCGCTGCGCGCGACGACATCGCATTGCGCGAGCGAAGCAATGACGTGCGCCACTTTCTCCGGCAAACGAGCGGTGTTGGTGAAGCGAACGGTGCAGACGCCCGGCGCCGTTTCCTCAACAAAAGGCGAAAGCAGGAATGCGTGATGCAACAGAATATCGGTGACTTGAGCTTCGCGATCGTGCGCGCGCGCCTTGATCACGAGCGCGAGCGAACGCGCCAGCGCCTGGCTCGGTGTCATGCCGGCGACCACGCCCGCCGCCGCGGCCGCTTCATTCAATTGCAGGATCGCCGCTTTCCTGGCTTGCTCGTCTAGCACCGCCAGCGGTTGCGCGCGCAATTCAGGTTGATGCCGCGAGATCGCCTGTAGATAAAAATTCGGCAGCAAAAGCGTGGCGAACATTTAGGCGGTGGATCGCAGCGCGAACGACGAACGACGACGTTGCGGGCGCAGACGCGAGATCGTGTCGTCTCGCTCCAGCTCGTCGAGCGTCCAGCGTTGCTCCAGCACGAGCTGCATCCGCACGCCGGCGACCAGGTGATGTTGGCTCAGCACCAGCAAAGCGGTCGGCGCCGGCTCCACCAGGCGTTGCAAACGATACCAGTGCGCACTCGGAATTTTTCGCAATTCGTCGGCGGAATTCAAAATCAGATCGAGCATCACGAGCGGAAAATTCCCGTCGCGCACGAGGAGATCAGCCGCCTTGACCGCTTCGCTCGCGTGGTGGCAGCGCAACCAGAGCAAATGCGGCAGAAGCGCTGAGCCCGCTGTTTGTGGATCGAAAGAATCGCTGCCGTCGATCAAGGCGACAAAGGTTCGTTGTTGCATCGCGCTAAGCAGCAGCGCGTGGATCAGGAGAGCCGATCCCGCGCTCAGTCGCGGGCTAATGATTTCGGTGATGAGGCCCGGATGCAGGCCGCCACCGGTGACGTTGTCGAGCCCGGGAATGCCCGTCGACTGTGGCGACCCGGAAAAAATGACCGGCTGTGCAAAACGTTCAGCCAGCAGTTGTCGAAGATCGAGAATCTGGCGGCTCGCTGCCATGCGCAAAATAGGCAGCAAGTCTGGTTATGTTCAAGCGAACATTAGCGCTTGCGAGGTGAAGGCTTCGGCTGCTGGCGCACCAACGAGACCATCACGCCCTGCACCTGCAAATCGTGCGCCGGTCGTTGCTCTGGAAATTGTGCGTTCTCCGCTTTCAAATAGGGGCGACCGCGCTCCACCATGTATCGCTTCAACGTGGTCTCACCATCGATCAGCGCCGCGACGATCTCGCCGCTTTTCGCTTCCTTGCGATCTTCCAGGATCACGATGTCGCCGTCGAGAATGTGCGCGTCGATCATCGAATCACCGCGCACTTTAAGCGCGAATAAATCGGAATTGCGCGACGCATTGGCCGAGCGTGTGTCGAGGGAAACATGGCCCAGCACGGTCTGTTCCGTCAGCGTCGCCATGCCGGCGGGAATTTGTCCATAGATCGGGATGTCTGTGATCCGGACTTTCTGCACCGGCGTGACGAGTGCGCGCGCCTTGCGCGTATGCCGGTCGAGAAAACCTTTCCGTTCCAGCATCACGAGATATTGCATCACCGACGTCTGGCTCGCGAAGCCGAAGTGACTTTGGATTTCGCGCGTGCTGGGCGTGATGCCCTTTTTCCGTTGCTCTTCCTGAATGAAATCTAAAATGCTTTTCTGTCGCGCCGTGAGCATTTCTCAAACCATCGCAGTCGCCTGCGGTCGCGCAAGTTCAAATGAACAGTATCGCTCTTTTGTGGCGGCGCTCTATGAGCGCCGTCCCGACGGAGTGTCGGCGGTCATAGACCGCCGCTACAGATTCCACTAATGCGTCAGTCGAAAGCGCAATTCGGCGAGCGTCTCGCTCCAGCGCCCGAGGAAGGTGAAGCGTTGTTGCAACTGTGCGGCCGCCCCAATCGCAGAAGCGCGATTGTGATTCCACGCCTCATCCAATTGCGCGAGTTCGGCTTCGCTCTGCTCCATCGCCGTGCGAATTTTTTCCTGCGCCTCTTCCAATGCACGACGAAGTTTTGTCTGTCGCGCGAGCGCGACGGAACGCGAGATCGCGCTGTCTGTGATCCGATTGCCGTCGAGAAAAGCTTTCGTGTTCTGCGTGGTCTGACTGATTTCGGCGAACAAATCCATTTCTGCCGCCGCCGGCGTGATCTGGTTCGACGACGCATTTTCCAAGGCGAGCAAATGCGCCAGGCGCTTTCTTGGATCGCGCAGGACAGAGATCGCTGCGTTCAGTTCGCGAAATTCATCCGTTTCGCGACCCGTCGCGTCGGGGTGAAGCGTGCGCGCTTTTCCGCGAAAGACTGCTTCGAGTTTAGAAAGTGAAAGGAGCGGGCGGCGCGGTTGCTCAAGCAGAGCAAAGTGATCAGTCATGCCGCGAAGCTTTCGCCGCACGAACAATGCGCCACCGCGTTCGGGTTGGTGACTTTGAAGCCGCCCTTTTGCAAATCATCGCTGAAATCGAGCAGCGATCCGCTCACAAACAGCGCGCTCTTGGGATCGATGACGACGCGGACGCCGGCGGAATTGACCAGGATGTCGCGCGGCGCGGGGCCATCAACGAGATCCATTTTGTATTGCAATCCGGAACAGCCACCGCCGATGACGGCGACGCGCAGCGCGCCCTGTGCGCGTCCCTGTTTCTCGAGCAACGACGTCAGGCGACGCGATGCGTTTTCGGTCACCTTGATCAGGCGCTCGTTGCCGATCTTGATTTTGGGATCCGGAACGGGCGCGATCATACGGCGACAAGCTCGGCGCAACGCGCGAGATGATCTTCGGCGATGCGCTGCACGTCGGCGATGGCGGAGACGTGCTGAAATTTTTCGCGCAGCGCTTTTGCTTCCGGCAAATTGCGCGAGTAGGCCATCAGCCGCGCGCGCATCGAGCGCACCGCCGCGTCTTCGTCGCCCCAGATTTCGACGACGCGCCGGCAATGCCCGACGATTACCTCCCAGCGCTCGGCGAGTTCCGGCGACGGGAGCAACTCGCCCGTAGCAAAGTAGTGTTTGATCTCGCGAAAAATCCACGGCGCGCTCATGGCGGCGCGGCCGATCATCGCGCCGGAGATTTTGGTCTCGTTACGTCGACGCGCGGCGTGCAGGGGCGAGCTGATGTCGCCGTTCCCGATCACAGGCAGCGCGCTCTGCGCGGCGACCTGCGCGATGACGTTCCAATCCGCTTCGCCGGAGTATCCTTGTTCGCGCGTGCGTCCGTGCACGGCGATGGCTGCGATGCCGCAATCTTCCAGAATCTCAACGACGCGCGTGGCGTTCACTGAATTCGTGTCCCAGCCGATGCGAATCTTGGCCGTCACCGGCAACGGCGCGACGGAACGCACGACCGCGCTGCAAACCGCCGCGATCGCGGGACAATCTTTCAGCAGCGCGGAGCCGCCATTTTTCGCGACTACTTTGTTCACCGGACACCCGAAATTCAGATCGATGAAATCGGGCGCGACCCAATCGACCACATGTTTCGCCGCCTCCGCCATGTGTTCGGCGTTGCCGCCAAAAAGCTGCACGCCGAGCGGCCGTTCGCATTCGTCGAAGTCGAGATACTCGCGCGTGCGCTCGTTCCGGCGGAAAACGCCCTCGGAGGAAACGAACTCGGTCACGAGCACGTCCGCGCCGTAGCTTCGGCAGATTTGGCGAAAAACTTTATCCGTCACCCCCGCCATCGGCGCGAGATAAAGCGGAAAGTCCGCCGGCGTGAACGGCAGCGGCTTCATCACGCGTGGGCCGTCTGCAGGAGCTGCATCACTTCGGTTTGCACCGACTCGAGATCGCCGAGGCGCAACTGCGGATCGGGCACAATGAAGACGTCGCCTGTCTTGCCGTGTTCGTAGATGAGGAGGCGACGGCCATCGAGCGATTCCGTGCGCACTTGTTTGAGCACGCGTTTGCGTTCCAACATCGCGGCCAGCACGTAGGCGGCGTTCGCCGGTGCGTCCGCCTGCCCGATCAGGCGGCGGAATAATTCCTCCGCATTCTCTTTGCCCAAAGGCTCCGGCGGTTCTACCGGCGTCGCCTCGAAGCGCGATTTCCAAAACGAGAACGGCTGGATGTTTTCATTCCGCTGCGTCCAGGCCTCTTCGCTGATGTCTTCACGTCGAAAACCGTCGCCTTCGCGAAAGAGCAAGGTGTAGAAACTCTCGCCGTCGGCGAAAGGACGCTGCGTCACCTGGCAAACTTCCGAGCGCGCTTGGATGGGCCAGTCGGTGGCCAGCGGATTCATTGCGCCAATATAGGCGTCCGGCGGAAATCGCGAAAGTCGGAAGGATCGCGATTGGCTGCGCGCAGGCGAAAGAGGAGAAAGCCGAACGCCCCGAAAATGAGGATCGGCGCCCAGCCACCGATCCAGGCTGGCACGCGATCGCCCTCGCCCAGCGCGAGGAAAAGATGGGAAGCGAAGTTGAGCACAAAAGTGAGCACGATCGCGAGCGCGACGTTTTTAATAATGCCTCGGCGCGAAAACCCCACGCCCAATGGGGCGGCAATCAGCACGATCACAAAACAGGTCCAGGGCAGCGCCATGCGATAATAAAAATGCGTGCGGAAGGGGGCGAGCTGCGTCGCGGGAAAATCGGAATTCAATCGCAGGTAGTCGCTCAATTCCGGCAAACTCATGACGTCCGGGCGCAGGTTCGCACTGCGCACGCGGTATGGCGTTTCTGTCCAATGCCGCACCGTCACGCTCGGCTCGATGCTTTCCTTCGCGATGTTTCCGGCGTTATCGTAATGCACGACCTTCGCGTTCGTGAGTAACCACGATTTGTCCGCAGCGACATAGTGCGCCGCGGGCGCGAAGTAAGCCGTGGTGATGTGGTCGGAGGCGTCCTGCTGCAGAATTTCCACGTTGAGAAATTCTTCGCGCGCGTGGTCGTAGTGCTGGATGAACCACGTGCGCGAGTCGCGCCGATTGCGGAAAATTTCGCCATCACGACTGCGACTCACTTGCGTGGCAAAAAAATTCTTGCGCGCGAGATCGGCGTGCGGCGCGGCGGAGTAATTCAAGGCGAAGCAGAGCGCGCTGGTTAACAGCCCGATCAGGAGCACCGGCGCGAGCACGCGAGTGAGGCTGATGCCGGAAGTCAGCATCGAGACGATCTCGTTCGCGCGCGACATACGCGCGAGCACGAAAAGGAGCGCCAGCAGTAGCGCGACGGGAAGAAGAATGATCAGGATTTGCGGCGCTTGCGTCGCGTAGAAGCGCGCGATCATCAGCGGCCCGGCATTGTTTTCGATAAACAGCGAGATCGAATCGCTAATGTCGAAGATGAGCCAGATGGAGAGAAAAGCGGCGACGCAATAGAAATAGGCCTGCAGAAAATTGCGGGTCAGATAGCGGTCGAGCAATTTCACGGCAAGTTTCGGATGAGGCGACTTCAGCGTAATTTCGTCGATTGTCCAAGTCGATGATTGCCCTGCGCGATACTTTGCCGTCCGATTTCGTCGAGAGAGTCGAAGCGATTTTCTCGCCGGCGGGTTTGCTGGCGAAGGCGAAAAATTTCGAGACGCGGCCCGAGCAGCAGCAAATGGCCGTCGCGATCGCGCGCGCGCTGGAGGAAAAGCGTCATCTGGTGGTGGAAGCCGGCACCGGCGTGGGCAAGTCGCTGGCGTATCTCGTGCCGGCGATCCTATTCGCGTTGGAGCAGAAAAAGCGCGCCATCATTTCCACGCACACCATCAATCTACAGGAGCAGTTGCTCTATAAGGATATTCCGATCCTGAAAAAAATTCTACCGACGGAGTTCGAAGCCGCGCTCATGAAAGGGCGGCAAAATTACCTTTGCCCCCGCCGGCTGGAACGCGCACGACAGCAGCAGAACGAGCTGTTTACCGGCCCCGAGCAAAACGAACTTCTGCGCATCTCCGAGTGGGCGGCGCGCACGACAGACGGCACCCTCAGTGACGTGCCCTTCGAGCCGGACGCGAAAGTCTGGGCGCAGGTTTGCAGCGAAGCGCACATCTGCACCAAGAAATCGTGCGGCGAACGCGGCGACTGTTTTTACCAGCGCGCGCGCCGGCGTTTGCTCTCCGCCGACGTACTGGTGATGAATCACACCCTCCTTTTCATGCATCTCGGCAGCGCCGAGAACGACGACGTTGACGGCGAGGGCGGTTACATTTTCCAAAATGATTTTCTGATCTTCGACGAAGCCCATACCATCGAACAGACGGCGTCGCGTCAGATCGGCCTCGGCATTTCGCAATACGGCCTGCGCGCGATGGTGCAGCGCCTCTATAACGCGCGGACGAAGAAGGGGCTTTTCACCGTCACGCGCGACGCAATCGGCGTACGGCTCGCGGCGGAGATGGTCGACGATCTCGAAAAGTTTTTCGGCGACATCGAAGCGCGTTGCGAATTCCGCAAAGGTCGCGAGTTCCGCGTGCGAAAAACCGGAATCACAGACGACACGATCACCGGCCGTCTGATCGCGTTGCAAACGCGTGTGGCCGACGCCTCGAAGCGCGCCGACGACGAAATCCTCAAAGCCGAATTGCGGGAACTCGTGCGCCGCCTGGCCGACACGCGCGTCGGCATCGCGACATTTCTGGAACAGTCGGCGCCGAACCATGTGTATTGGGTGGAGAAGACCGGCAAGGTTGGCCAGTTCCTCACCCTCAACGCCGCGCCGATCGACATGGCGCCGGTACTGCGCCAACTGCTTTTTCGCGACGGATCGACCTGCGTCATGACGAGCGCGACGCTCGGCGTTGGCCGCAACGATCTCGCTTATTTTCGCAATCGCATCGGCGCGGAAGAGGCCGAGCCGCTGCAATTAGGCAGCCCGTTCGATTTCGAGCAGCAGATGAAAATGTTCGTCGTGCGCAAAATGCCTGACCCGCGCGACGCCGGCTACGCCGACGCGTTGGCGCATTGGATCGAACATTTCGTCACGCAAACGAACGGGCACGCGTTTGTCCTCTTCACCAATTATCGCGCCATGCAGCAGGTCGCCGGCGCGATGGCGGATTTTTTCGAGAAGCACGATCTCAATTTGCTCGTGCAAGGCGGCAGCCTGCCACGCACGAAATTGCTCGAGCGATTCAAGACCACACCGCGCAGCGTGCTCTTCGGCACCGACAGTTTTTGGATGGGCGTCGATGTGCCTGGCGACGCCTTGCGCAACGTCATCATCACGCGGTTGCCGTTCGCCGTGCCGGATCACCCGCTCATCGAAGCGAAGCTGGAAATGATCGAGGCGCGCGGCGGCGACGCGTTCACGGAATATTCGCTGCCGGAAGCGATCCTGAAATTGCGCCAGGGCGTTGGGCGTTTGATCCGGACGAAATCGGATCACGGCATCATCGTGCTGCTTGATAACCGAATCGTGACGAAGCCGTACGGCCGCGCCTTCATGAGCGCGCTGCCGAAGTGCCCAGTCGAAATTCTGTAACGCTGGGAATCACGAGAGCGTGCTGGCTATGATCCCAGCGCCGGCGTTTCCGCGCCCAGGGCATCCGATACTGGCCATTCAGATTTTTCTCGAGTGCCACCACTCGAAGATATGCCCTTGGTTTATGAGCGATGGGAAGGTAAAGGGATTCCCCGCGCCGGACTTTTCGCCCGTTCCTTCTGATCTTTAATAAAGCGACGTAGTAAATGATCGTATATGTTCATTCGAACATAATCGATGCCTTGGCGTATTCTGCATGGAATGGTCGGAGATTTTTCTCAGCGAACGAAGGCGGCGGCGGTCATGCCCGCGACATTGCCGCCGCGTTCGCCCAAGCAGATCGAGCGCGCGAAAGAAATCGCCCGCGTCCTGGCGATTTTGCGCCAGTGGGGCATTCACACGCTCGGGCAACTGGCGGCGTTGGATCGCGAGGAAATCACGCGCCGCCTCGGCGCGCTCGCGGCTGAGCTCTGGGATCGCGCGAACGGTGGCAGCGAGCGACCGCTGCGATTAGTCGCGCCGCCGGAATCTTTCATCGAAAGTTTCGAATTCGAGAACGAAATCGAGACCAGCGAACCGTTGCTCTTCATGCTGCGGCGCTTTTTGCAGCAGCTCGGTCGCCGCTTGCACGCGATTTACCTTGTCGCGGGCGAATTGCATTTGCGCCTGATCTTTGCCGACAAATCCGATTACACGCGCGTCTTCAAAATTCCGCAGCCAACGAATGACGAAGAAATTCTCTTCCGCATGCTGCACACGCATCTCGAAAATTTTTCGTCGCCGCAACCGATCGTCGCCGTGGAGTTGGAAGCGAAACCATCGCGTCCGGCGCGGCAGCAGTTCGGCTTGTTCGAGACGGCGTTGCGCGATCCGGCGCAATTGCACGCCACGCTCGCGCACTTGGTCGGGCTGCTTGGCTGCGAGCGCGTCGGCACGCCGGTGCTGGAGGAAACGCATCGGCCGGATGCGTTTCGCATGGAGCCGTTCGTGTGGGAAATGCCAGCGGCAACGCCCCCGAAATCACCGCCACGTCTCGCGCTCCGTCGTTTTCGAAAAAGAAGAAACGCGACGGTCTTGCTGGAAAACAACCAGCCCGCTCATTTGCGCGCCACCGGCATGGAAGGCGCGACGACGGCGCAGGCCGGCCCGTTTCCGCTCTCGGGAAATTGGTGGGATGAAAAAAAATGGGCGCGCGTGGAATGGGACGTGGCGTTGGAAAACGGAACGTTGTTGCGCTGCCACCGCGATCGCGACGGCTGGGCCGTCAATGGCATTTACGACTGAGCGCGTCGGCTATGATCGCGCTGTCTAACAACCCATTGTCATTCCGAGCGCAGCTGAGGAATCCCGTCGCGCTAGTTTTCGGTTGGGCAACGGGATTCCTCGACTCTGCTTCGCTTCGCTCGGAATGACATCATGTCGTACGTCGAGCTTCACGCCAGCAGTGCCTTCAGTTTTTTGCGCGGCGCATCTTTTCCGGAACAACTCGCGGAGGTCGCGGCCGCGCGCGGGTTGCCGGCGACGGCGTTGCTCGACCGCAACGGCGTCTACGGCTCGCAGCGTTTTGAGGTGGCCGCGCGCGAGCACGGCGTGCGGCCAATCACCGGCGCGGAACTCACCCTGGAGGATGGCAGCGTGCTGCCGGTGCTGGTGGCCGATCGCGTCGGCTACGCGAATCTCTGTTCGCTCCTGACGCAGGCGCATTTGCGCAGCGCGACGAAAGGCGAGTGCGCGGTGCAGTGGAGCGAGCTGGCGGATTTTGCGAATGGGCTGATCGCGCTGGCTAACATTCCTGCGCCGGGTAGCGCACGCGTCTCGCGTGCTGGTTTCGGTGTCCCGCCGAAACAATCTTTGGAAAGTTCGCAAAAGCGTGACGCTCTCGCCAGCACCCGAGACGCGTGCGCTACCCCGGAAATGCGCACGCAACGCATCGTCGACGCCTTCGGTCGCGAAAATGTGTACGTCGAAATGCAGCGACATTTTCTGCGTGGTGAAGAGCGCGCGAACAAATCGCTCCTCGATCTTGCGGCGAAATTTCGGCTGGCGATTGTCGCCACTAACGGCGTGCAATACGCCACCGCTGCCGGCCGCGAAGTGCGGGATGTCTTCACCTGCATGCGCGAGCACACGCACCTCGATCTCGCGGGAAAATTGCTCACGCAAAATGCCGAGCGGCATTTGAAGACGGACGCGGAGATGCGCGCGCTCTTCCGCGATTTACCCGACGCGATCACGAACACGGAACGGCTCGCCGAGCGCCTCACCTTTTCGCTGGAGGACATTGGCTATTCGTTTCCCGATTTTGCCGTACCCGAGGGGCACAACATGAATTCGTTTCTGCGCACGATGGTTCTCTTCGGCGCGCAGCAGCGTTACGCCGCGATCAGCACGGCCGTGAAACGCAAGCTCGAGGAAGAACTCGCGCTTATCACGCGGCTCGGATTTTCCGGCTACTTCCTCATCGTCTGGGACATCGTGAATTTCTGCCGCGAGAACAACATCATGGTGCAGGGCCGCGGCAGCGCGGCGAATAGCGCCGTCTGTTATTGCCTTGGCATCACGCCGGTCGATCCGGTGAGCACCCATCTCGTCTTCGAGCGTTTTCTGAGTGAGAGCCGCAAAGGCTGGCCCGATATCGATCTCGATCTGCCGAGTGGCGATCGGCGCGAACGCGTGATCCAGGAAGTCTATCGGCGCTACGGCAAACATGGCGCGGCGATGACGGCCAACGTGATCACGTATCGCGGTCGCAGCGCGGCGCGCGAGATCGGGAAGGCTCTGAATTTTTCCGCGAGCACGCTCGACCGTTTTTCGCGTTTGTTCGCCAATGGCGACTTTCCGCACACGATGGATCTCGAAGCGCAGATCGAGCAGGCGGGTTTGCCCAAAGATCATCCGCGCACGCCGGCGTTCGTGCGTTTGTATCAGGCGATCTACGGATTGCCGCGACATCTCGGCCAGCACTCGGGCGGCATGATTATCTGCCAGAATAAATTGAGCAGCTTCGTGCCGCTGGAGAACGCGTCGATGCCAGGCCGCGTCGTCGCGCAATGGGACAAGGACGATTGCGAAGATCTCGGCATCGTGAAAGTCGATCTGCTCGGGCTCGGCATGATGTCGGTGATGCAGGACGCGCTCGAACTTTGCTGCGAACGCGGGCGTCCGCTTGATCTCGCGCACATTCCGAAAGACGACATGGCGACGTTCGAGATGATGTGCCAAGCGGACACGATCGGCGTTTTCCAAATCGAGAGCCGCGCGCAGATGGCGACGCTGCCGCGCTTGAAGCCGAAATGTTTTTACGACGTCGTCATCGAAGTCGCGATCATTCGGCCGGGACCAATCCAGGGCGACATGGTGCATCCGTATCTCGCGCGCCGCGCGGGGAAAGAGCCGGTCGTTTATTTCGACGAGCGCCTGCGGCCGGTGCTCGAGCGAACGTTAGGCGTCCCGCTCTTCCAGGAACAAATGCTGAAGATCGCGATGATCGTGGCGAATTTTTCCGGCGACGAAGCGGAGGAATTGCGACGCGCGCTCAGCTTTCACCGTTCGCAGGAGCGGATGAACAAAGTGAGCGTGAAGTTGCGCGCAGCGATGGAGCGCAACCAAGTCGCGCCGGAGGCGATCGAGAAAATCATGCAATCGATCACTTCCTTCGCGCTCTACGGTTTTCCGGAATCGCACGCGATCAGCTTCGCCATTCTCGCTTACGGCAGCGCGTTTTTGAAAGCGCATCGCGCGGCGGAGTTCTACGCGAGCCTGATCAACAATCAGCCGATGGGATTTTATGCGCCGGCCACGATTGTGAAAGATGCGCGGCGGCATGGGGTGAAGACGCTGCCGGTGTGCGTCGCGCAATCCGATTGGCATTGCCGCGTGCTGGCAGACGACACGATCCGGCTGGGTTTTTGCGTGGTGAACGGATTGCGGCGCGAGCATGGCGACGAACTCGTGCGCGCGCGGAATGAGAAAGCGTTTGCGTCGTTGAAGGAATTTCGGAAACGCGTGCCGCTGACGAAAGAGGAATTACGCGGCTTGGCCAATCTCGGCGCGCTCAATTGTTTTGCCGAGCATCGGCGCGATGCGATGTGGCAGGTGGAGGCGGAGTTGCCGAATGATCTTTGGGGAGCGCATGCGCTCCCTCGGAGTCTGAATTCGCCGCTTTCTCCCATGAAGTTGTCGGAACGCGTACGCGCCGATTACGAGCAGATGAATCTCACCACCGGGCCGCATCCGATGCAGTTGATGCGTGCGCAAATTCCAGAGGTGTGGCGCGCGAGCGATCTTGCCCAGGCGCGACACGGCGCGACGATTCGCATCGCGGGAAATGTGATTTGCCGTCAGCGACCGGGGACGGCGAAAGGTTTCGTTTTTATTAGCCTCGAAGATGAGACGGGTATCTCGAATGCGATCGTCGAGCCCGATCTCTTCGAGCAAATGCGCATGCTCATCACCGAGGAACCGTTCCTCGCCATCGAAGGCGAAGTGCAAAACACGGAGAACGTGGTGCTGATTAAGGCGCGGAAAATTTCCCCGCTCGCGCACGACGGACTGGCCGGCTCGGCATCGCACGACTTCCACTGATCGCGCTGTCTATGAACCGTGCGCGAATTACTCTGCGGCGTGCTGTGGTGCGGTTGGCTTCGGCTCGGCCATTTGCTGGGCCGGCGCGTCGCCCAGCCAGTCGGTATGAAAAATTCCGGGCTTGTCGACGCGCTCGTAAGTGTGCGCGCCGAAGAAATCGCGTTGCGCTTGCAATAAATTCGAGGGCAGACGCGCGCAACGATAGCTATCGAAGTAGGCGAGCGACGCGCTGAAAGCGGGGACCGCGACGCCGCCGTTGACCGCCGCTGAGACGGCGGTGCGCCAATTCGATTGCGTCCTTGCGATGATGTCGGTGAAATATTTGTCGAGCAGCAAATTATTCAGCTTCGGGTCGCGTTCGTAGGCGTCGGTAATGCGATTGAGAAATTTTGCGCGAATGATGCAGCCGCCGCGCCAGATGGTCGCGATGTCGCCGAAATTCAGATTCCAGTCGTAGGTTTTGCTGGCCGCGCCGAGCAATTCCATGCCTTGCGCATACGACACGATCTTCGATGCGTAGAGTGCGTCGTGAATCGCCCGCGTGAGTTGCGCGCGGTCGCCGTTAAACGGCGCGATCTGCGGCTGCGGCAGAATTTTCGACGCCGCGACGCGCTCGGCTTTGCGCGAGGAAATCACGCGCGCCTCGACCGCTGCGTTGATGGTGGAAACGACTACGGATTGCGCGAGCGCTGATTGCAAAGTCCAAAGGCCGGTCCCTTTCTGCCCGGCTTTATCGAGAATGACGTCAACGAGCGGCCTGCCGGTGTCGGGATCGATTTTGCGAAAAATCTGCGCCGTGATTTCGATGAGGTAGCTGTCGAGCGCGCCGCGATTCCACTCGGAGAAAACGTCAGCCAGCGCGCTGGCTTCGAGGCCGAGCACGTCTTTTAGAATCGCGTAGGCTTCGCCGATCAACTGCATGTCGCCATACTCGATGCCGTTGTGCACCATCTTCACGTAATGGCCGGCGCCATCCGGCCCCATGTAACGACAGCACGGTTCGCCGTCGACCTGCGCGGCGATCTTTTGGAAAATCGGCGCGATGATGGCCCAGGATTCCTTCGAGCCGCCCGGCATCATCGACGGGCCTTTGAGCGCGCCTTCTTCGCCGCCGGAAACGCCGCAGCCGACGAAGTGAATGCCTTTCGCCTCGAGTTCATGGCAGCGGCGCTGCGTATCGGTGAACAGGGAATTGCCGCCGTCGATGATGACGTCGCCTTTCTCCATCAGGGGCGCGATCTCGGCGATGACTTGATCGACTGGCTTGCCGGCCTTGATCATGATCATGGCTTTGCGCGGACGTTTGAGCGCGCCGATAAACTCTTCGATCGTTTTCGTGGGCGTGATGTTTTTTCCTTTGGCGCGACCGGCGGCAAACTTCTCGGTTACTTCCGTGGTGCGATTGAAGACGGCGACGCTAAATCCTTTCGACTCCATATTGAGGACGAGGTTTTCGCCCATCACAGCCAGCCCGATCACGCCAATATCCGATTGCTTCGTCATGATTTTGAGTATCTCCTTTGCCATGCGCCGATTCGCGCCATCGCAGTAAACGAGCGGGACGTGCGCATGGCAAATTACGTTTGCGAAGTCGAATTAGTTGAGGATCCGCTGACGGATGCGGCGTGCGTTAGCTTCCCCGGGGCGGGCGCGCTGGTAGAGTTCCGCGGCAATGTGCGACCGCTGGAGGATGGCGAAGCTATCGACGGAATCGATTACGAAGCCAACCGCGAGATGGCGCGGCATCAACTGCGCGAGATCGCGAACGAAGGCGCCCGGCAATTCCAGTTGCTCGCAGTGGTGTTGCATCATCGCATCGGTTTCGTGGCGGCGGGCGAATCGTCGTTGCTGTTGCGCGTCGCTTCGCCGCACCGCGCCGCCGCGCTCGAGGCAACGGCCTGGATGATCGATGAACTGAAGAAGCGCGTGCCGATTTGGAAGTTGCCGAAGCGCGAGAGCGCGTCGGCTGTGAGCGGAACGCGCTGATGAATTGGGCAAATCGCCTCACGCTTAGTCGTCTTCTGCTGACCATTGTGTTTGTCGTCGCGCTGAGTTCGCGCTGGCCTTGGGCGCACACCATCGCGCTCATTACGTTTCTGATCGCTGGCATCACTGATTTTTTCGACGGCGAAATCGCGCGGCGCTACAAGACGATCACGAATTTCGGTAAACTGCTCGATCCGCTGGTCGACAAGATCATGATCGCGGCGGCGTTTATTTCGTTGGTGCCGCTGCGGGCAATTCCGGCGTGGGTGGCTACGATCGTGGTGGGTCGCGATTTCCTGATTACCGGTCTACGACTGATGGCGAGCGCGAAAGGGCAGGTGCTTGCGGCCGAGCGGCTGGGTAAGCACAAGACCTCCTGGCAGATGATCACGGTGATCTTTTTCCTGTTGTTGCTCACGATCGCCGAATGGAGTCGCGCCAGTCTGCAGACGACGTGGTGGCAGCGATCCTGGAACGACGTTGGGACATTGCTCGTCGGGGTGACGGTCGTGTTGACGCTCTATTCGGGACTCGCCTACGCGTGGCGACATCGCGATATTATTCGCGACAGCGAAGCGGGCTAGAAGAAACTCTGCGGCACTTCGACGCGATCACCGGGCTGGAGCTTCGCATCGAGCGACGGATCGCGACGGAATTGCCGGACGTCGAAAACTCTCGCGGAATTACCGCGAAGCAAGCGCACGTGGCGCTGGTCGGCAAAATCATTGAAACCGCCGGCGGCGTTGATGGCGGCGAGCAAGGTCATATCTTCGGTAAATTGCACGCGCGAGGGTGAACGCACCGCGCCACCGATGTTGACGAAGCGCGCGCTCGGCTGCATCACGATCGTGATGGTGGGGTTGGTGAAGATTTTATTGCTGCGATAGACACCCTCGATCGATTGCGCGAGTTGCGACGGCGTCAATCCTGCCGCGTGGACGCGATTGATATAAGGAAGGTTGATCGAGCCGCTGGCGTCGACGGTGTAGGTATTGTTCAACTGCGTTTGTTCCTCGGCAGGAACGCCGCCGACTTTGATGTCGACCGGATCACCCACGCGCAGGAGGGCTTGGGCAAAAGAGCCAGCGACGGTGGCGACCAGGAAAATCGCGACGAGGGAGAAGATGCGCATGT
>JALYTV010000048.1 GCA_030854105.1 Verrucomicrobiota bacterium | reverse complement strand
TTCCGGGCGCGTCGTGCGCGCGGGAGTGAGCGCAAAGATCGATTCCGCGCCGAGCGGCACGCATTTCCAGGGCGCGGCCATGACCTGGTTCATGCGGCTCACCGGCGATGGCGTCGGAATGCATATCGGCATTCTGCCCGGCTACGCGGCCTCGCACGGTTGCGTGCGCATGCCGTCGGTGGCGGCGAAATTATTTTACGACCACATCAAAGTCGGCACGCCGGTCGAAGTGCAGCCGGCTGGCTAGCGCAACGCTTTGCGCAGCAAATCGAACGCGCGTTGCGCGATTATTTGCTTGAACGTCTCGCGATCGGTCGGCATGAAAATTTTTTCAGATCGTGTCGGCTGACGTTCGGATGCGAGCGCGATGAAGGCGGTTCCGACCGGCTTCTCCTCGCTGCCGCCGCCCGGGCCGGCGATGCCGGTGGTCGCGAGCGCGTAAGTCGCGTTGGTGCAGGCGCGCATTCCTTCCGCCATTTCGCGCGCGACGATGTCGCTCACGGCCCCGTGCTGCTCGATGGAATCGGCTAGCACACCGAGCGTGCGAATTTTTTCCGCATTCGCATACGTGACTGCACCGGCGAGAAAAACCGCCGACGAGCCAGGCACATTCGTGATGCGATGCGCCAGCAGGCCGCCGGTGCAGGATTCTGCAAGCGCCAGCGTCTCGCCGCGCGCGGCCAGCATTTGCACGATCACCTGTGCCAAATCTTCGTCCGCTTCGCTGAAGATCGTGTCGGCTAAATTAGCCAGCACGATCTCGGCCGCGGCGGCGACGACCGCAGGCGAACCGATGAGACGCAGATCGACTTCGCCCAAGCGCGAGCAATAGCCCAGTTCAAGACCAGGAATCGCGAGCAACTGTTCGCCGATCTTTTTTTCGACGATCGATTCGCCAATGTTGGCGAGCCGGAATTTGCGCAGCGTGATCGGATCGGCTGGCGGCAGGATCATCCGCAATCGCGGCACCACGAGCTCGCGAAACATCGGGCGCAATTCGCGCGGCGGCCCCGGCAAAAGGAAAAGGTGCGGCGATAGTTTCGACGGATTGACGTTCGCCGGCAGGAAAATTCCCGGCGCCGTGCCGTTCGCGTTCGGCAAAGCGGAGCCGCCCCGCGGAATCATCGCCTGCCGGAAAATGCGCTCGGTCACGGGAATTTTCCGCAACCGCAGCCGACTTTCGATGCCGTAACGGATCGC
The DNA here is from genome assembly GCA_030854105.1 of Verrucomicrobiota bacterium. Taxonomy (GTDB): domain Bacteria; phylum Verrucomicrobiota; class Verrucomicrobiia; order Chthoniobacterales; family UBA10450; genus AV69. Next base: position 15,679 of record JALYTV010000048.1, on the reverse strand, counting down.
TTTGTCCTCGACCAATTCGAGCCCGAGCAACTCCGCCACCAATTCGCGCGTGACGTCGTCCGTCGTGGGCCCGAGGCCGCCGGTGACGAAGATCAAATCCGCGCGCGGAAAAACGTCAGTCAGCGCGCCCTGGATCGCGGCGCCATCAGGAACGGAACGCTGTTCTGCGATGCGCAGACCGAGGGGAAAAATTTCCTGCGCGATAAAAGCCAGATGCGTATTCAACACATCGCCGAGCAAAATCTCGGTGCCGGTGTTGATGACGACCACGCGCATCGTGCGCACTGGGACGTGCCAGCGAACTAGGCCGCGTCCTTGTCCTGCTTCTTGCGAATGAGCGGCAGCTTTTTCCCTTCGACCACCGCGCGATTGATCGTGACTTCCGCGATGTCTTCGCGACTCGGCACATCGTACATGATGTCGAGCATGATGCGTTCGAGCATGGAACGCAGCGCCCGCGCGCCCGTGCCCTTGGTGACCGCCTGCGCCGCCAGCGCTTTGAGCGCGTCCTTCGTCACCGTCAGGCGCACACCTTCCATGGCGAAGAGCTTGGTGTATTGCTTCACCATTGCGTTCTTGGTGTCGGTCAAAATCTGGACCATTTCTTCCTCGGTCAACGCGTCGAGCGCGGCGAGAACGGGTAGTCTGCCGATAAATTCGGGAATCATGCCGAACGCGAGCAAATCCTCCGGCTCAGTGTGCCGCACCGCTTCGCGCGCCATGGCCGCTTCCACATCGAGACTCTGGCTGGCGAAGCCCATCACTTTATTGCCGATGCGTTTCTGCACGATCTTGTCGAGACCGACAAATGCGCCGCCGCAGACGAACAGAATTTTCTCGGTATTGACCTGGATGTATTCCTGATGCGGATGCTTGCGGCCGCCTTGCGGTGGCACGTTGCAGGTGCTGCCTTCGAGAATTTTCAAGAGCGCCTGCTGCACGCCTTCGCCGCTGACGTCGCGCGTGATGGAAACGTTGTCGGTCTTGCGTCCGATCTTATCGATTTCGTCGATGTAAACGATGCCGATCTCGGCGCGCTTCACATCGTAGTCGGCATTTTGCAGCAAGCGTAGGATGATGTTCTCCACGTCTTCGCCGACGTAGCCGGCTTCGGTGAGCGTGGTCGCGTCCGCGATGCAGAACGGGACGTCTAAAATCTTGGCCAGCGTTTTCGCGAGCAACGTTTTGCCGGAACCGGTCGGCCCGATGAGGAGAATATTACTCTTCTCGATCTCAACGTCGGCCAGCGGGTCGGGTTGAAAAGTGGCCGACGCTTCCGAGGGCGCGTTCGTTTGCATCACGCGCTTGAAATGATTGTGCACCGCGACCGACAGCGTCTTCTTCGCCACATCCTGTCCGATCACGTATTGATCGAGCGAACGCCGGATCTCCGCCGGTTTCGGCACGCGAATATTCGAGGATTGCCGCCGCGCATCTTCGTTCAGCTCCTTGTCGAGAATGCTTTTGCAAACATTGATGCAACTGTCGCAAATGTAGACGCCGGGACCGGCGATGAGTTTGCGCACTTCGGCGTGACTCTTTCCGCAGAAAGAGCACATCGTGAGGTTGGATGCCCGGGCCATGGATGGTGCGTCTCGTTTTAAGCAGCTTCTATTCCGCCAGCTTCTTCGGCAGCGCCGCTTCGGCCACCGCCACCGCCGTTTTATCGGAACCGGATGGCGCATGCCCCTCCAGCAGTTTCACTTCCTTGCGCGACTTAATTACTTCGTCGACCAGCCCGTAATCCTTGGCCTCGCTCGCCGACATGTAGTAGTCGCGATCGGAATCGAGCTTCACCTTTTCCTCCTCCTGCCCGGTGTGACCGGCGAGAATTCTGATGAGGCGCTTCTTCAGCTTGAACATGTATTCCACCGTGCGCTCGACGTCGCTGGCCTGACCCTGCGCGCCGCCCGAGACCTGATGGATCATGATGTCGGAGTTCGGCAACGCGAAACGCTTGCCTTTCGTGCCCGCGCTCAATAACACCGCGCCCATGCTCGCCGCCATGCCGAGGCAATAGGTGGTCACGTCGCAGGTGAGAAATTGCATCGTATCGTAAATGGCGAGCCCGGCTGTGACCGAGCCACCCGGCGAGTTGATATAAAGATTGATGTCCTTTTTGCCGTCCTCCATTTGCAAAAACAGCATCTGCGCGATGATGAGATTCGCGATGTGATCGTCGATCGCCGTGCCGAGGAAAATGATGCGATCCTTCAATAGGCGGGAGTAAATATCGTAGCTGCGTTCGCCGCGGCCGGTCTGCTCGACCACCATCGGAACCAGCACGCCTTGCGAAAAATTTTCGTTTCTAATGGTCATGACTTCCTTCGGGATGAACCGCTTTTTCGTCGCCGGTCTCCGTGGTTTTCACGCTAACATTCGCCTTGAGGAAGGCAAGGGTCTTACCCAGCAGGATCTCTTCCACGAGGCCGTTCATGCCGTCGTGTTCGTCGCTTTCTTTGCGCAGTTTTTCCACCGGCATTTGGTAGTGCGCCGCCTGTTCGCGCAGACGCGCTTCCACATCTTCGGAGGCAACGGAAATCTTCTCCGCCTCGGCGATGCGATGCAGGATGAAATTCGTCTTCAGCCGATGCGCGGCGAGCGAGCCGGCGCCTTCCACGAGCTCTTTCTCTTTTGTTTTCAGCACGTCGTCCGGCACGCCGCGCTCGCGATTGCGCTGCACCAGTTCGCCGAGCGCGCGGCGCGTCTCGTTGCGCAATAAAGATGACGGCAAATCGAATTGCGTCTGCTCGTGCAACGCTTTCACGATCTGCGCTTCCTTGGCCTGTTCGATATTGTGTTCCTTTTCGTGCTCGAGATCGTGCAGCACCATGTGGCGCACCTCCGCGAGCGTTTTGTCCTTCGTCAGCTTGGCCGCGAACGCGTCGTCTAATTCCGGCAGCACTTTCGTTTTCAGCTCGCGCAACGTGACCGCGTAATCGCCCTTCTTGCCCACCAGTTCCTTCGCCGGAAAGTCATCGGGAAACGACACCATCACCAGCCTCGTCTCGTCCTTGTTCATGCCGGCGATTTGCTCGCAGAAATCCGGGAGAAAATTTCCCGGCGCCAAACGCAGCCAGAATTTTTTGCCGCCCTGCAAATTCTTGCTCGCCTCCGGCGCGACCTCCGCGATCGCCTTGCCCTCGACCGTGCCTTCGAAATCGATGACCGCGAAATCCTCCATCGTCAGCGGACGCGGCGGTTCCACGTCGATGAAATCCGCCGCCTGATCGCGCAGACGTTCCATCGCCGCATCGACTTCCTTTACGCTCACCTCCGGCAACGGCACTTCCACCGCGATCGCTTTGTAATCGGGCAGCGCAAAATCCGGCGCCGTGATGACGGTCGCGCGGAAGCGCATTGTTTTGTCACTGGTGATCTCGACGTCCTGAAGATTCGTCAACGACACCACGCGCAACTGTTTCTCGGCAATCGCCTCGCGATAACTCTGGCCGATTAGTTTTTTAGTAACCTCTTCCTCGATCTCCTTTTTGAACTTTGCTTCCACTACGCGACGCGGCGCTTTGCCCGGGCGATAACCGGCAATTTTGGCATGACGCGCGAAGCCCTCCGCGATCGCATCCCACTCTTTCGACACCTGCTCCGGCGGCAATTCAATCCGCAAGGTGGAAACGGAATCCGGCGCCTGCTCGACCTCAATTTTCATGGACGGCAAGGTTACGGGCGCGCAAGGAGCGGCGCAAATGAGCGCGCGATCGCACGAAGATCGCGCTGTCTAAGTTGTACTACAACGCGCTAATCTACCGCGCGTCGTCGATCTGCTTCAGCTCGTCCGCGGTGAAGTCGAGCTTCTCCAGCGCCTTCACGTTTTCCTCGACCTGATCGACTTCCGACGCGCCAAACAGCACGCTCGTAATTTCTTTCCGGCGCAAAATCCACGCCAGCGCCATTTGCGGCAGCGTTTGTCCGCGGCGCTTCGCGATCTCATTCAGCTTGCGTGTCTTCTCGCGAATTTCCGAGGTTAGCAGAGCGCGCTGCTTATCATCCCAAAGTTTGGCCGCGCGCGATTCCTCCGGAACACCGTCGGCGTATTTCGTCGAAAGAAGTCCCTGCGCCAGCGGCGAGAACGCTATGACGCCCACGCCTTTCTCCGTCGCCAGCGGCAGCATCGTTTTCTCCACGTCGCGGTAGAGCAAATTATAAAACGATTGATGCGCGATGATCGGGGCGACGTTCATCTTTTGCGCGAGCGAGATCGCGTCGGCTAATTTTTCCGTCGGATAATTGCTGAGCGCGACATACAACGCTTTGCCGCTGCGCACGATTTGATCTAGCGCGCCGAGCGTTTCCTCCAGCGGCACGTCCGCGTCGAAGCGATGCGAATAAAAAATATCGACGTAATCGACTTCCAGCCGCTTGAGCGATTGATCGATGCTGGCGAGCAAATGTTTGCGCGAACTCCCCTGCCCGTGCGGCCCGTCCCACATCGGAAATCCAGCCTTGGTCGACACGATCAGCTCGTCGCGCGGCAGCTCGCGCAGCACGCGCCCGACCGTCGTCTCCGCGCGCCCGGGCGGTTGCCCGTAATTATTTGCGAGATCGAAATGATTGATGCCGAGATTGAAGGCACGAAAAATACATTCGCGCGCAATCTCCGGCCCGCGATAGCCTCCGAAAGTTTCCCACGCGCCCAGCGCCAGCGCGGGCAATTTCAAACCCGACGCGCCGCAGCGGCGATACGGCATCTTTTCGTAGCGCGCCGGCTCCTGCTGCAATTGCGCTTTGCTGAGACGGTCGCGCTGAATGGGCCGCATGCCGGGCGGCACCCGTTTCTTGAAATCCATCGCGCTAAGCCGAGACGGGGCGGCGATCAGCGCCGCGATTCAACGCCGCGCGCACGAAATTATTCCCGAGCTCCCACATCGGCCCGGGGAACTTGCGGCAATCGGTCAGCACGTTATCCAGCGCGCCCACAAACAGCTCGATCTCCTTTTCGCCAATGATGAGCGGCGGCAGAATTTTCAGCACATCCATGGCGTGGCCGGCGACCTGGGTGAGAATGCGATGCTTGCTCAGCATCTGCGTCACCACCATTTGCGCGAAGAGCACCTTGTCGACCTTGTGCAAAAGTTTCCACGCCATCTTGAGCTTGAACTCCGTCGGCTCCTGGAACTCGATCGCGATGATGAGTCCTTTGCCGCGCACTTCCTTGATAAAGGAATGTTTCGCGCGCAGGGAATCGATCCGCTCCATCAGCAGTGCGCCCATTTTGGCGGAACGCTCGACCAGATTTTCCTGGTCGATGACTTCGAGCGCGGCGAGCCCGCACGCCATGGCTAGATTGTTACGACCGAAGGTGGTCGAATGCACCACGCATCGATCCATGCGCGAAAATGTTTTCTGATAAATTTCGCGCCGCGCCACGATCGCGCCGCACGGGACGTAACCGCCGCTCAAGCTTTTCGCGAGCGTGATGATGTCCGGCTCGAGATTCCAATGCTCAAAGCCGAACATTTTACCGGTGCGTCCGAGTCCGGTCTGAATCTCGTCGGCTATGAAAAGCGCGCCGTGTTTGCGGCAAAGCTCCTGAGCGCGCTGGTAAAAATCCGTCTTCGGCGATTTGCAGCCTTTGCCCTGCACCGGCTCGATGACGAAGGCCGCTACGTCGTCTTTTTTCAATTCGCGTTCGAGACTCGCGATGTCATCCAGCGCGATGCGCGTGTCCCATTCATCCATCAGCGGACCGAAACCTTCGGTGAAACTTTCGCAGCCCATGAGCGAGAGCGAGCCGAGGCTGAGCCCGTGAAATGCGCTCTCGAGCGACAGCACGCGTTTCTTGCCCGTCGCCGCGCGTGCAAATTTCAGCGCGCCTTCCATCGCTTCCGTGCCGGAGTTGCAAAAGAAGACCGCGTCCAGATGCGGCGGCGTGCGTTTCGTGATCGCCTCGGCCAGCAGCCCGCTCAGCAGCGAGCAATCCATCTGCACCATGTTCGGCAATCCGAGATCGAGCACATCGCGAATCGCTTTTTGCACCACCGGATGGTTGCGGCCGATATTGTAAACCGAGTAGCCGCTCAGAAAATCGAGGTAAGCGGCGTTATCCATGTCGTAGAGATAAGCGCCTTCCGCCCGCGCATAGACTTTGTCGAAACCGATGACGCGCTGGGCCGCGACGAGCGTGCGATTGAGGTGGCGGTGATGCAGCTCGTAGTTCTCGCCGAGCCGGGCCGCGATGATTTCCTTGAGGTCAAACGCCATAGGCAAAAATCAGCGATTTACGCCGGAAGGCAACCTACGGCTTCCAGTCGCGATAGACGACGGGCGCGCCGACGGCGAGGCTGGTTTTACTCGCGGAGTGACGGTCGAGTTGCTCGGCCAGCCACTGGAACCATTCCCAGCTTTTTTCGGTGCCGGTGCGGCGGCGTTCATCCTCGACAAATGGACGGAATTTTCGCCACGCCACCCGCGCCATCCCGCCGACGAGGTCATCGGCGACGGATAGCGGAACGATGCGCGCGAAAACCGAGTAGCCCATTCCTTCCATGATCGTCGCGATCTTCAGCATCGCTTCGAGGCTGCGAGCATCCTGCGCGAATTTTGCCGGCGTCATGCCATCGGGCAACGTCGCCACGATCATCGACGAGCTCATCCACTCCGGCGTCATCAACGCCTGCACGGCGGCGAAGGCAGCGCGTTCCTGGCGATCGCGACGCGCGCGGCGCATCTCGATCACGCCAAAGGCAACGCCGGTCAACACGGTCAACGCGGTGGCAATATTGGCGATCGTGCTGATGTCCACGCGCGCATCTTGTCGCGAATTTGCAGGCAGGCCAAGCGCGCGATTGTGCAACCAGATCGCGTCGGCTAACGTGCGGCGCCAATGCCAGCGGCCGAGCCCGAAATCACTCCCGAGATCGTTCGCAAACACGGCCTCACGCCGGACGAATTCGCGCGCATTGAAAAAATTCTCGGGCGCGTGCCGAACTTCACTGAGCTCGGCATTTTCTCCGTCATGTGGAGCGAGCATTGCTCCTACAAAAACTCGCGCAAGGAGCTGAAAAAGTTTCCGACGACCGGCCCGAACATTCTCGTGAAAGCGGGCGAAGAAAACGCCGGCGTAGTCGACATCGGCGACGGCTGGGCGGTCTGTTTCAAAATCGAATCGCACAATCACCCGAGCGCGATCGAGCCGTTCCAGGGCGCGGCCACTGGCGTCGGCGGCATCATTCGCGACATTTTCACCATGGGCGCGCGCCCGGAGTTTTGCATGAACTCACTGCGCTTCGGGCCGATCACGGAAATAAACCCAAACTTGGTAGGGCGAGACTCCGTCGAGCCGAACGGGGGCGCACGCTCCGGTTCGACGGAGTCTCGCCCTACCAACTCGAGTCGCACCCGGCGGATCGCGCAGAATCGCCGTCTTTTCACCGGCGTCGTCAGCGGCATCGCGCATTACGGCAATTGCATCGGCGTGCCGACCATTGGCGGCGAAATTTATTTCGACGAAAGCTTCGAAGGCAATCCGCTGGTGAATGTCTTTTGTCTCGGCTCGCTGCGACATGAGCAACTCGCGCGCGGCGCGGCGACCGGCGTCGGCAATCCGGTCTTCTACGTCGGCGCGGAAACCGGACGCGATGGACTTGCGGGTGCGGCCTTCGCGTCGCGCGAACTCACAGAAGAATCGCGCGAAGATCGTCCGGCCGTGCAAGTCGGCGATCCGTTTAAGGAAAAACTTTTGCTCGAAGCATGTCTCGAATTGCTCGCGACCGATGCCGTCGCCGGCATTCAGGATATGGGCGCGGCGGGGTTGACCTGCTCGACTTGCGAAACCGCGAGCCGGGGCGGCAGCGGCGTCGAGATTGATCTCGCCAAGGTTCCGAAACGCGAGCCGGGCATGACGCCGTACGAAATTCTCCTGAGCGAATCGCAGGAACGCATGCTCATCATCGCCAAGCTCGGCCAGGAAAATGTGGTGCGCGAAATTTTTGGAAAATGGGATGTGCCATGCGCGGAAATCGGCCTCGTGACCGACGACGGCATGATGCGCGTGCGCAATAACGGGAGCGTGTCGGCCGAGATTCCGGCGAAGCCGCTCGCGGATGAAGCGCCGCTGTATTCGCGCGACGCTTCGCCACCAGCGGACGTCAGCCAGCACGATCTCAGCTCGCTACCGCAAATCGATAATACCGCAGCGCTGCGCGCCTTGTTAGCCGACCCAACGATCGCTTCCAAGAACTGGGTCTATCGCCAATACGATCACACCGTGCGCACCGGCACCGTCGTGCGACCCGGCTCGGACGCGGCGGTTTTCTATTTGCGAGAGGCGAACAAATTTCTCGCGGCGACGACCGATTGTAACTCGCTCTACTGCGCGCTCGATCCACGCGAAGGCGGCCGCATCGCCGTCGCCGAAGCCGCGCGCAATCTCGCTTGCTCCGGCGCGAAGCCGCTCGCGGTCACCGATAATTTAAATTTTGGCAATCCTTACAAACCGGAAAATTTCTGGCAATTGCGCGAGGCCGTCGAAGGTCTCGCGGAAGCATGTCGCGCATTCGGCACCCCAGTCGTAGGCGGCAACGTCTCTCTTTATAATGAGAGCCCGGCGGGCGTGGTCGACCCGACGCCCACGGTCGCCATGGTCGGCTTGATCGAACGCGAGGAGCACATCACCACGCAATGGTTCAAGCAATCAGGCGACGCGATCATCCTTTGTGGCATGCGCTTCCAGCGCATGGGACATCGGCAGGATGCCGATGCCACGCCTGCGGCTGGCTACAACCTCGGCGCGTCGCGTTTTCTGAAAGTGTGTCACGGCATCAAGAGCGGGCCGGTTCCGAAAGTGGATTTTGCGCGTGAGATCGCCGTGCAGGATGCGCTGCGCGATTTGATCCGGGCCGGTCTGGTAAAAAGCGCCCACGATTGCAGCGAAGGCGGGCTCGGCGTCGCGCTCGCGGAATGCTGTTTTAATCCGGAGAAATTATTCGGCGCGGAGATCGCGCTGTCTGCCGACGGTGCGAAGGGGACGGAAATTCTCTTCCACGAAGCGCAATCGCGCATTTTGATTTCCACCGGCTGCGCAGCGGACGTGCTCGCGCGTTTACAAAAACTCGGCGTGCCAGCGACGCAGATCGGGTCGGTTAACGACGGCGCGCTGAAAATTTCCGTGAACGAGGAGATGCTGTCGTGGCCCATCGCTGAGCTGCACGATCTTTGGTGGAACGCAATCGCACGCGCCGTCGGCGGCGAGGCAGAGCCGTTGCCGAGTTTGTGATGTCGTCATTCCGCACGCAGCCGGGGGAAATCGGTTCATCCAAGAAGGTGAAGATGTCTCGACTGCGCTCGACATGACAAAGGGCGGAGACAAAGCGCGGTGGCAACACTTTTGTCATTCCGAGCGCAGCCGAGGATCCTCAGGGGCGAGCCTTACTGGCGACTCCGCGCGGAATCCCTCGACTAGCGGAATCCCTCGTTCGGGACGACGAGCGGCTGGGCATGCCATCGAAAATGCGCTCGTTGAAGAAGCGTTTCATTGAACAGCGCCTCTAAATCGTCGATGCTGCACTGCGCCTGATGACTCACTCCGAGCCCACCGATCGCGAATCGTATCCGCAGCATGAGTGCGGCATCTTCGGCGTGTTCGGGCATCCGAATGCCGCCGTGCTCACCTATTACGGTCTCTTCGCGCTGCAACATCGCGGGCAGGAAAGCGCCGGCATCGTGACCAGCAACGGCGCCGGGCACGACTTCCAATTGCATCGCGAGATGGGACTCGTCTCGCAGGTTTTCGGCGCAGACGATCTTGAGCGTTTGAAAGGAACGCGCGCGGTCGGTCACACGCGCTATTCGACCACGGGCTCGAGCACGTTAAAAAACGCGCAGCCATTCGTGGTCGATTGTTATCGCGGCCAGATTGGCGTCGCGCACAACGGCAATCTCATCAACGCCGGTCTGCTCCGCGACGATCTCGAACGCAACGGCTCCATTTTCCAAACCACGGCAGACAGCGAGATCATCCCGCATCTGCTCGCGCAACCGCTTAAGAACGGAGGCAGCGCGCTCAGTGTTTTGCGCCAGCTCGAAGGCGCGTTTTCGCTCGTGATCATGAGCGAACGCGAACTCATCGGGGTGCGCGATCCGCACGGATTTCGCCCGCTCGTGCTCGGCGAACTCGACGGCGCCTTCATCCTCGCCAGCGAAACGTGCGCGCTCGATCTCATTCACGCGAAATTCATCCGCGACATCGAGCCAGGCGAAGTCCTCATCATCGACGAAAGCGGCATGCGCTCCGAGTGGCCGTTTCGCGAGGAGGAACGCGCCTTCTGCATTTTCGAATACGTTTATTTTGCGCGACCCGATTCGATCATTCGCAACGTGAACGTCGCGAAAGTGCGCACGGAAATGGGACGTGAACTCGCGCGCCGCTTTCCCGCGCAAGCCGACATCGTGGTGCCAGTGCCGGACTCAGGAAATTACGCCGCACTCGGCTTCGCGCAGGAACTGAAGATTCCGTACGAGCACGCCTTCGTGCGCAATCACTACATCGGCCGCACCTTTCTGCAGCCGAGTCAGTTGATCCGCGACTTCGACGTGCGCGTGAAGTTGAATCTGATCAAGGAAGCCGTCGCCGGAAAACGCGTCGTGGTCATCGACGATTCGATCGTGCGCGGCACCACGGCGCGCGCGCGCGTGGTCAATCTGCGCGAAGCCGGCGCGAAGGAAGTGCACATGCGGGTAAGTTGTCCGCCGCATCGCTTCGCCTGCCATTACGGCATCGATTTCCCCGATCCGGAAAAATTGATCGCGAACCGGATGACGCATCAGGAAATTTGCAATTATCTCGGGGTCGACAGCCTCGGTTATCTCGATGTCGAAGGGATGATCAAGGCGACCGGCCAGCCGGCGGATTCGTTTTGCCTCGCGTGCTTTACCGGTAATTATCCGCTGCCAGTCGATCCCGAGCTCGACAAATTCATCATGGAAAAACGCGAAGGCCGCGCCAAAGCGCTCGCACGCGAGGAAGCGCATCCGGAATTGTTCGCGGATCTGCGGTGATGCGAGCTGATCGCGTCGGCCAATGATGAAAAAGGCTTACGCGCGAGCCGGCGTCGACGTTGATCTCGGCAACGAACTCAAATGCGGTATTCACGCTCTGGTGAAGCGCACGCACGGGCCCGAAGTGCTCGGTAAAATCGGCGGCTTTGGCGGTTTGTTCGCGCCGGATTTTCGCGGGCTGCGCGAGCCGGTGCTGGTCTCGAGCGTCGACGGCGTCGGCACGAAATTGAAAATCGCGTTTGCGGCAAAGAAGCACGACACCGTCGGCGCCGATCTGGTGAACCATTGCGTGAACGACATCGCCGTCATCGGCGCGCGTCCGTTATTTTTTCTCGATTACATCGGCGCCGAACGACTTGAGCCGCGCGTCTTCGCGCAATTGCTGCGCGGCTTCACCAAAGCCTGTCGTGAAGCAAAGTGCGCACTGATTGGCGGCGAAACGGCGCAGATGCCGGGCATGTATCAGCGCGGCGAATATGATCTCGCCGGATGCATCGTCGGCGTCGTTAGCCGACGCGATCTCATCGATGGCCGCAAAATAAAAATAGGCGACGCGATCATCGGACTGGCCGCGAACGGCCTGCACACCAACGGCTACTCGCTCGTGCGCAAAATTCTTTTCGAAAAACTGAAACTGAAATTATCGGCGCGGCTTCCCGGCGTGAAAGGCACGTTGCAGGACGAGCTGCTCCGCGTGCACAAAAATTACCAGCCCTTGCTGGCGAAACTGCCGCGCGGCATGGCGCGCGGACTCGCCCACATCACGGGCGGTGGCCTGCTGGATAACTTGCCGCGCGTGTTGCCGAAAACTTGCGACGCGGCGATCGATACCAAGGCCTGGAAAACACCGGCGATTTTCGAAATCCTGCGCACGGGCGGACGCGTGCCGCGCGCAGAAATGTATCAGGTTTTCAACATGGGCATCGGCATGGCCGTGATCGTTAACCAGCGCGATCTGGCGACCGCGAAAAGGATTCTGCGCGCGCCGGTGATCGGCAAAATCGTGCGCGGCTCGGGCGTGACGCGGTTGTCATTCTGAGCGCAGGAGAATCCCGCGAGAGCTGCGAGCACCCGACAGATTCGCGCCACAGATCCTTCCGGGTAGTGCACGCGTCTCGCGTGCCGGAGAAAGCGTCTCGCTTTCGCAACCAAGATCGTTTCGGCGGGACGCCCAAACCAGCACGCGAGACGCGTGCGCTACCCGCGGGGTGACAATGGCGCGGCGCGGTCTTAGATATTTAACCATGGAAAAACGGCGCCTCGGTAAAACCGGGATGGAAGTGAGTGTGCTCGGTTTCGGCGGCGCGGAGATCGGCTACGAAAACGCTGCGGCCGAAACGGTGAAGCAGTTGTTAAACAGCGCGCTCGACGCCGGTCTCAATGTCATCGACACGGCCGAATGCTACGAAGCGAGCGAAGAGCTGATCGGGTCGGCTGTCGCCGGGCGTCGCAACGATTTTTTTCTCTTCAGCAAAGTCGGTCATCCGCGCGGCATCGGCAGCGAAGATTGGTCGCCGTCGTCGATCATCGAAAGCATCGAGCGCAGTTTGCGTCATCTCAAAACCGATCGCCTGGATTTGATTCAGCTGCACAGTTGCGACGAAGCGGTATTGAAAAAAGGCGACGCGATCGCGGCGTTGCAAAAAGCGCGCGATCGCGGACTCGTGCGCTTCATTGGTTACAGCGGCGATCGCCGGGCGGCGCGCTACGCGGTCGACTGCGGCGCGTTCGACACGCTGCAAACCTCACTGAACATCGCCGATCAGGAAGCGATCAAACTGACGCTGCCACTCGCGCAAAAGAATGATCTCGGCGTGATCGCGAAACGTCCGCTCGCCAACGTGGCGTGGAAGACGGGACACAAGCCGATCAATTCCTATCACCACGAATATTGGGATCGGCTGCGTAAGTTGCATTACGAATTTCTGCGCCAGCATTCACTCGAGGAAACGGTCGCGACCGCGCTGCGTTTCACGCTCAGCGTGCCGGGGGTGCATTGCGCGATCGTGGGCACGAAAAATCCCGAGCGTTGGAAAGAAAACGCCGCGCTGCTCGACGCCGGCGCGCTCGACACCGAGCACTTTCATTCCATTCGCGAACGCTGGGATGACATCGCGCCGAAGACCTGGATCGGACAAACATGAAACAACGCAAACTTGGACGCGGCGGCCCGATGGTTTCGGCGCTCGGGCTCGGCTGCATGGGCATGTCGGATTTTTACGGCGGCCGCGATGACGAAGAATCGATCGCGACCATTCATCGTGCGCTGGAATTAGGCATCACGTTCTTCGACACGGCCGACATGTACGGGCCGCACACGAATGAAGAATTGCTCGGACGCGCGCTGGCCGGTCATCGCGCGCAGGCGGTGATCGCCACGAAATTCGGCATCATGCGCGATCCGGAGAATCCGACGTTTCGCGGCATCAACGGGAAGCCTGCTTACGTGAAAAAATCGTGCGAAGGCAGCCTGCACCGTCTCGGCGTCGAGTGCATCGATCTCTACTATCAGCATCGCGTCGATCCGCAGACGCCGATCGAGGAAACCGTCGGTGCGATGGCTGAGCTGGTGCGCGAGGGCAAGGTGCGTTTCCTCGGTTTGTCGGAAGCTGGAGCCGACACGATTCGCCGTGCGCACGCGGTGCATCCGATCACCGCGCTGCAATCGGAGTATTCCCTTTGGACGCGCGATCCGGAGACGGAAATTCTGCCGCTCTGTCGCGAACTTGGCATCGGTTTCGTCCCTATTCGCCGCTCGGCCGCGGTTTTCTCACCGGACAAATCAAACGTTTCGAAGATTTGCCCGCGGATGATTACCGGCGCACCGCACCGCGTTTTCAGGGCGACAACTTCCAGAAAAATCTCGACCTCGTCGCGCGCGTGGCTGAGATCGCGAAGGAGAAACGCTGCACGCCCGGCCAGCTCGCGCTCGCCTGGGTGATGGCGCACGGGCAGGAGATCGTGCCGATTCCCGGAACGAAAAGGCGCAAGTATTTGCAGGAAAACATCGGCGCCTTGGACGTCGCGCTCACCGCCGCCGACCTCGCGCGCATCGACGAAGTGGCGCCGCAAGACGCCGCCGCCGGCTCGCGTTATCCAGAGGCCATGATGAAGTTGCTCGAGCAGTCCTGAGCGGGTCGGCTATGATCCGCGCGCCGGCAGCAGCGCGTTCGCGGAAAACGTCTGCACGATTTCGTCACGCTGATTTTTGGTGACGTTGCGAATACGGATGATGCCGTAACCCGGTTTCGATTTGGAAATGCGCGCGCTCAGGATTTCGATCTCGAGACGCAATTCGTCGCCCGGGCGCACGGCGGTCGGCCATTTCAATTCGTCGACACCGAGGCCGATGATGCCTTCCTTTTTCACCTGCATGGTGTCGATGAACGCGCGCATCGAGACGGCAGCAGTGTGCCAGCCGCTCGCCGCGAGTCCTTGAAACAAACTCTGCTCCGCGATTTTCTCGTCGAGATGGAACGGTTGCGGATCGAACTCGCGCGCGAAGGCGATGATCGCGTCGGCTGTGATCGGGTAGGCTGACGACACCAGCCGGGTGCCGGCGGGAAAATCTTCGAAGCAGCGCGAGATCACTGCCCGAATTTTATGGGCTCCTCGGCAAAAAAACAGCCGCCGAGATCATCGGCGGCTGTCTCGAACAAATTTCGCGGATGATTAGAACTGATAGTTCAGCCCTACGGTGACAGTGTGGAAGGTACCGTCGAAACGATACGCAGTGGCGAAATTACCACCCTCTTGGGAGCGTAAATTGCGAACTTCCGAGCCGACCAGAGTCCGATCCCCGACATCGAAATACAAGTATTCCGCTTTCACACTCCAGTGACAGCCAATCTTGTACTCCACCCCGCCACCGGCCGTCCACCCAGTCTGCGTCTCCCTGCTGGAAGCGGGATACGATACAAACGAAGATCCTACGTCGGCTGAATCCTTGATATCGGCGTAAGCAAAGCCGCCGGTAGCGTAGAGGAGGACTTTGGGGGCGGCGAGATAGCCAAGACGAGCGCGCACGGTTCCAAACCAATCGATGTCCTGATTTGCAGTTAAGCCCCCGAACTGCCTACCGTTGAGGGTAACTCCTGTGATCGCGCCTTGCGACATATCCGCACCGAAGAAATCAGCCTCGGCACCCACCACCCACCGCTGGCAGAATTGGAAGTTGTAACCCACTTCGCCGCCGCCGATCACTCCACTGGGATCAAGCTTTACCGAGTTCGGTCTCAGCGAAGCCATCGGGTCTGGGCGGCCATTAAGCAGAGGCTCGGCGAAAACTCTGTCGTCGCCCGTCCAGGCGCCGCCGACTTTGAGGCCGAGGTAAAAACCGGTCCAATCGCACCCCGGAGGCGGCGGTAATGGGACCACTTCTTTGCCTCCTGCATAGGCCAGGCCAGAACAGGAGAGCAGGATTAAAACGATACGGTTAAGCTGTTTCATGGCTGAGCGTTACCAATCGGGCTGAGCGCAGTCAAGCTTTGCGCAGGAAAAAACTTATGCCTCGACGGCAAGCGGGAGCGCTTGCCCTACCATCCGGCGGCGGAGCGGAATTGCCGCCCGTTAGCCAACGTGTAAGGTGCGGACGATTCGGGCAGTTAGCTCAGCGGTAGAGCGGCACGTTTACACCGTGTTGGTCGGGGGTTCGATCCCCTCACTG
>JALYTV010000047.1 GCA_030854105.1 Verrucomicrobiota bacterium | reverse complement strand
CGTCGCAGCGGTGTCAACGTATTGAAACAAGCCGTTCGCGTCTGCGGTCACCGTCGCCAGCGTCGTGGTGAATCCGGAGGTCAAATCGGACGCGGCCAAAATCGTATTCTTACTGTTCGGCGCTCCCTGGCATTGCAGCGTCACCTGGTTCGCGCCCGTGGCGGTGATCGACAGCACTTTGAGCGCGGGCGTGATATTGCCATCGAGCTCGATAATGCGCGGACCGGCGACGGAGGCGTTCACGAATTCGAGCCGGAAATACTGCGCACTGACGGCGACGAATTGATCGTAGATCGAGATGATCGCGCCGTGGTAATAGATTCCGTAAGGACTGCTCAGGTTTACGTTGGAGAGCAAGGTGAGATTGGTAAAACTAGCGTCGGTGCTCGTGTAAATTCGCAGCGCGGAGATCGCGCGATTATTGCTCGGCTCGTCATCGCTGACTACCGCGCGATAAGTCGAGAGCAGCACCGGATTCGCCGCTTGAAAATCAACGTGGTAGGTCGTGCCGATGGTATGATCGGCAAAGATCGCGGTATCGCCTTCGCCGCTGCCGGTGGCGCCGAAGATTTGCGACGCCGTTCCGGAAACAACGGGACTGGAGGTAGAGAAAACGAAAATGCTGCCCGGCGGAGAAAAGGCGTCGTTGGATGCGCCGCGATTCGCGGTCGGTGTGATAATCGGTGCGGCCTGGCTGAAGGCGGCAAAGGCAAATCCCAAGGCAACTGGCAGTCTCAGGTTCATCATAAAGCAAGAATATCCTCACTTATGGAATGCGGCATCGCGTCCCGAGAACGGACAAATAATTCCGACGCGTTTCCGCTCGAGCTGCTGCGGACTCCGGCGCGCCGACTGGCCGCTACGCGCGGCGGCGACGGGCGAACCACGACTCCGGGAAATGTTTCCCTGGAAGCGCTTGGTCAGCCGCCGCGACCACTCTCTACCAATGAAGAGTACGCTGCCTTCGCCATTTCGCGGGTTTTCGCCCAAGCGGCCCAGCTCGCCCGTTTTCCTAAAGCCCTCTCCCTGAATTACACCAGTTTGCCGCAGGCGGTCGAAACGCTGATCGCGCCTCACTTCGGCATTGCTTTGACTG
Source organism: Verrucomicrobiota bacterium (assembly GCA_030854105.1). Taxonomy (GTDB): domain Bacteria; phylum Verrucomicrobiota; class Verrucomicrobiia; order Chthoniobacterales; family UBA10450; genus AV69. The sequence continues at coordinate 15,946 of JALYTV010000047.1, read as the reverse complement.
ACGCCGATCGCGCGACCATGGCCAGCGCGACCATGGCCAGCGCGATCAGGGCGCTGGCCAGACGGCGCGGTAAAAGCGGGCCAGGTATGACCCCGCGTTGATGTCGGTGAAAACAGCGGAGCCGTTCGCGCCCGTGGTCACGACGCTAAGGTCGCTCCAAACAACCAAGTTGGTCGAAGCTTGGATATCGAGGCTGATGTTGGCAGTGGAAGAAGCTTGCAGGACAAAGCTCCCGCTCGCGGGCACACCAGTAGGTGCCAGACTAAACGGAGGCGCCACGATGTTGTAATCTGCAACGATTGGGTAATGGTCGCTCCCGGTAAACGTGCTGCCGCTGCCAGTGAGCAGAAGATCGGCCAGAACCGTCGCCGCATTGGGCGTGGTCGTGGCTAAGTCGTCCAGTGCGTGATTCCCGGAGTAGGTGACGCTGGCACGCCTGGGTGTGGAGCCATTGTTGCCGAAGCTTTCGAACGCGTAGGGAAATTGCGCCGCCGGGTAGTTTGATGTGTCGAAAGGATCTGTAGTATCCGGCGCCAACTGTGTTCCACCCTGTTTCGAGGACGCGGCCAGCATCGGCGCATTCACCAGTTGGAGATCGAGGCGCGAACCAAGCGAGCCGGTGGAGTCGTTGTAAAGATAGTTCGCGTTATCACCAGTCACATTGCCCCAGGAAACGGTTGTAGGCGGATTCGTCTTCGACATCGGGTCGTAACCCCGCGTCGGGTTTGCGTTACTCCAGACTAAACTCGCGTCGCTCCAATCGACGGCATCCGAAGTAGTCTGGCCGGTCAGGCATTTGTAGGCGTTCTCGGCGCTGCCCTTAAACAAATTCCAGTCGCCGGAGTAAATGATGTGCGCGCCGGCGGGCAATTTGTATTTCGCGTCACTACGCACCTCTTGGGCCTCGGCATAACGCGCATCGCCCACGCTGTTGTCGCTCGTACTCCGCGCGTGGCTCACATAGAAATAAAAATCCGCATCGGCGCGGTAGCCGACCGGTCGCAACTGATAGACGAGCGGACCGCGCGTCACGCCGTTCGATCCAGTGCCCGCCACATAGGCCGCCGTGTAACCACCGCTCGACGTTTGGAGAACGTTCGTGCCGGTAGGAAGCGCTCTGACCGAGACCACCTGCACCGTCCGCGTCTTGTAGATTAATCCATCCGTCCCGCCGCCGGTAGTCGGGTCGCTCGTCGGATCAGCGGCATAGGCGCCCGCGCCGTAGATATTGTTGAGTTGAACAACCAGGTTCGAAAGGGTGTTCGCGTTGTTTTCCTCAAGACCCAGAACGTCGACTGGCTGCGCGTTCTGCCCGAGATGATGAAAGCCGATGGCTTGAATCACAGTCGGCACGCTGTGCGCTGAGCCCGTTATGTTGTTGTCGCTCCCCTGGTCCGCGCAATCGATGTTATAGGAAACGATGCGAATCGTTCCGCGTCCAGCGATCGCGGGAATCAGCCCGCTCGCGAGCGCAAGAAAAACCATTGACGCGCTCAGGCATAATTTCATCGTGCCGGCTCCCTGTCGTCGTCGTTCCTACGAGTAAAGGTATTCGTCGTGATACTCGCGCTGCGGCGCGAATTGCACGTTCTCATTCCCGGTCTCGGGATACTCGAAGATCTGGCCTTCGTAGTTGCGAATCACGATCTTCTCGTTGTCGTGATAGAGCACGTAACCGGGATTGATCGGCACTTTGCCGCCGCCGCCGGGCGCGTCGATGACAAATTGCGGCACCGCGTAACCGGTGGTGTGACCGCGCAGGCCTTCGATGATCTCGATGCCTTTCGCGACCGAGCTGCGCAAATGCGACGAGCCGTTAATGAGGTCGCACTGGTAGATGTAATAAGGACGCACGCGGCACATCAGCAATTTGTGCACGAGCGTTTTCATCGTCTCAAGATTGTCGTTCACGCCGTTAAGCAGCACGCTCTGGTTGCCGAGCGGAATGCCGTGATTGGCCAGGCGCTCGAGGCCGGCTTTCACTTCGGTGGTGAGTTCGCGCGGATGATTCACGTGCACGCTCATCCAGAGCGGATGATATTTCGCCAGCATCTGGCAGAGCTCGGGCGTGATGCGCTGCGGCAGAAAAATCGGCACCCGCGTGCCGATGCGCACGAACTCGATGTGCGGAATGGCGCGCAAGCGGCGGAGAATTCCCTCCAGCTTGCCGTCACTAAACAAGAGCGCGTCGCCTCCCGATAGGAGCACGTCGCGCACTTCGGTGTGCGCTTCGAGGTAGCGATAAATTTCCTCGAACTCGGTGTGCAATTCCTGTTCGCCCACTCCACTGACGACGCGCGCGCGCGTGCAATAACGGCAGTAACTCGCGCACCGATCCGTGACCAGGAACAGCACGCGATCGGGATAGCGATGCACCAGCCCCGGCACCGGCATGTGCGTGTCTTCGCCGCACGGATCGGCCATGTCGTAGGGCGACGTCCACGTCTCCTCGATGCGCGGAATGACCTGGCGCCGGATCGGGTCGTCCGGATTATCGCGCGGGATGAGATTGAAAAAATGCGGCGTGACGGCGAGCGCGAGTTTGTCGCCGCTGAGCAAAACGCCGGCGCGTTCTTCTTCGCTCAAGACCAGATGCTGCTCGAGTTGCGCCAGCGTGGTGACGCGATTTTTGAGCTGCCATTTCCAGTCGTTCCAGAGTTCGGGCGCGATTTCGGGCCAGTAGCCCGGCGCATGGGAGACGAACGCCTTATCTCCGCTTTTGCCCTCGGCAAGATTTACCATTTTCGTATGTAAGAATAAATGTTAAGGCCGTTAACTATCGTGTCAATTTGACTGGTTGCTCAGCGGGCGGCCACGCGGGCGGCGTCAGCAGTTTGCGCCCAAGCCAGCGTCGGAATGCCGCGCGGCTCCCCGCCTTCCATAACCAGCCCGTTCATGAGATCGCGATAGTAATCCGTCCAGCCGCGGGTGACTGAGCGCGTGTAACCATGCAGCTCGGCACCATCGGCATCGCGCTCCGGCATTTTGCAGCCACGCCCGGTAAAATGATGGCAAACGCCGTGCAGCCATTCGTGCAGCCAGACTTCGCCGCGCGCTTCATTTTTCCACGACGAAGTGGGCGCGTTCGCGACGGCGGCGTAAGTCGCGCCGTTCGACCAGGCGCTCGCGCCCATGCCGAGACCCCACGCCGAGCCAGGCACAGACGACCCGCTCTCGAAATCATGCTGCGGCCAGAACACAAAAACAGATTCGCAACTGCCCGCCGGCGCGTGTGTGCGCAAATCGACATCGTCCGGCGACGGCCAGAATTCGTTGGGCGCGCGCCGCGTCAGCGTCACCAGCGGGCGCTTCATTTCTGCGATGCGCGTCTCCACGCTCACCGCGCCATTGGTCAGCTCGCGCACGAGATCGGGAAAGCCGCCGAACGATTCGACCGCGTCCGAGATCGTGCTGTCTGACGCCCGATGGTGAAAACGGCGATGCCGCAGCGCGCCGACGCGCAGACGGACATCGAGTTCGCGATAAACCAGCAACAACGCCCGCCAGTTTTTCATTGCCTGAACATAGACAACGGCGCGCGCCGATTATTCATTCCAGCGCCGACCTCGATAAATTCGCGCCGGCAAGCCGCGCCGTTACATTGAACGTCAGCCGACACGATCATGTCGAAAAAACCACTCATGCGTCTCGCGCTCATCACTCTATTATCCCTCGCTCTTTCGCCGCTCCGCGCTGCTACCGAAGCACCGGCTCCCACTGTTCCGCCCGCCGCCGCCGAACCCGGGAAAGACGTGGTGCACGCGCTGAACAACGCGTTCGCCAAAGTCTTCGAAATGGTCGCGCCCGCGGTCGTCATTATCGAGGTGCAGAAAAAAAGCGACGCGCTCGATGGCTTGAATCTCGATGATTTGCTCTCGCCCAATCAGCCCGATGATCAACCGCGCCGCCCGCGCCAGGCGCAGCCGCTGGTCAGCGAAGGCTCGGGATTTATCGTGCGCCCCGACGGTTACATTTACACGAATTTCCATGTGCTCGAGAACGCCGATAAGATCACGGTTAAACTGAAAGACGATCGCGAGTTTCCTGCGAAAATTGTCGGGACCGATGAGAAGACCGACGTCGCCGTCATCAAAATCGACGCCAAAGATTTGCCGGTCGCGCAGCTGGGCGATAGCGATGCCGTGCGCGTGGGGCAATTCGCTTTCGCCATCGGCGCGCCGTTTAAATTAGACTACACGTTCACCTACGGCGTGGTGAGCGGGAAAGGCCGCAGCAAATTGCTCTCGAACGGCGGCTATAATATCTCCGATTACTTGCAGACGGACGCGTCGATTAATCCCGGCAATTCGGGCGGCCCGCTTTGCGACATCGACGGCAAAGTGATCGGCATGAACACGCTCATCAACGGCCTCAATCGCGGGCTCGGCTTTGCCATCCCGAGCAATCTCGCGCGCGAGATCGGCGACCAGTTGATCGCGGGCAAAAAAATCGCGCGCCCGTGGCTCGGCATTCGCATCGAAACGCTCGGCGACAGTCCAGACATACGCGATTTGTTCAAAGGCGTGGAGCACGGCGTGGTCGTGCGCACGGTGGAGGCCGACGCGCCGGCGGCGAAAAGCGAGCTGCGCCCCTTCGATCTCATCACGAAGGTCGACGACGCCACGGTCGCGAGCGACACGCAATTGCAGCACGAAATTCTGAAGAAGAAGATCGGGCAACCGGTGAAACTGACCGTGTGGCGCAAAGGCAAGACGATGGAAATTCCAGTCACCACCGGCGAATTGCCGGGGGACATTTCGCGCGCGGCGAACGACGTGACACCGCCGGCGCCCGACAAGGCGGAGCCCGGCGTGGGCAAATTCGGCCTGCAAGTTCAGGAAATCACCAAGGAGGTCGCGCAACGCCTGCATCTCGCGGCTGACAAAGGCGTGATCGTGACGGATGTCGCCGATAACAGTCTCGCCGCCGGCCAGGGCATCGAACGCGAGGATGTCATCACTGAAGTCGACGGCAAAGGGGTGAGCGACGTGAAATCGTTTCGCGAAGCGCTACAAAGGGCCGACCCGCAACGAGGCGTTCTGCTCTATCTCAACCGCGGCGGCGCCAAAACCTTCGCCGTGCTCAAAGCCGGAAGTTAGCCGACCCGCTCACGGTGCAGAAAACTGCGGGCGCGCCGCATTCTGGCGACGAGCCCGCAGTTTGTGAGATTGCTTTTACCTACGCTCGACGCCCGCCTGCGACGAGCAGGAGCACGCCGCCCACGATGCAAACACCGCCGGCGATCGGCCCGGGATGACTTTCCTGCTTGTTAATCTCGACGGGGCCAATTTTCGCGACGTTTTCCTTGGTCGTGAAACTGGTGAAGCCGCCGTAGGCCAGCAGCGCGATGCCGGCGATGAGCAGAATGATTCCGAGAATTGAGGTAGGTTTCATTACTGCCTAAACGCGCCGTCCCTGAATGAGCTGAATAATCAGCACCACCAGCGCGACGACGAGCAGAATGTGAATTAATGGCCCGACGTGTACTAACGTGAAACCAAGCAGCCAAAGCACCAACAGAATAACGAAGATTGTCCAAAGCATGATGTTTCCTCCAGTTTTGTTTCTCTTTCTTCGAAGCCGCACCGGTTCGCGCGCTTATGCAAAACCACAAATTCCCCAGATTTTTCGCATTCTCTCGGGAAAATCATTAAATCCTAAAATTTTTGGCTCGCTATTTTGCCCCGCCGGACGGTAAAAATTTCGCCCTACACACTGACTTTTTATGACCACTAAAATCCTAGGCGCTCTGGCGCTTCTTTCTCTCCTCAGCAGTTGCGCGTTCGAAGGCACGGTTGTTCAAAAAGAGGCACGGCCGCTCCCGCTGGCCTACTCCCTCGGCACGGACGTGATCTGCAAATTCCAATTGCGCGATCGCAGCGGCGCCCTTTGCTGGCAGATGGTCTCGCCCGAGGTCTACAACACCTACGAAGTCGGCGATTATTTCAACGATTTGAATCCGGTGCCGCCGCATCATGGATTTGGAAAAGATGGCAAGGATATGAGCGCGCCGTGGACGCCGCAGTTCGAAGTCATTCCGGCAAATACACCGAAGTTCGAGCCGATCCCGCTGCGCGATGATTTTCGCGGCAGACCAGAAACGGAGTCGCAGCCGCAGAGCGCCCCCGCCCCCGCGGCCACTACGATGCGCACTCACCGCGTCGCGAAAACCACTCACCGCCACCGCTCGCACATTGCGAAAAGCAGCAAGACCACTCATAAGCGTCATCTTGCGAAGCGTGTGCGCCATCACACCGTCGTCGCGAAAAACTGATCCGGTCGTAACGACGCGCGGATTTTAGACAGCGCGATCTGCCCTCGCGCGAGCGCCGGATTCGTCGACATCGCGTATCGGATTCGTATCGTCGAAGCGATGTCGGAAAAAGCGAGCAGGAGAATCGACGCGCTGCGGCGCGAGATCGAGGAACACAACCGTCGCTATTACGAGGAAGCGGCGCCGACCATCAGCGATCGCGAGTACGACGCGCTTTACCGCGAGCTGGTTGAGCTCGAGGAAAAGTATCCGCAATTCGCCCGCGCAGACTCTCCCTCGCGGCGCGTCGGCGGGGGGCCGTTGAAGCAATTTGCGCAGGTGCAGCATCGCGTGCCAATGCTGAGCCTCGACAACACCTATTCGGAGGAGGAGCTGCGGGAATTTTACGCGCGCGTGACGAAGCTTTTGCCCGGCGAAAAAATTCCCGTCGTCATCGAGCCGAAGGTTGACGGCGTCGCCGTCTCGCTCCGCTACGAAAACGGTGAACTGATTTACGCCGCTACGCGAGGCGACGGCACGGTCGGCGACGACATCACGCGCAACGTCTTGACGATCCGGGGCGTTCCCCGCCAACTGCGAGGCAACGCGCCGCGCGCCTTCGAAGCGCGCGGGGAGGTTTATTTGGACAAGGAAGGCTTTGCAAAAATGAACGCGGGCCGCACAGAAAAAGGGCTGCCGACATTCGCCAATCCGCGCAACGCCGCCGCCGGTTCGCTCAAGCAGCTCGATCCCGCAATCGCCGCCTCGCGTCCGCTCGGCCTCATTTGCTACGGCACCGGCGATCTTGACGGCGTCGCGCTGGCGCATCATTCCGATCTTTTTCCGATGCTGAAAAAATTCGGTCTGCCGCAGAGCGAACGCATCTGGAGCGCGTCGTCAGCCGACGCGATCATCGCGGCGATACACGAGCTGGATCGCGTGCGCCGCGATTTGCGTTACCAGACCGATGGGGCGGTGATCAAAGTCGATTCGTTCGCGCAACGGGAGCGCCTCGGTTTCACCGCGAAATCGCCGCGCTGGGCCATCGCCTTCAAATACGAAACGGAACGGGTCGAGACGAAGCTGCTCGACATCGCGCTACAAGTTGGCCGCACCGGCGTGCTCACGCCGGTCGCGATGCTGGAGCCGATTTTCGTGAGTGGCTCGACGGTGGCGCGCGCCACCCTGCACAACGAAGAAGAGATCGCGCGCAAAGACCTTCGCATCGGCGACACCGTGATCGTGGAGAAAGCGGGCGAAGTGATTCCCGCCGTCGTCGGCGCGCGCGCGGATTTGCGTAATGGCAGCGAAAAGAAATTCCGCATGCCGACGAAGTGCCCGGAATGCGGCAGCAAGCTGACCAAAGATCCGGAGCAGGTCGCGGTGCGTTGTGTGAACGCGCAATGCCCGGCGCAAGTGCGACGCCGTCTCGAGCATTTCGCCGCGCGCGGCGCGATGGACATCGATGGGCTGGGCGAAGCGATGGTGAATCAACTCGTGAATGCCGGGCTCGTACGCGATCTCGGCGACATCTACCACCTCGACGCGGAGAAGCTCAGCCCGCTCGAACGCGTCGGAGAAAAGAGCAGCGCGAATTTGCTCGCCGCCATTGAGCGTTCGAAGACGCGACCGCTCTGGCGTCTCCTCTTCGGCCTGGGCATTCTGCATGTCGGCGAAACGTCGGCGCGTGAACTCGCGGACCATTTCCAATCCATCGACGCTCTCATGAGCGCGTCGGCTGATGAGCTCATGCGCGTGCCCGACGTCGGCGACGTGGTCGGCGCGAGCATTCGTGAATTTTTCCATGAACCGCACAATCGCGCCTTGATGACGCGTCTGCACCGCGCCGGTTTGCGACCGACCGTGGAACCGCGTCCGAAATCGGATTCGCCCTTCGCGAAAACGACGTGGGTCATCACCGGCACGCTGAGCCAGGCGCGCGATGAAATTGCCGAACTGATCATCGCGCGCGGCGGCAAAGTGAGCGGCAGCATCAGCAAAAAGACGAATTACCTGCTCGCGGGCGAAGAAGCGGGCAGCAAACTGGAGAAAGCCAAAAAGCTCGGTGTGCAGGTTCTCGACGAAGTCGGATTCCGGAAGCTGTTGGCCAAATAGCCGACGCGTTCATCGATTTTTAGAATTGCCATCGCCACGCCGCACAGCTAGCACGGCATTTATGCGCTCCTCGTTTCGAATCTTCTGGTGCTGTCTGCTCGCGCTGCCGTTACTGGCGAAAGCGGGCAGTTTCTCGCTTAGCGAACAAAGTGTCAGCGGGCTCGGCACGGCTTACGCCGGGGGCGCCGCTCAGGCAGAGGATGCCTCGACGCTGTTTTTCAATCCGGCGGGCATTGTGCTGCTCGAGCAGGGCGAATTACAGCTGGCGGCGCACGTGATTAGCCCAAGTGCGAAGTTTACCAACCAAGGCTCGCAATATCTCACGTTGCCGATCACGGGCCTGCCGATCTCGGGCGGCAATGATGGCGACGCCGGCGTGACGAAGGTGCTGCCGAATTTCTATCTCACGCAGCCTGTTTTCCGGAACACGCGTTACGGCGATCTCTCCGTCGGCGTGGGCGTTTCGGTCCCGTTCGGGCTGGAGACGCATTACGATGCGGGCTGGGTCGGTCGTTACGAGGCGCTCCGCACGAAGCTAACGATTTTCGATATTCAACCAACGATCGCGTACCGCCTTTTCGATCGCATTTCCTTCGGCGCGAGCCTCGATATCCAGCGCGCTTCCGCCACGCTCACGCAAGCGCTCGATTTCGGCCTGGCCTTTCGCCAGCCGGGCGCGCTCGACGGCTTCTCGGAGGTGAAAGGCGATGATTGGAGCGTGGGCTACACGCTCGGCGCGCTACTGGAATATATGAAGGGCAGCGAAAACAGTTTCCTGCAGGAAGGACGTTTCGGGGTGAGCTATCGCGCTGGGATTGATCACACGCTTGAGGGACACGCGGATTTTCACAGCGTGCCCGCGCCCTTTACCGGAGTTTATTTTGACCAGAATGCGAAAGCGCAGCTCGACCTGCCGGACATTCTGCATTTCAGCGTCTACCAGCGCTTCGCGCGTCAATTTGCCGTCGTCGCCGATCTGGCCTGGACACGTTGGAGCCGGCTACAAAACGTTCCGATCACGTTTCAAAATCCCGCGACGTCCGCCAATGTGCTCGTGATCAATTACGACGACGCCAATCGCTACGCGCTCGGTTTTGAATATTACGCGACGAAGTCACTCACCCTGCGCACCGGCTTCGCCTACGACGAGACGCCCATCCAGAGTGCCGAGCTGCGCACGCCGCGCATTCCGGATAGCAACCGCTACTTCCTTAGCGCCGGCCTGGGCTGGAAGGCGACGCGCTGGATGGATCTCGACGTCGGCTACGCGCATTTGTTTGTGCAGGACCCGGAGGTGGATGTGACCGATAATCAGGGACACAACTTGCGCGGCGTCTACGACGCGTCGGTCGATATCGTGAGCGCGTCGGTAACGTTCCGCTGGGGCGGCCAGCGCGAAGTCGCTCCCCTGGCGGAGAAAGACAGCAAAGACGTGGCCGGCTACCGCAAGTAACCGCGAGCGCACGTTAGCCGACCCGATCTGCCGAGAACCGGGCTTTAGGGAATTTGCTCTGGCGGATTGCGCTGCAGCTTGAGCGGGATGCCTTCTTTAGGCGGCGCGAGCGAAGCCGCGATCGAATGCGCCGGCGTGTTCGGATGGAAACCCGCCTGAATGTTGAACACCATTTTTTTGCCGTCGCGCAAAACGGTGATCGGCACGGAATCGCCCGCGCTCAGGAAAAAAGAGGCATCGATCACGTCATCGGGCTGGTGAATTTGCCGATTCCCGATCTGCAAAAGCATGTCCCCCATCTTCACTCCGGAATCTTCCGCCGGCGTGCCGTCCATGATCTGCGTCATCTCCGCGCGCGAGCCATCTTTTTCCTCCGCCGCTTCGGCGACGTTGATGCCGATCCAGCCATGGCGCACCTCGCCGAAACGGACGTAATCGCCGCGAATCTTTTCCGCGGCCTCGATCGGCAACGCGTAACAGGACGAATTGTTTTCCAGACTGCTGACCACGATGCCGACGACTTCGCCTTTCATGTTTAACAAAGGCGCGCCCGCCTCGCCGCGCTGGGTCGACAAATTCACCCGCAAGTGCGTGGTGGTGAAATAGCGGCCGAGATATTTCCGATCGAAACCCGCCACCAGGCCGAAGCTCGGCGTCTGCGGCAGATCGAGCGGGAAACCGATGGTGACGACTGGTGCCGTCACTTCCAGATCGGACGAGCGCCCGATCGGCAGCATCGGCGAATTGGCATCCACCTTTAGCATGGCCACTCCGCTGCGAATATCGGCGACGAGTTGACGCGCCGGCATTTTCTTGCCGTTGAACTCGACGGTAAAGTTCGAACCTTCGCCGGCCACCGAATAGGCGGTGAACAGGATGCCGGTCGGGTCGACAAAAAAGCCGGTGCCGGCAATTTCGCTGTGGTCGTCCATGCCACGCACCTTCACCACGGCGTTGCGGCAGCGGCTAAAAACATCCTTCACCTCACGGCTGATCGTGTCGGCAGATTGTTCCTGGGCGCAGGCCACGCCGGTGGCGCCAAGGAGGAGGAGGGAACAGAGCAAACGCATGCAATGACGAGAGCGATCTACGCTCGAAAACTCGCTAGAACCGCAGCGTCGATTCATAACTCACAGGCATGCTGTCCAGCACGTAACGCGGCGGCGTCGCCGACCGGTGAGTCGAAAAACGAGCATGCAGAACCGGGCGCACCGGCGCGGACATCGCGGTCGAGACTGGCGTCGCGAGATTCCAGGAGGCGTCGTCTACGACAGGCGACGCTTGCGGCACAGTCACCGTGGCGTTCTGCGAAATCCGCGGCGCCGATGGCGTTTGCGCAATGTTAAAAGTGATCACGGCCGCGCAAACCGCGACCGCCGCGGCGGCGACGGGATACGAAGCGAGACGCGCCACGTTCACGCGGAACATGAAATCCTGCGCGCGTTCGAGCGCGATCTTCCACAACGGCTGGCGCAGCAGCTCGTCGCGCTGACGCCGATGGAACTCGTGCAGGAAATCCTCGAAATAGCCCGCGGGCGGCTGCTCAAATTTCTTCAATCGCAGCAATTGCCCAATTTCCTGATCGTTTGATTCGTCCATTATCTTCGCCCTGTTGTTTACGTGACCGGATTCTTCCGGAATTCTTCGAGGTAATTCTGCAGTTGCCGGTTCGCGTAGAAGAGCCGGGAACGTACCGTGCCTTCGGAGACGTTCAAGATTTTACTGATCTCGGCGTGAGGCATTCCCTGAATGTGAAACATGGTGACCACGGCTCTGTGTTCATCAGACAGTTTCATCATGGCATCGTTCAATCTGCGCTGGAGCTCGGAGAGGTCGGCCTCGCGCACGGGGCTGCTCGTTTGCGTGAGCTCGAGGAACTCTTTGTCGTGCTGAATGCTGGAATCGACGTCGTCGAGGCTGAGATGATATCGCCGGCCGCGCTTCTTCAGGAAATTCAGCGTCATGTTCACCGCGATGGAATGCACCCAGGTGTAGAACGACGATTTGCCGCGGAAACCCCGAATTGCTTTGTAGGATTTCGCGAAAATGTCCTGCAGCAGATCATTCGTGTCCTCGTGGTTCGAGGTCATGTTGTAGACTAGGCCGTAGAGGCGCGGTGAATATTTCACCACCAGCTGGTCAAACGCGCCGGCATCGCCATCCTGCGTCCGCGCCACCAGCTGTTGATCTTCGTCGGTTCGCGGCTGGTCCATCGCTTTGCGCTTTGTCTTAACAGTCGCGCCCAGCCCCGACGATAACAAATCGGGGAGGCGACGGGGAGCGGCGAGGACGGAATTCATCTTCTTCAAGCGAAGGACGTTAATTTCGGCGATCCCGAATCGTCATCAGGTAAATCAAATTGCCCAGCACAGCGACGAATGCAGCCACGTAAGTCCAGGCCGCGGCATTCAACACTGTGTTCACGCCCGCCACCTCTGCGCCAGGCTGCACGATCCCCATTTGTTGCAGGATGATTTTCGCGCGACGCGAGGCGTCAAACTCCACCGGCAGCGTGATCAACTGGAACGCAAGCAGCACGATGTAGCAGTAAATGCCCACTGTGATGAGACCAGTCATGTGGAAGAAAATTCCGCCGAAGATGACGAACGGCAGCATGCGCGACGCCGCCATCGACATCGGCACAATCGCCATGCGCCACTTCAACGGCGCATACGCTTTCGCGTGTTGAATCGCGTGCCCGGTCTCGTGCGCCGCGATGCCGAGCGATGCGACCGATGGCGTCTCGTAAACATTCGTCGACAGACAAAGTTTCTTGCTCGTCGGATCGTAATGATCGCCGAGATAATCGTTCGTCTCCACGACCTCCACGTCGTTGATGTTCGCCGCTTGCAGAATCTCGCGCGCGCATTCCGCGCCGGTGATGTTCGAGCTCGCCCGCACTTTGCTGAACTTGCTAAACGCCGACTTCACCCGGAGTTGCGCCCAGAGTCCGATTGCCATCGGGACGATGACCCATAGCATCCACGCCTGCAAAAATCCGCCGCCCATTCCGTAGTACATAACTCGCCTTTTGGCTGTAAAATTCTTAGACCACCGCGAGGCGGCAGCGTTCATTTACCAGAGCCCGCCGGCTAAAGTTCCAGCGTCTTCGGGAAACGCGAAATAATGCGACAGCCATCCCGCTCTACGATCACCACGTCCTCGATGCGCACGCCGCCAAGGCCCGGATAATACAGGCCGGGCTCGACCGTGACGCATTCGCCCGCGCGCAACGTCACCTTTTGCAGCCGCGGATATTCGTGAATATCGAGCCCGAGTCCGTGACCGGTGCCGTGGAAAAATCCGACGCGCCGGCCGTCGCGCACTTCCGTCGGATAACCGCGCGCGGTGAAGAGCTGCTGGATCGCCTGGTGAATGCTCCTGCCATCCACGCCGGCCTTGATGCGCTGCAACGCCAGCGCCTGCCCATCCTTCACCGTTTGCCAAAGTTTCCGCTGCGCCTCGCTGGCGCGTCCGCGCACCACCGTGCGCGTCATGTCGCCCCAATAACCCGTCTTCGCGTGCCGCGGAAAAATATCGAGAATGATCAGCGAATTGGCGAACAGCGGACCGAAACCGCGCTCATGCGGATCGCACGCCTGATCGCCGCCGGCCACGATCGTGCTGGTGGGCGTTCCGCCCGCGCGCAAGATCGCGCTGTCTATTTCTGCGCGCAGAATTTCCGAGGTCAGCGTCTTGCCGGACCATTTCAATTTTTTGCCCGCGCCCGCCTCCGACGCTTTCAACACTTCCATGCCGCGCTTCATGCCCGCTTCGGTCACGCGCAGCGCCTGGCTCAATTTTTCAATCTCCGCTGCCGTTTTGCGCGCGCGTTCCGGCCAGAATAAACCGTCAGGCGTCACGATCTTGATGCCGCGCGCTTCCAATTCGCGCGCGTAACCGAGCGCGAAACTCGCCGGCACCAGCACCTTTTTCACTTTCCGTTTCGCCAGAAAATGGCCGAGCACCTTTTCCAACGGCGGCGTCGTCTTGCTGTTCTTGCCCGCGATCTCACGTTCGAGATCGCTCAACATCACGAGCTCGTCCGCCTTGGCCGTACGCCGCGCGCGATCGATCTCGAGGTCGCTCAGCACCAGGGTGCGCCTGCCGTTTTGCTCGAGAAAAATGAACGGGTCGCCTACGAAAAAACCGGTGGCGTAAAGCATGTCGGCGTCGATGTCGCTGGGCGCGACGATCAAGCGCGTCGTCTGTGGTTTGGCTTTCATAATCTTATTTAACCGCGCCTGACTTCGAGCTGGCGGCGCAGGATCCAGTGCAACAACCCCAGCAAACCGAGCACGGAGCCGATCAGCACCAGGGTATTAAAAACGAAGACGTTGATCTTGAGTTTGAGCTCGTGGCCGAACCAAGTGCCGAAGTGATAGCGTTTCTCCAATCCGAAGAAGACGTTTGGTTTTCCGCCGCGGCGATAATCGCTTTGCTCCATCTCCGCATTCGAGATCAGGTCGGCTACTTTCTGGTTCACGTAGAGCGTCTCGGCCGCGAGCGGGCCGGTGGCGTTGGCAAATACCTGGCGATTGAAAGCGCGTTTGCCATCCAGAACGAGGTCGATTTCCGTAAAGTAGTGCGCGATTTCGCGTGAACTGTTCGCTTCCAAACCCGAGAGCACCGCCAGCGCATCCTTCAGCTCGGTCAGGCGACGTCGGCTCGCCGGCGTCATTTCCTTTTGCGCCACGATGGCGTCGATCTCCGCCTGCGCGCGTTCCTGCCGGCGCGTGAGCGGATTCAATTTCGCCTGCGCCACGATCAGCTCTTCGTACGACCAGCGCATGGCGATGAATTGGCAGACGAACGGCACCTGCATTTTGCTGCTCATCTTTTTGCCTTGGTCGGCCGTCGGATGTTCGCTGAACCAGCGCGAGAAGGTGTAGACCAACCCGAGGTTGCGATTCATGTCTTCATACTTGATGAGCGCGCCGCCCATGATGATCTGCGGTATCAAAACCAGCGGTACGATATTCGCCGCCGTCTTCGCGTCGGTGACCAGCGACGAGATGACGAGGCCGAGCGAAATGCCGCCGAGCGCCGTCATGAACACGATGCCGAGATCGATCCAGAACATGCCGCGAATGGAGAGAATGTAATTGCCGATGAGGACGAAAAGGACGCACTGCACGAGCGCGAAGACGCCGAGCGAAAGCGTTTTCGCGAAGACGTAATAGGCGAGGCGCACGTTGAGATTGCGCTCGCGTTGCAGCACCGGCCGATCGCGAATGATGTCGTCCGCGCTGTTGGTCAGGCCGAGGAACATCGCCACGATGAGCGAGAGAAAAAGAAACGTCGGAATGTGATACGCCGACGCGAAATCATACGTGCCGCTGTCGGAGTAGCGCAGAATGGATGCGATCAAAAACGCCAGCACCGGCGCGACGCCGATGGTGATAACGAGATTCGCGCGGTTGCGCAGCTTGCTGATGAACGCGCGCCGCAACAGCGTGCGCAGTTGCGTCCATTCATCGCGCCAGCGAATCGGCTGGCGCCGGCGACGTTTCAGCGGCACCACCGAAGTCAGCGGCACGACTGGCTCCTTCTGCAGCGAAATCTGTTTCACGTCCTGGATCAGCCGGAACGCTTCGTATTTATCGCGCCAGAATTCCGGCGAATAACGCCGCGCGGGCACGAGCTGACCGCGCTGGTTCTCCTCGTAAATAATGTCGCCGCTCAGATCGCGCAGCGGCGTTTCGAGCACGTCGAAAATAAATTCCGGCCGCGTCGTGCCGCACGACGGACAGGCGCCGAGTTCGGCGCCGAACTGGTGCTGGTGCTCCGCCTCCGCGAAGTAGCGCAGCATTTCCGTGGGCGTGCCGAAAAAAACAAGCCGCCCGCCTTTATCCAGCAGGATCGCCTTGTGAAACATTTGGAAAAGTTTCGAGCTCGGCTGGTGAATGGTGACGACGATAATTTTGTTGTGCGCCATCGAGCGAATGATTTCGATGACGTGCTCGGAATCTTTCGAGCTCAATCCCGACGTCGGTTCGTCGAACAGATAAACGTCAGCCGACCCGATCATATCCAGCCCGATGTTGAGTCGTTTGCGCTCGCCGCCGCTGAGCGTTTTTTTCATCGGGCTGCCGACGACGCTGTCGCGCCGCTCGCTCAATCCG
>JALYTV010000006.1 GCA_030854105.1 Verrucomicrobiota bacterium | reverse complement strand
ATATCGGTGGCTTTGGCGGATACAAGTATGGGAATATCCATTCCAGTATACATGTCACTGAAGACGAAGGACGGGACGCACGCGCAATCGAAGATCATGCCGGACAGGCGTTAGATACGAGCGGGGCGGAGTTAGGCGGCCTATTCGGTTACAACTATCAATTCAACCACTTGGTTTTGGGTGTGGAGGCTGCCGGTGGTTACCTCTGGTTGCGAAATTCGAGGGGATCAGAGTTTTCGACACCAAGTGATAGGCTGCCATCTGGTTATTTTGAATCGACGTCTTTTAAGACTCATTACCTGCTAACGGTGGGGCCGCGCATCGGCTACGCTTTCTGCAAGTGGTTACCCTATGTAACTGGAGGACTGGCAGTGGGTGATCTCGAGTTTAATCAGCGAATCTCCGAACTCGATGACTTCAACGAATTTCGGCGCGCGAGCGACACCAACGTCGGCTGGTTCGTAGGCGGCGGTCTCCAATACGCGCTCACCAATCATTGGAGCGCGAGAGCCCAGTACCAATATATCGATCTCGGCAGCATCGGTTTTGACCATTTTTCCAACTTCGAACTAGCCGGCGGCAGCAGCAAGATCTTTCTGAGAGAGAACAACGTCAGCTTTGCTATCATCTACGGGTTCTAGTCCCGCGCCTTCCGCAAAGATTCGGGCCTGCAAGGCCGCGAGTCGATGCGCATTGCTTCCTGGAAGCCAAGCGGCGGACAGCCTGCTCGTGAACGCTTTCGGAGTGAGCTTCATTGTCTGGCTGGACCCATATCGCGCTATCAACGGGGGAGACATCGTAAAGTTCATAGGCGTCCGAACAATCTTTACTGTTCCGGGCCAATATCTCCATTTGCGCAAAGCTTCGATCGCTGCACGGCCAAGATCGCATGCCCAGTGCTTTGGATGACAGTGGCGCTCGAGACCGTGCCATCGGGCCGCACTCGGCTCTCGAAAATGCCTGCTCCTGTGAGATGCCTAAGACGTGCCTCGGGCGGATAGTCGGGCCGGGCCGCGTAAATCGCGGTTTTTGTGTGCGCGTTGTGCGGGGCTGAGGTCGGTTGCAGTGGCCGTGGCCAAAGCAGCAGCGACGAGAAATGTGATATTAAGGACACGGTCTTTCATGGCCTAGCGAGAACAAGATCAGCCACCGCTGGCGAGAATGGAACGGACTGGCGAGCCGTGACGTCACGTCGACTGTAAGGCCGAAGGCTGAGCGAGTGCGCGAGCGAATCAACGCGTGTGGTATCGGCTGAAAGGCTTGAGTTATTAGAAACCTGAGCCTACGTCCCGGCCAGTGGTGGGCTGCACCGCATGGTTAGGCCTTGGCGTGGCTGCTGGCTGCTTGATCTCCACGCGGAGTCAATATCGCGAGCACGATAGCGACGATGAAAAGCGCAGGAACATCTCCGACGAAATGAGCGTGGCTGTGCGGGGAAAGTGCTTGCACGGCCATGATGCCGCCGTGAACGACGCTCGACCAGACGGTAAACCAGATGAGACTGCGATGCGCCAGCGGATCGCGCGCGGCGAGGAGAAGGAAGACGCCCAGCGTGGCGTAAACGCCCACGATCATGAGCGGGTAGTCAGAATGGCCGCTGTGCCATGTCCAACCTGATGGCCACACGATCATCAGCAGGTAAATGCCGAACAGGAAAATGATGCCGACGAGCACGAGAGCAATACGCAGATATTTGAGACGGACGGTGTCACTCATGACGAATGACTACTACGGCGACGTACGCGCTGTCAATAACGACTATGTGAAGTGGGTGTTATCTAACGAGAACAAGATCAGCCATCGCTGGCGAGAATGGAACCCGCGGGGAGCGGCGCGACATGGACCGTAGCCCGAAGGGTGAGCATTGGGCAATGCGAATCAACGCGCGTGGCTGCGGATTGAGGATCGAATCCTGTGAAACTCGATCGTACGGCGGCTCGCGATCAGCTCCATTGCCTTTGTTAGGGCTTCGCTCTCGGCGCCATTCTTCAAAACGCTGAAGCTGCAGAGATGGAAATCATGGCACCGCACGCTCTAATTCCGGCAGCCGGTCAATCGCCTAGCGCGCACTCGTGAATGTCTTCACGAGGGTGAGATCGAATGTTGCATCGACATTCGGACCATCGGCCGCGGTATCGTTGATATGCAACTTGCCCGCGAGATGGTCCGGCTTGTTCGTCGTGAGCGTAAACGCCTCCCTATCGGTGCCGCCGGAATATTGCACAAGCTCGTGATTCAACCGGACTGCGTAGCCGAGATGGCTGGCATCGCTGAAATCGACCTCGACGCCATCCTCCAGCGCCATATTGGCGTCGGAAAACGTCTTGGCCGCCTTGATTTTGGCACCGATGTCGACACTCGACAGCAAGATTCGCAGGATGATCTTGCTGGGGTCCATCTCATCCGGCCCGCGGACCAGAAACCCATATTTGAATGCCCCCTTGGCGGTTTTGAGATTGACCGTTCCACTCGCACTATCGCCGGCCAGCGCGAGAGTCGACGCAGCCAGCGATATCGCTGACACAACAAGAATATTTCGAAGTGATATCATTCCAGCAGGGTAAAGCGTCTCCGCTATCCCTCAAGCACAGCAGCCAACTCAAGTCCGCAGATCAACGCAGTCACAGGATCGGATTCCACCATGGTCCCGATGCGTCGATCTGGAATGAGCCACCTCCGGGCGACCAGCACTGGGGGGCGGGGGTTGAGGTTGGACCTCTTGCGTCGTGACGCGAAGATTGACCTGCCCCGCGAGAGTGCGATGGCGGAAGGGCCACCGCCTCGTGGGAGCGGCGTTTAACGATTATTTCTTGGCGGTTTCAAGGTTAGAGCCTTCGGCGATGCATTCCCATTTGCCGTTGCGCTCCATAAAGGTGTCGACCCAAATGTAGGTGTGGCTGAATGATTTGCCGCTCTTGTCTTTGCCTTTTTCGGTGTAGTCCCCGGTGACGGTGGCCAGGTTCGGCGCGTAAACGCGCACTTCCATGTTGGAGTTGGCGCCTGAGCTCATGGTGTCGGTGCTGGCCTTGGTTTCGTCGACGTAGTCGGCTTTGTTTTGATGTTTCCCTTTGGAACTAACCCCGGCGTAATCGTCGGCCAGCGTAGTGCCCACGAAAGCAGCGCCGTGGTCTTTGTCCATGGCCGATTTCGCCCAGTCGTCTTCGATTTGCTTGAGCTTGGTTTTGATGGCGTCGTTGTCCTGCGCGCGAACGCTTGGGATGAAAGCGAGAGCAACGGCGGCGATAACTAACAATGGTGCGAGTTTGTGTTTCATACTGAGTTGGTTTGTTTGGTTGAATTGACTGGCAGCTCGTCTCGAACCCAAAGCCCCTTCCGGGCGAGCCACGTCGAAGCAGCGCTTCGACTCGCATGTTGATGGCGCAGGCTATCGGACAAAGAAATCGCTGGTCAAGCGCTAACCGGGCCGATTTATGTTAAGGTGCATTTAGGCCTAACGAGAACAAGATGAGCCACGGCTCTCCCCGGCGAGTCTGCGACTGGCGAGAAGATCGCGTGCCGGGAGGCCGCGGGATAGACGGAGAAGCCGCGAGGGTAGCGGTAAGCGAACGGGCGCGAGTGAATCAACGCGCGTGGCGGCGGGAGAAGAGGTCTGAGTCATGGAAAACTTGAGCGTACGCCGGTCTGCCGTAGGACGGACCGGCCGTGGCGAGCCAGCGGTTCGCTGCATCGCGTGGTTAGGCCTTAGTGTGTCAAGAGCCATACAATAACTCCCGAAATGATGGTCGCGAGAATTCCGAGGAACCACGAAAGGATAGCTGTGCGATGTCGACTGAAAAAGCCGGGACGCGCGGAGTGAAACAGAGATGTCTCGAGCTCTCGAAGGTAATCGCGGCCGGAGTGAGTGATCGCGAGACCACCGAATACTTCCGGGAAACCCTGCTGGTCAGGAACGAAGTCGCCTTGCATGTAGCCGGCATCCAGAAGCCCTTTATATGCTCGCATGTCATCTCGCGGTGTATCGGCAGTGTTAAACGCTGGGTATGTCGTAACAGACAGCTCCTTTAGAAGGCGGTATCGCTGCATGTCTATGGACTCCCCGGGAAGCGGCATAGGCCTAACGAGACGGAGATGAGCGACCGCCGCCGAGAGCGCGCGTGAATTGCAATGAACGGGTTTTAGTCATAAAAAATGAAAATGCGCAGCGGGCGGCGGTTCGCTCCATCGATTGGTTAGATGACTTCATCGAAATGTGGAGAGAAGGCGCTTCTCATTATCGTCGAGTACCGCTCGAAGCTCGCGAGTTGCGACGATCACGTCAGGATCGTCTCGGTGCTGCGCGAGTGTCCTCACGCTAGCTTTTGACTCGGGTATATTCTCGAGACTAGCAGTATAGGCACGCAGGTCTTGGCTAATCTTCATGGGTTCGTTGAGCGCTGCGCGCTTAACCGCGGCTTGGGGATGGGCCTCGGCCCACTTACGAAAGCCTTCGTTCGTGAGGCCAAGCTCGGGAACGTAACGTAACTCAGGATATCGGTGAACGAGCTCTATCAGATCGCTGGTGAGTTTGTGCTGACGCGCACTGCTTGCTCGCAGAGCGAGTGCGACTTGCGGCGCGCTCTTGCACCGACTGAGATCAGTAACGAACTCGTGGGAACTGGCCTTGTCGCGCTTCGCCCATGCTGCGAGATCGTCGTGTTGCCCGGCAAGGGCTGTGCTGAAGAGCACATTTGCAACCGCGAGATGTACCAGAGCGCGCGCAGTCATCAAACGAAAATTAGACGAAAGTTCGCAATTAAAGGCGAACAATCTTTCGTATAACACAATGTTTTGTTGGGCGTTCATAGGTCGAGGGTGGTGTCGTCCAGCGGGCTGCGGACGCCGAGGCCGGGGCGGTTGAGGACGTGGGTGTAGATTATGGTGGTGGAGATGTCTTTGTGTCCGAGCAGCTCCTGCACGGTGCGGATGTCGGAGCCGCTGGCGAGGAGGGCCGGAAGGAAGAATGTCCTTTGGCCCTGGTGGGGTTGGAGGCTCTTCCCCGGCGGGTTTTCCCTCTACCGCCGGCGGATTCGGCCGACAATCGCTTTTTGTCGTGGCGCGACTGCTTTCTGTTTCCTGGAAGTCGCGGGCGGCCGGGAGGGATTCGCTGGCAGCGGGCGGCGGGCTGCTGAGGGTTGACGGCGCGCAGCCGCCAGTGGCTGGTCAAACGCCGGCGGTCGAGGCCGGGGAGGAGGCTGCGGGCCGGTGAATGCTGTCTGTTGGCCGGAAAAATGGGTTCTGTGGTGGAAAAGCAGAAAGCTGCCTTTGGGTTACAGACGGCTATGGCTGGGGCATCGCTGGCTACGGCGGGCCGGCAGAAAGCAAACGCGGCAGTGCCGGGGCGATGGGCGACCGGGAGATGCGCCAGCCCAGCGACATCGTGTCGGCTGTCTTTAACAGCTGACCGGCGGTTCACCTCGCCGCCCGCTGCGCCAACAGCGGGCGCTTTTTTTCCTGCGCGATCGCGAAGCGGCGCGGCTTGTCCCGGCGCCCCGCCTGTGTGTATGCTGCGCGCGCAACCTCATGCACAATTTCTTCGCGGAGCTGAAACGGCGCAACGCTTACAACAGTCCACCAAAAGGCGAGCAGAGACGCGCTGCGCGCCAACAAGATCGGCGTACCTAAATGGGTGAGTCCGCTGAGAAACACGAAAACGGTTCGCGTCTCGCGGAGACCTATTTGCCTCTCGTTGAAACCATCGCGCTCGAATACCACAACGTTCCAAATGCGTCGCATGACGAGCTCGTCTCCGAAGGACGGCTAGCGCTGTTGAGCGCAGCTCGTTCGTTCGACGCGTCACGCGGCAACTTCGTTTCCTACGCTTCGGCCGCGATACGCAATCGCCTGAATGATTTTTACGAGAAGCAGGTTCGTCGAGCCGAGGTGTTCCCCAGCCCCCTCCATTCGCCTTCATCTGACGAGCAATCAACGCAAATCGAAGGAAAGTACGCCGACGAAACGGCTGATGTGCGCCTCGGTGCACGACGCTCAGAGTCAGCTGCGCTTCTTCGAGAGGCGATTGTGCGATTGCCGCGGCGGCTTCAAGTCGTGCTCACGTCAATTCAAGCGGGCAGAACGTACGAAGAGATTGGTCGCGAACTCGGCATCTCAAAGCAAGGCGTTTACAAGTTAGCGCAACCGGCTTTGCGGCAAGTCCGCTCGTTCTTATCGGAACGCGGGTACGGTGGGATCGATTCGAAAGGGCTCTTAGCGTCGAAACCAGACATCGGACAAGAAAAATAGTCTCTCCCGGCGGTGTACGGATTTCCCGCTACACCGTAAGAGAACAGCATGACAACAATTCAGACTCGCTCAGTTGATAAGTTGCTGGCGAAATTAACCACCGCTGCCGAGGCTGTGGAGTTTCCGGCGGTTGGTGTGCTCACCGTCGAACTGTTTTGGTCAATCACTGAAGAACGCCCGGAGCTGAGCAATCTACTCTTGCTCGCTGAACGAGAAGCGGATCGCATTCGCAAGGCGTGTGACGACTACGACTCCGTCACATTTGCAGATTCGCTCTACAAAGTGCTGTCGGGAGCTGCCGATTCGTATCTGGCTGAATCAGCACGCCGACACCTTGTTTCTGCGATAAGTCAGCTTCCACAAGCCGGCAAAGATTTGGATGCGCCTCGAATGGTCACAATTATTCGTGAGGCTGCAGCGCTCTTTCTAAATCGCTCTTCGTTGCGGCAATCCGCGGCAGTGGTGATCGATAAAAACCGGCTTCGCGTCGGCCGCTTTTTTTCAGTGACGTTTCGAAGGACGCTTAGAGTGCCAGAGGACGGAAAAGATTATCCGCTGCCGCCGGGCTTCAAAGACCCTTTTCCCATATTCAGAGTCCAAGATTACGCAGACAAAGTGCCGCAACACTGGCTCAAAGCCGGCGGATTTTTCATTCCAATGCACCAGCGAGAAGCGATGTTCCTGGAGTTTTCTGGACACAAGTGGCACGCAGCATCCGCGAAAATTGCCGTCGGGAACATTAATGCTGTTACCGGCGAAGGGTTCACTGATGCAATTCGCGCTCACAAACAGGATTACCTCGTCATTCCAGACCAAAAATGGCTGGATGGAATTAATTCGCTCAGTGGGCGAGTTAAGCAGTTTGTCGCCATGCCGCTAGGCAAGGGCTACACCGTAGAAGAACAGGTGACAGACGAAGCGAAATTCGGCGGAATTCAGATCGGCGTCTACGACGCGCGTGAGGGACTGTTTCCGGATGAAGATCCACACGCTGTGGAGCGTCGACTGAAGGAGCTCGTTAAGCGCGAGGAAGAAAGAAAGCAACGTGGGGAATTTCAGAAGCCCTTCCGAACCGGCGATATCAGGTTCATGCCCCGTGGACACAGACCAGAAGACGACATCGAGCTGGGTATCGCCGCCGGCGGCTCAATCCGACAGCAGATTTTTGAAGATCAGTACGGCTACCAAACCTGGGATCAAGAAAGTCTCGTGCGGTTGACAATTCGAATCGTAGACACCGTTACATTTAAGCGCATCACCGGTCGTGACGTTCCACCCACGCCAGTTTCCGCTGAGCATTACACAAAAGCAGGACCGCCGTGGTTTCATTATGTCGAACAGGCGCCATCACTTGCGCTATCCGGCATATTGGCGCGAATCCGAAGCATTCGTGAGATCGATCGTTTGAAGGGAGCAAAGAGCGATCAAGTGCAAACGCCTGTTCAGATCAAGCCGGAACAGATTCGTGCAATTGCGGTGCCGACTCGCGACGAGCGAGCATCGGAACTCCGAAAGAGCTGTGAGGCCTGCTTACGCGCTAAACGCTACGCGTTGGCCAAGCGCCAAGCAGACCTGCTACTTGAACTTTTGCCGAAAGACGCGTCGGGACTCGTCGTGCGCGCCGAATGTAATCGGCAGCTATCCCGATTCCAAGAGGCAATTCTCGATGCATCTGAGTGTTTAGAGGCGAAACCAAGCGACCCGATAAGCAAGAATGCTCTGATCGTCAGGGCAGATGCGCAATACCACTTAGGGAACGTTGGTGGTGCGGTGTTGGATCTAATTAAGATCGAGGAACAGGATCCTCAATATGTCGACGCGCGACTCTTAGCTACAAAGATCAACTACAAGTCCGGTAATTACAGACCAACTATTAGGAATGCGAACGAAGTCTTGCGGCGGTCGCCCAACAATACAACAGCGCTTCTTTACCGTGGAGATTCGTTCTTCCGACTAGGTAAACTCAAGCCAGCCAAAATCGACTTAGAACACGTAGTGCGGCTCGTCCCGAATTCCAAGCAGGGTGAATACGCGGCCGAGATGTTGCGAAAGCTGCAACAAACTGGGTTCTAAGGGAAATGAAAAACACTTTTCCGCAGATCGGTTCGATTTTCGCAGAGAAGTACCGCGTGCTCGCCGCATTCCAAGGCGGGATGGGCGTCGTGTTTAAGGTGCAACATATTGAATGGGATATCCCGCTCGCGATGAAATGCCCACTTTCCAATCTGCTCCAGATAGAGCAAGCGCAACGAGGTTTTGATCTTGAATGCGACGTGTGGATTAACTTGGGACTACATTCACACATTGCGACATGTTATTACGTTCGGCGATTACAGAACCACATGTACGTCTTCGCAGAATTTGTCGAAGGCGGAACGTTGCGGGAGGCGATAATGACGCGCCAGCTTTACCGAGGCGGCGAAGAAGTTGCGTTCGCTCGAATACTCGACATCGCAATTCAAACAGCTTGGGGATTAGATTACGCACACAAACGGAAGTTCGTTCATCAAGATGTCAAACCTGGCAACATCCTGATGACATCCGATGCCACTGCAAAGGTAACCGATTTCGGGCTGGCGCGCGCAGCACGCGTCGCCGCGCAAGACGCGCAATCGCGCGTGTCCGCTGAATTTGCTGGCGGCACACCCGCGTACTGGTCGCCAGAACAAGAGAATAAGTTGCGCGTCACTGCAGGCGCGGATGTGTGGAGTTGGGGGCTCTCGGTTCTTGAGATGTTTACCGGCGGTGTCGTTTTGAAGTCTGGTGTGCACGCAAAAGCACACCTCGCTGCTTTTCGAGATCGAGCGTTGCTTAAGGCGCGCGGGTTGCCGCAAATGCCGGAAGGCATCTACGAGATTCTTCGACACTGCTTTCGATCCGATCCTTCGAATCGGCTGAATGATCTAGGCGTGGTTGCCTCCCGGTTGATCGATATTTACAAGGACGTTCATCACGAGGAATACAGTCGCTCTAAACCTGATCCGTCTCTTGTTGCTGCGGACAGTTTGAATAATCGCGCCGTATCGTTGCTCGATGTAGGTCAAAAGGAAAAAGCCTTGGCTTTTTTGATGGAAGCGCTCCCGAGTGATCCTGCTCATCCGGAAGCCACGTTCAATCGCGCTCTGATTCTGTTTCGTGATGGGAAGCGCACCGCCGCAAATGTTGTCGCGAAGCTCGAAGCGATTGCGCAGGCGAATCTTGGCGATTACACCGCTGACTGTTTATCCGCTCGCATCTGCATCGAGGTGGGCGATCGCGCAAAGGCAATGAATGTAATCAAACAGGCCGAAGCAAAAGCCGCGACCGAAAACGAGCGCACCGAAATTGGTGAGATCAAAAAAGCGGCTGCCGCTGGGCCGCTTCAAGGCTGGTTCGGCCGGAACAAGCAGCCATTTGTTCTTTCCGTTCCATTATCGGGTGCGGAGCACGCGCACGATTTTAAGAAAATGCTTCGCCTCATCGAAAAAGCAGAAGCTGCGTACGCCGAAAAGCGAGACTATGACGTTCGTCGATACATCGAACAGCTCCGCATCTTGCCGGGGTTTGCTCGACATCCGCTCGTTCTTCGTCTGCTCAATAAAATGCAGACGACACCTTGAGAATCGCAATGAAGATATTCAAAAAGCTGACTGCGCTGTATTGGGCGCAACTACACCTCAGAGAAGTTCGGGCGCTTTGCGACCTAGCACTGTCGCTTCCGACAGAACACCGTAACACGGATGTATTTTTCGGTTTGTGGACAGGCGTCGTTGTGGCGTACGCGCGGTCCTTTACACAAAATAAGGGGGTCTCAGCGATTGGCGCGAAGTTCAAGCAGTTCGACCAGCAACGCGATCAGGCACTCCACGACCGACTGGTAGAGATGCGGCATCACCTTCATGCGCACAAGGACCGCTCCTGGGAGGAAGAGGTTGCAACAAAACTCTTCAAACCGAATTTCGTTTCAAGAGTCTTTGTAACGGTATTCGACGACGGTGAAACCGAGTGGGAGGTTCAGCGTCCGGTATTCCCTGATAAGTATTTTAGTGACGTCAAGCAGCTATGTAACGTTCAAGCGGTCCGACTAAAACAGGAGTCAGACAAAATGCTGAAACGTTTTTTGGAATCTCACGGTGTTACTCCGGGAGGGTATGATTTAGAGATGGACTTTCCTTAGGGCCCAAGTGAAGATCGACAACTTCTTCGCCGAGCTAAAGCGGCGAAATGTCTATAAGATAGCGGTCGCCTATGCGGTGGTGGGCTGGCTGCTCATTCAGATCGCGACGCAGGTCTTTCCGTTTTTCGACGTGCCGAACTGGGCGGTGCGTCTGGTGGTGCTGGTGTTGGCGCTCGGGTTTCCGATCGCGCTGGTGCTCTCGTGGGCGTTTGAGATTACACCGGAAGGAATCAAGCGCGAGGCGGATGTCTCCGAATCCACCACGCCGCGCCGAGGACGCAAATTGGTGGGAAGCACGATCGCGCTGGCTGTGATCGCCGCGAGCATGTTCTGCTTCCAAATCTTAAAGCCGCGGCTGATGAACGACTCGGCTGCCAAGCCGAAGGAATCCTCGCCGTCAGCCGACGCGATCATTCCGCAAAAATCGATCGCTGTCCTGCCCTTCGACAATCTGAGCCGCGATCCAGATAACGCTTACTTTGCCGAAGGCGTGCAGGATGAAATTCTCACCCGCCTGGCGCACGTGGCCGACTTGAAAGTGATCTCGCGCACGTCGACGGAGAAGTACAAGAGCGCGCCGGATAATTTGCGCGACATCGCGCAAAAGTTGGGCGTCGCCCATATCCTCGAAGGCAGCGTGCAGAAAGCGGGCAACGAAGTGCGCATCAGCGTGCAGCTCATCAACGCGCTCGGCGATACCCAACTGTGGGCCGAAACCTACGATCGCAAGCTGATCGATATCTTCGGAGTGGAGAGCGAGGTTGCGCAAACCATCGCCTCCTATCTCGAGGCAAAACTCACCGGCTCGGAAAAGCGCGCCATCGCCAGGCGACCGACGGAAAATACCGAAGCGTATCAGCTCTATTTGAAAGGCCGCTTTTTTTGGAACAAGCGCACCGGTGACGATCTGAAAACGGCGCGGGACTACTTCGAGCAGGCGACCAAGATCGATCCCAATTACTCCGAAGCGTACGCCGCCCTGGCGGAGACTTATGCGTTGATGTCTGGCTTCGCTGCGGCCAGCCCGAGAGAAAGTTTCCCGCAGGCGAAAGCGGCGGCGGAGCGCGCCATCGCGCTGGATCAAACCTCATCGTCGGCGCACTGCGCGCTGGGTTTGATCCTGAACAACAGCGAAATGAATTTTGCCCGATCGGAGCAGGAGTACCGGAAGGCGATCGCACTCGATCCCAATAATGCGACGGCGCATCATTGGTTTGGTAACACGGTGTTGCTGACTCTCGGTCGCTTCGACGAAGCCATGACGGAAGCGAAAAAGGCGATCGAGCTGGATCCGCTCTCGCTCATTATCAATGCCGATCTCGGGAACGATTTGATTTTCGCCCGGCGCTATGACGAAGCGATCGCGCAACTGCGCAAGACGCTCGCGCTGGATGGTAATTTTGCCTACGCGCTCTGGAATCTGGGTGAAGCACTCGTGCTCAAAGGCGACGTGAAGGCGGGCATCGTGGAACTGGAGAAGGCGCGCGCCCTGGATAGTGATCCGCAGATGCTGGGCTTGCTTGGCTATGCCTACGCGCGAGTCGGCAGAATGCAGGAGGCAAAGGAAATGCTGCGACAACTGAACGAGGCGAGTAAAAGGCAATTCGTCCGCCGCTATCTTCCTGCGATCGTAGAGATCGGGCTCGGCGAGAAGGGCAAAGCGATCGACGATCTCGAGCAATCGTACGAGAGTGATCAAGGAGTGGATATTGCCTGGATAAAAGTCGATCCGCTCTTCGATCCATTACGCGACGAGCCCCGCTTTCAGGCATTGGTGGCCAAGGTTTTCTCCCACGACGCGCGCTGAACTCGGCGAGTTTCTTCGCCGAGATCGCGTCGTCTATGGGTCTGGCGTTGCGCTTTCCTCTCGTGATCTTGCGCGGATTCATCTTGCGCGCGCCGGCGCGGGATAGCGAATTTGCGGATGAGTTTACCGGCGAAATAGACGACGCGCTCATTCGCCTCGCCGGATGACAGGCGGCGAATTTTGAGGCAAAGTTATTGTCTATGACGACAGCGACGTTGAGCGAACGGCAACAACGGGAGGCAGAAGGCAAATTTGATTGGCCGCTCTGCTACGAAGCGGAAAATTTCATCATCGAACGCATCGACGCGTTCACCGAGCAGAACAGCTTTGCGCGCGAGCTCTCGCGCCGCATGCGCAAGGAAACGGGCACGCTGCTGCTCGATTGGGTCGACCACATCGTGCTGCCGACGAGCGACGAGAAAATTTTGCGCGACGCCGGGTTCACAGAAGACCCGCTCGGCGAGAATCGCGGCCAGCTCAAAGCGCTCTGGCATCCGGAAGCGATGTTGCCGCGCGTGTTGCTGGCGGCGACAAATGTGAAATTTCCGCCGGCGCTGGCGATTCGTCCCGAGTTCGTCGCGGAATTCGCCAGCGTGCACAACGTCGCGCACGAGATCGAAGGCGGGCTGCTCTCGCGTTTCCGCAAACTTCTCGTGAGCGACGAAAGCGGCGCGCAGCTCTACGCCATCGAGCGCCGAGGTTACCGCGGTTACATTCCGCACGCGCCAGATCTCGCTGCCTATCTTGCCGCGCGCGAGCTCTGGCAAACGCGCCGCCGCTTCTGGCATGCCGACGACCTCGCCGGCACGAAGCACGCCCACGAGCGTTTGCAGAAGATGATCGATCTCGTCGGTCGCGATCTCGCCTGTCATCTCGTTTTTGAAGAAGAGCGACACTATTGGCAGAAGCGCAATCGCGCCGCGGTGGAACAAAAGCGCCGGCAGGATGCGCTCGGCCTCGGCTGGACGAATCACGATCACCACACTTTCCGTTCGTCGCGCGAGTGCTTCGTCGATCTCATCAAAGCGTGGGACATGCTCGGCTTCCATCGGCGCGAGCGTTACTACGCCGGCAAGGAAGCGGGCTGGGGCGCGCAAATTGTCGAGCAACCGATCGAAGGCATCACCATTTTCAATGACGTCGACCTCAACCCCGACGAAGTGGAAATCGATTTCTCGCGTCGTCCGCTCGCGCCGCAGCCGAAGCTCGGCACCATCGGGCTCTGGTGCGGCTTGCACGGCGAAAGTTTTCTCGAAGCCGGCATGCACCATCTCGAGTGCCGTTTCGATCACGCGGTGCTGCGTGATCAGCTCGCGCAGGAGGGCATCAAAACGATGAAGCCGTTCTCAGACTTCCCGTTCTTGAAACAGGCGTTCACGGAGGGCGAGCGTTGGCCGGTCCAAGCTGCGCGCGCCGAGAAATTGCGCGCCGCAAGTTCGATCACCGACGCGCAGTTCGACGAATTCAAAGCCAACGGCGCGATCGGCAGTCACCTGGAAAATTTGCAGCGCAAAGGCGGCTTCAAAGGTTTTAACCAGCACGCTGTCAGCTTGATCATCGCCGAGACCGATCCGCGCAAGCAAGCGGCGCGGTAGTTGGAAAATCGGCGCGAGGGCGCGCCGGCTCCATTGCTGAGCAGTCGCGTCTGCGTAAATTCATCCAAGCGAAAACGAATTTTATGGAACCTGTTTACATCCTCGGCGGCGGCCGCACCGACTTTAAGCGCAATCTCAAAAAGGAGGGCAAAGCTCTCCGCGACGTGATCGTCGAAGCGGGACAGAAAGCGATCGCGGACGCGAAGATCGATCCGTCCGAGATCGAAGCGGCGACGGTGGGAAATTTCAACGCCGGTCAGTTCACCAAGCAACTTCATCTCGGCGCGTTCGTGCCCGAGATCGATCCGAAATTGCGCGGTATTCCGACCATGCACACCGAAGCCGCGTGCGCGTCCGGCGCGCTCTCCGTCGTGCTCGCCGCGCAATGGATCATGGGCGGATTTCACGACGCCGTCCTCGTGGTCGGCGCCGAGCAACAGAAGACGATGTCGAGCAAAGACGGAGGCGATGTGCTCGGCGCGGCCGCGGATTTCGACGTCGAACGCCCGGAGTATGGCGACTTCATGTTCCCGAAGTTGTTCGGCCGCATCGCGCAGCTTTACATGGAGAAATACGGCACATCAGCCGACGCGTTCTCCTGGGTCGCCTACAAGAATTACGCGCACGCTCGCCTCAATCCGCTCGCGCAAATGCGCGACGCCGATCTCACCTACGATGCCGCCTCGCAGGTTTCGGACAAAAATCCGAGCGTCGCGCCGCCGTTGAAAGTTTCCGATTGCTCGCAGATCACCGACGGCGCCGCCGCTGTCGTGCTCGTCTCCGGGAAATATCTGGCGAAACACGGCATCGATAAATCGAAGGTGCCGCAATTGCTCGGCTACGGTTTGTCGACCGATTACCTGGCGCTGGCGAAGAAGGATGCGCCGACCTTTTCCACCGCGCGTAAAGCCGCCGACAAAGCCTACCAGATGGCCAACCTTAAGCCGCGCGATCTCAATGGCGCGGAAGTGCACGATTGCTTTTCCGTCACGGAAATTTGCGCCTATGAAATTCTCGGCCTCGCCGAAAACGGCCAAGGCGCCGAGCTGGCCATGACAGGCGCGACCGCGCTGCCGCAGGTGCGTAACGAAAAAATGACCGGCAAAATTGGTTTCGAAATTCCAGTGAACGCGGGCGGCGGTTTGATCGGCGATGGGCATCCGGTGGGCGCGACCGGCGTGCGCCAGGTGCTCGATGCGTATCAGCAGCTCACGCAACAGGGCGGCGCGCATCAGATCGAGAATTGCAAAAAATTTATCACCTTCAACATGGGCGGCAGTCTCACCACCGCCGTGGCCATGATTTGGGGACGGGGCTAGAGCGTGTCGTCTAAGATCGTCTCGGCTGACGTGCGATCGTTCGGGTTCGGAGGCGCCGTGTGAGCAGTTTTCTTTTCGCGCCGCGAGCGGGCGCGCCGAGCACGCATCCGCGGATGCAACGCTGGAAAGCGCGTCTCGAGAAAATCGGGCGCGTGCAGACGTTCGATTATGATTACGTGCGCGAGGGTCGCCGGCGACCGGATCCGATGCCACAGCTTATCGCGGCGCATCGCGCGGCGTTGCTCGAATTGCAAAAGGATGGCCGCGAAATTTTTCTCGCCGGCAAGAGCATGGGCGGTCGCATGGGCTGCCACGTCGCGCTCGGGGAAAATGTGCGCGGCGTGATTTGTTTTGGTTACCCGCTCTGCGCGATGGGTGATCGCACGAAACTGCGCGATGCCGTGCTGCGAGAATTAGCCAGCCCGATCCTGTTCATTCAGGGCACGCGCGATTCGCTCTGCCCGCTGGAGTTGCTGGGAAAGGTGCGCGGCGAAATGAGCGCGCCGAATTTCCTGCACGTCGTCGACGGCGGCGATCATTCGCTGCAAGTGACAAAGACGAAACTGCGCGCGGACGGCGAAACACAGGATGACGTCGATGAGCGCATCTTTGTCGCGATCGAAAAATTCGCTGGTGAACGCGCTGGCTAACGACCGATCGCAACGGCGTCGAGTTCGCGAAAAATCTGCGCGCCGATTTCGTAGGAACGCAGCCGCGCGGTGTGATCGTAAATTTGCGACATCGCGATGAACTCGTCGGCTGACGTTTCCTCGACGACTTCTACGAGTCGTCGCCGCACCGTCTCGGGAGAACCGACCACGGCGTAGCGCGTGCGGGTCGCGATCGCCTGCGCTTCAGCTTCGCCGCGAAACTCCACGCGCTCGACTGGCGGCGGCAGCGTGCGCGGAAATCCGCGGACGAGCGCGAGACCCTGCAGTTGCGCGGAAGTGAACAGGCGTCGCGCGTCGTCGTCGCTCTCCGCCGCGTAGAGGCC
This sequence comes from Verrucomicrobiota bacterium, assembly GCA_030854105.1. GTDB lineage: Bacteria > Verrucomicrobiota > Verrucomicrobiia > Chthoniobacterales > UBA10450 > AV69. The sequence goes on along the minus strand of JALYTV010000006.1, from coordinate 26,995 downwards.
GATGCCGACGATGGCGTGCGGTCGCGCGAGCGACTCCGACGGTTGGAATTCGCCACGATAAATTTCGAGCGCGCGGTGCAGATAATCGGGCGCGAAATGCGAGGCGAAAGCGAACGGCAAACCGAGTTGTGCCGCGAGACGCGCGCTGAAATCGCTGGAGCCGAGCAAATACAGCGGGATGTCTAAACCTGCGCCGGGCACCGCGCGCAAACGCTGTTGCGGCGCGACCGGCTCGAAGTAGGAACGCAATTCCGCCAGCTCTTCGGGAAAATGATCGCCGCCTGGAAAGCGACGGATGGCGCGCGCGGTGAGTTGATCGCTGCCCGGCGCGCGCCCGAGGCCAAGATCAATGCGGCCAGGGAACATTGATGCGAGCGTGCCGAATTGCTCGGCGATGACGAGCGGCGCGTGATTCGATAACATGATGCCGCCGGCGCCGACGCGAATGGTTTTCGTCGCATCGGCGACATGCGCGATCACCACCGACGTAGCCGCGCTGGCGATGCCGGGAAGGTTGTGATGCTCGGCCAGCCAGTAGCGGTGATAACCCCAGCGCTCGACGTGTTGCGCGAGATCGACGGCGTGGCGAAAGGCGAGCGCCGCGTCGCCGCCGTCGATGATCGGGCAAAGATCGAGAACCGAATATCGCATACGATAAGCTACGCAAAATTCCGCGGCTTGCCGAACGGGCTGGCTGACGACGAGATTCGCGCATGCCGACGATTCCGTATTTCGAAGTGCTGGCGTTCACCGACAAATTTTTCGCCGGCAATCCCGCGGGCGTTTGCGTGCTGGAAAGCGATTGGCTGCCCGTCGCGCAAATGCAGCAGATCGCGCACGAAAATAATCTCGCGGAGACGGCGTTCGTGATCGAGCGCGAGGGCGCCTTGCATCTGCGCTGGTTTACACCCACGATGGAGATCGAGCTCTGTGGGCACGCGAGACTGGCGACGGCGCACGCGCTCTTCCATCATCGTGGCCGCGCCGGCGACGAGCTGTGTTTTCAATCGCAAAGCGGCGAATTGAAAGTGACGCGGAAGGGTGACCTTTTGGAGCTGGATTTTCCGTCGCGGCCGGCAAAGCCAACGGAATTTTCCGGCGAGTTGACGAACGCACTGGGCGCGAAACCATCGGAGCTATTGGTCGGTCGCGATTATCTCGCGATCTTCAAAAGCGAAGCCGAAGTGGCGGCGCTCAAGCCGAATTCTGCAGCCATTAAGGCGTTGCCTGTGCACGGCGTGATCGTGTCGGCTATGGGCGACGCGTGCGATTTCGTTTCGCGCTATTTCGCGCCCGCCGTCGGCATCGAGGAAGATCCCGTGACCGGCTCGGCGCATTGCACGCTGATTCCATACTGGTCGAAGCGACTCGGAAAAAATACGCTGCGCGCGCGCCAGATTTCTCCGCGCCGCGGCGATCTCATCTGCGAAGACCGCGGCGCTCGGGTCGGCATCGGCGGCCACGCGCTCACTTATCTGGAAGGGAAAATTTATCTCCCTTAGCCGACCCGATCAGTTTGGAGAAAATCCGATGGCCGGTCGCTTCGGCTCCGGCGGCGGCGCGAGGAGCGGCTGCAGTTTTTCGTAAATTTCCTGTAGCGCGTTGTTGTGCAGAAGGAGTTCGTGATCGATTTCGGCGAGGCGTTTGAGGATGGTCACGTTGGCGGCCAGACGATCCCGCAGTTCGACGAAGGCGCGGATGACGTAAACGCTCATGGCGATGGCGCGTTCGCTATTGAGAATGCTGGCGGCCATGAGTGCGCCGTGCTCGGTGAAAATGCGCGGAAGCTTCGTGCGTCCGCCGTGGGGAGGTTTTGATATCGCATTTTGCGATATCAAAACCTCAAACTCCCGCCGATCGACGACGAACGAGAAATCCTGTGGAAAACGTTTTACGTTTCGCTTTACCGCCTCGTTGAAACGGCCGGTGGACACGCCGTAAATGGCCGCGAGGTCGGAATCGAGCACCACCGTCTGGCCGCGGATGGTCAGGATTCGCAGCGCGGGTTTTTTCGCCAGAGATTTCGCGCCCATCGACTCTCTTAACCCATGTAATAACCGCCGTTCACGTTCAGCACGTGGCCGGTGATGTAGCTTGCCATGGGTGAAGCGAGGAACAATGCGGCGTTGACGATTTCCTGCGCGTCCCCGAGGCGGCCCAGCGGAATTCGTTTTTTGAAATTCTCGGCTACTTCATCCGGCAGGCCTTTGCTCATGCCGACGTCGATGAATCCCGGAGCGATAGCGTTGACGGTGATTTGCTGGCGCGCCAATTCGCGCGCGGCCACTTTCGTCAGCGCGATGATGGCGGCTTTGCTCGACGAATAATTCGATTGTCCGAATAGCCCCAGCTGTCCGCTGACGCTGGAGAGATTGATGACGCGGCCGCCGGTGCGCAGGATCGACGCCGCCTTTTGTGTGACGAGGAAAGTGCCGGTGACGTTTACGCGCAGCACGCTCTCGAAATCTTCCAGCGTCATTTTCTTCAGTGTGCGATCGCGGATGATGCCGGAGTTGTTCACGAGAATGTCGAGGCCGCCGTATTTTTCGCTGATGCGATGCATCATCGCTTCGACCTGATCGGGTCGGCTAACATCGCACTCCACCGTGATCGCGTCGGCTAACGATCCAGCGACGGCGTCCGCCTCCGCTTTGTTTTTGCCATCGGCATCCGCGATAAAATTGACGACGCACCGGGCACCGCGCGCGCCGAAAGCCTTGATCGTCTCCGCGCCGATGCCGCGCGAGCTGCCGGTGACAAGGACGACTTTGCCGGTGAAATCGAGTGGATTATTCATAAATCTTGACGGGTGAATCGCCGGATGATCAGGGCGGTGGGGAGGCCGATCAACGCGATATGAATCGCGATTGCGAGCGGGTCATTCGAGAGCGAGTGCCGGAATTTCGGAAACGCGGTTGGAAGCACCAGCCAATACATCATGAGGTAAACCGCGATGCCGTAGAGCGTGCCGAAGATGAACGCGTGTTGGGTAAGCGCCGCGATCTTGCGGCTGGCGAGAAAGAAGATCGTGACCACAACCAGCGCGATGAAAAAATGCGCGGCGACACCGAGCGCGGCGGTGCCGAATCCCCCATCGTAAACACTTGGTCCGCAGAGCGGCCGCACGAGCCCTTGCAGGCCATGCGCGATCGGGATGCCTTTCGTCAACCAAATGCAGCAGGCGGAGCTGATATCGAGAATACCGACGACCAGCCATGCGACAAAGATTGCGGCGAAGGGTCGCGGCTTATTCGTTAAGTCATTCATGCGCGACTCCGTCTCTAGGCCAGAATGCCGTTGCCCGTCAATCGATTACCGGTAGACTTTTTGCCCTCATGCCTGCACCCGTTCGTGTCCTCACTGCCGTCCCGATCTGCGATGGACACGACAGCGCGATCAACACCATCAATCTCGAATTCATCCGGCGCGGTATCGAAGTCGTCTATCTTGGCTACCATCGTTACGCGCAAGACATCGTGCGCGCGGCGATCCAGGAAGATGTGCGCGCTGTCGGCATCTCCAGTTACAACGGCGGGCACGTGGAGTTTTTTGCCGAAGTCGTGCGCCAACTGAAGAAGCGCGGGGCCAGCGACATCAAGGTGTTCGGCGGCGGTGGCGGCACGATCACGAGTGATGATCAACGCGTGATGCAGAAGCGCGGCGTCGATAAAATTTTTTTCGCGGGCACGTCGCTCACCGAGATGACCGAATGGGTGCGCGCTCGTTACGGCAAGAAAACGAAGCGCGCGGCAGGAAAGTCCGCCGACATGAGGTTGGCGCGCAAGTTGACCGCGATCGAAGACAGCTATGCCAATGGCAAACGCGCGAAGAAGAGCAAAATCGCAAATCGCAAATCGCAAATCGCAAAATCCAAGGTCATCGGCTTTACCGGCCCCGGCGGCGCGGGCAAGACGACCTTGATCGACGAGCTCGTTTTGCGGCTGCTGCAACGCGACGCGAAATCGCGCATCGCCATTCTCTCGCACGATCCGAGCGTGGTCGGCGCGGGTGCGCTGCTGGGCGATCGCGCGACGATGATCAACTCGCAAAACGATCGCGTCTTCATGCGCAGCATGGCCACGCGCGGACAAGCGGGCGGCTTGTCGCCGGCGACGGAAGATTGTTTGCGACTGCTCGCGCAAAGCGATTTCGATTACGTCATCATCGAGACGGTTGGCACCGGGCAGGAAGCAATGCCATTCCAGAGCAAATTGATCGATCAAACCGTGCTGGTGATGAATCCCGATTACGGCGCGCGTTTGCAACTGCAAAAGATCGCGATGCTGGATCTGGCCGACATCATCGTGGTGAACAAAAGCGATCTCGAGCGCGCGAAGACGGCGATGAACGAGATCGAACGGCGGCTGGAAGGCAACAAACGCGCGCAGAAACTAGTTTCGACGGTGGCGAAGCGGCATCGCGATCGCGGCGTGGATCAGCTTTGTGATCTGTTGGTAATGAAGAAATGATCGTCCGCAGATTTCGCCGATTTACGCAGATTGGAATATCGGAAATCTGCGGAAATCGGCGTTCATCTGCGGATAAAACTGGAGTTTTGTAATGAGCAAACTAGGTCGCGTCATAGAAGCAGTGGAGAATTACAACCAGCACGTTCTGGCCGAGGTCGAGCGCGCGCGGACGGACAAAAAATTTGCGCAGGAATTGTCGGCGCGTTGGGCGCAGATCAAGCGCGACATTCCAGTGGGAACGGCGCCGACGGGTTTGAAATTGCCGCGCCTGGCGTTGCCGGAGATCGACGAGCCGGGGGAAATCGCGCGCTATCTTTTGGGCGACGGATTGCCCGGCGAGTTTCCGTTTTTGAATGGCGCGTATCGCGAAATGTATCTCGAGCCGATGAGCGCGCCGGCTGACGACGGGAGCTACCAGAAAAACGGTCACGCGAAAATAAATGGCCACGGCAAAACGCCCGCGAAAAGGCCGGTGCAAACGGAAGAGCCGACGCGCTTGTTCTCGGGACTGATGCTGGCGGAAGACACGAACCAGCGTTTCAAATTTCTCAGCGCGCACCAGCGTTCGAAACGGCTGAGCACGGCGTTCGACGGCCCGACGCTTTACGGCATCGACTCCGATGCGCCCGGCATTCTCGGCAAAATCGGCGAGGGCGGCGTCGCGGTCGACACCGTCGAGGACATGGTGCGGCTCTACGACGGGTTCGATCTTGGCTCGCCCGATTTTTCCGCGTCGATGACGATCAGCGGGCCGGCGCCGATCATCATGGCGATGTATATCGCGGCGGCGAAGCGGCGGTTCGGCAACGATGTCGTGCCCAAACTGCGCGGCACGATCCAGGCCGACATTTTCAAGGAAGTGCAGGCGCAGAACGAAACGATTTTCCCGGTGGAAGCGTCGCTGCGGTTTCTCGCCGACATGATGGAATACACCACGCGCGAAATGCCGCGTTGGTATCCGGTTTCGATCAGTGGTTATCACATCGGCGAAGCGGGTTCGACACCGGTGCAGCAGGCTGCCTACACGCTTTCGAATGGTTTTGCTTACGCCGAAATGATGGCGGCGCGCGGCATCAGCGTAGACGATTTCGGGCCGCGGCTTTCGTTCTTTCTCGATTGCGGGCTCGACGTCGAATACATCGCGCTCACGCGGGTGTCGCGGCGCATCTGGGCGATCGGCATGCGCGACGCGTTCGGCGCGGGCAAGAAAGCGCAGATGTTCAAAGTGCACACGCAGACGAGCGGTCGCTCGCTCATTGCGGCGGAGTTCAAAAACAATCTCACGCGCACGGCGGCGGAGCTGATGCTTTCCTACATGAACGGCACGAACTCATGTCACTCGAACAGCGCCGACGAACCGTTCACTACGCCGAGCGAAGAGTGGATTCGGCTCGCCGCGCACGGGCAGGCGATTCTTCTCGAAGAGTCAGGCATCTTTAAGCACACCATGAACATGCTGAGCGGGTCGCCTGGCATGAAAGCGGTCGAGCGCGCGGTGGAGGTGGCGATTCTCGAGGAGTTTCGCGAGATCGAGCGCCTCGGCGGCGTGATGGGCGCGGTGGAGAATCGTTACCAGCGCAGCCAGATTCAAAACGCTGCGCATCGGTACGAGCAGCAGATTTACAACGGCACGCGGCCGATCGTGGGGCTGAACAAATATCGCAATGCGCAGGAAGAGATGACCGACTTCGAACTCGCGCGCACACCGCGCAAGAAGCAGCAACTGCAAGTCGATCGCCTACGGAAGTTCAAAGCGAAGAATGCGCGGAAAGCGGAGGCCGCGCTCAAGAAATTGGCGTCCGTGGTGGAGACGGAGGAAAACTGTTTCCCCGCGCTGCTCGAGGCGGCTGAGGTTTGTTCGCTCGGACAAATTTGCGAGCGCCTGCAGGAAGTCGTGGGGCATTTTCGCCCGATGGTTTAGGCGACACGATCTGCGAGCGAGCGCTCGCCGTACAAGCTCGAGGGTTTTGCCTCGGTGCGTTTCCACAAGGCGATCCCACCAGCCGTCATCACGACGAGCACGCTCAGCAAGGGCAGGCAGAAGTCGCGCAGCATTTCACCGATTCGCGGGAGACGCACGAGCATGTCGGTCAGCATGAAAAAGATTACCGGCCACGGCATGCGCAGGTCGGAAAATTTTTCGATGCGCGCTGGCAAGGCGCGATCAATCAGCGCGCTGAGTAACGGAAGCAGGAGCAGGTAATAAAAGTTATGAACGATTGGATTCGCGATCAGCGGCACGCAGAGCAAGAGGCCGCCGAGGATAAGCATTTCCTGCGGGGAATCGTGCCTGCGAAGACGTGAAAGCGCCAGAATGCCCGCCAGCGCGATGGCTGCCAAAATGCAAACGGGCGCGCGCCACATCGCCGGGGCCTGCGGTGGTCGATGCGTGATCGGAACGTTGCGGTAGTGCCACCGATGGACGCAGGCGAGGAGTGATTGATTGTCGACCGTGGTGATGTTGGTCAGTTCGCGAGCGCGCGTGGTATCGAGGCCGCCTCCGAGCGCGGGCTCAATCAGGACACGCGCCAAAGTCTGGTAGGAGGCGATTGTTTTGCGCGGGCCGAATGTGATCACAGGCAGTGCGATCAGAAAAATAAAAAAACCGGCGAGCATTCCCGCGACCATGCGCCAGCGGCGGCGCCAGAGAGGGTAGAGCAGGAGAACGAGCGGAAAGATTTTGATGGCGGCGGGGAGCGCCAGAAAGATGCCGGCGACCCAGTCGCGGCTGCGCCCCGCGAGATAAAAAGCGAGCGAGATGGCGGCTAACATCAGCACGTCCGTCTGGCCGCGCGACCAATCCGTGCCGAGCGAAATCGCGCAGGTCAGAAAGGAGAGCCCGCGCAGCGACCACCAGCGCCCGCGCGCGCCCGGAATGCGCGGCGGAGATTGCGCGAACGATTTTTTCTCCAACGCGCAGGCGAGGAGATGCACCGACAGGAAAGTGAGAGCAACGCTGATGCAGTACCAGATTCCGACGATGCAAAAGAAGCGGAAGTTGTCGCGATGCAGTCCGTAGAACTGTTCGTGGCTGGCGATGTCGTATCCCCACGGTGTATTCGCGGCGATGCGCTTTTCCCCGGCGGGCAGAGCGGGTAGGCTAACGAGCGGCGCGTCGGCCAGCGGAACGAAGAGGATCGCGAAGGTGGGCGGGTATTGATAATGCCAGCCGTTCGCGTCGGAGACATTGTAGGGACTATCGCCGTGGCGAACAGCCCACGCCGCGCGAGCGAAAACGGTCAGGTCGGTGTAACCTGGCTGACGCCGCAGCGCCGTGCGCCTTTCCACCAGCGCACCGAAAGCGATGACGAGCACAAGGGCCATCGCCAGCGCAATTTTTTCGCGTGGATGGAACCGCCATCCGCAGATTTCCCTGCTCAAAATACTCTCGCCTGCGCTCGATTACTTGTTAGGCGCGCGAGGCTCGCGGTGGGCGAGCTTGAGCGGCTTCGCTTCCTTCAACACGTGGCGCGCGATGACCAGACGCTGCACTTCGCTCGTGCCTTCGCCGATCGTGCACAACTTCGCGTCGCGCAGATAACGCTCGATCGGAAGATCGCGACTGTAACCGTAGCCGCCGTGGATCTGCATCGAGCGATCGCAGATTTTTACCGCCGATTCCGAAGCGAATAACTTCGCCATGGCCGATTCCTTGGTCGAATCTTTCCCCTGGTCCTGCAGGTGCGCGGCTTGCATCGTCATCACTTCGCTCGCCTCGAGTTCCATCGCGGAATCGACCAGCATCCATTGGATCGCCTGGAAATTTCCGATCGGGTGACCGAATTGCTTGCGCTCGTTGGCGTAGGAATTCGCGCGATCGAACGCTGCCTCGGCGATGCCGACGGCCAGCGCTGCGATGCTGATGCGGCCGCGATCGAGGACGGTGAGCGCCTGTTCGCGTCCGCGACCGCGTTTGCCGAGAATCTCCGCTTTCGCATTCGTGAAGCGCAACTCAGACGTCTCGCTCGCGCGCATGCCGTAGGTGTGAATTTTCCGCACCGGCGTCACCTGATCCTTCATCATGATGAACGCGCTGATCTCGTTTTTGCCAGCGTCGGTCTGACCGGTGGTAGCAATCACGACCAGCAGATCGGCCACGCGCCCGCTGGTGATGAAATGTTTCATCCCGTTGATCTGCCAATGGTCGCCCTGCGCTTCTGCTTTCGTTTCGATGCCGCCGGTATCGCTGCCCGCGTTCGGTTCGGTCAAACCCCAGCCGCCGATCCACTCGCCGCTGGTCAGGCGCGGCAGATATTTTTTCTTCTGCTCGGCGGTGCCGAATAAATTGATCTGACCCACAGCCAGCGCGTTGTGGGCCGCGATATCCATCGCCAGCGACGCGTAACATTTTCCGAGCTGCTTCACGGCCAGCGTCGCCGTGATGTAACTTAAACCGCGTCCGCCGTATTCCTTCGGCGCGACCATGCCCATGAGCCCGATCTTGCCGGCCTTGGTGAAAATCTCCCGCGGCAATTGTTCGTCGTGATCCCATTGATCCGCGTGCGGCAGCACTTCGCGCTGCCCGAATTCTCCCACCGCCTGGAGAAAAGCGCGCGCTTCGTCGTCGAGAGGATGTTCGAGGGTCATAGGCGCGGAAGTTAGCCGCGAGGAAGGGATCGAGCGAATGAGAAAAGCGCGGGTCGGGGGTAGCGCACTCGCGTCTCGAGTGCTGGCTGCGGTGTCTCACCGCAGCGAACTTTGTGAGATGCGCCCGACGAAGGGAACCACTGGAAAGTCCGTCGCGAGACGCGGCGACTAGCACTCGAGACGCGGCCGCTACCCGGAATCAGCTTTTCAGCGCGACCTCGAACGGCGCGCCGGTCTTGGCGCGAATGTCATCGACGCTCGCGTCCGAATGAATTTCGGTGAGCACCAAACCGCCGCCGCTTTTCACTTCGAACACGCAGAGATCGGTGATGATCAAATTCACCACGCCAAGGCCGGTGATCGGCAGCGTGCATTTTTTCAAAATCTTCGAGCTACCGTCCTTCGCGCAATGTTCCATCACCGCGACCACCCGCTTCACGCCGGCGACCAGATCCATCGCCCCGCCCGGACCTTTCACCATCTTGCCCGGCACCATCCAGTTCGCGATGTCGCCCTGATCGGTGACTTCGAGCGCGCCCAGAATCGCGAGATCGATGTGGCCGCCACGAATCATCGCGAACGATTCCGCGCTCGAGAAAAACGCCGAGCCCGGCATCGTCGTGATCGTTTGTTTGCCGGCGTTGATGAGATCGGCGTCCTCGTCACCCGGGGTCGGGAAAGGGCCGATGCCTAAGAGTCCGTTTTCTGATTGCAGCGTCACGTCCATGCCTTTGGGAATGTAATTCGCCACCAGCGTGGGAATGCCGATGCCGAGGTTGACGTAGTAGCCGTCGCGTAATTCCTGCGCGGCGCGTTTCGCCATCAGATCGCGAATGGGCGACGCCTTCTTCATCTCGCCGCCTTGCACGGTGCGGAACTCGATCCGCTTTTCATAATTTTTCCCCTGAATGATCCGATCGACGAAGATGCCGGCGGTGTGAATCTGGTCGGGCTCGAGCTCGCCGATTTCCACCAGATGCTCGACTTCGGCCACGCAAACTTTCCCGCAGGTCGCGATCATCGGATTAAAATTGCGCGACGTTTTCCGGAAAACCAGGTTACCCGATTTGTCGCCCTTCCACGCCTTTACGAGCGAGACTTCCGCTTTGATGCCGGGCTCGAGCACGTATTCCTTGCCGTCGAATTTCTTCGTCTCCTTGCCCTCGGTCAGCTTCGTCGCGAACCCGGTGCGTGTGTAAAATCCCGGAATGCCCGCGCCACCCGCGCGCAAACGTTCCGCCAGCGTTCCCTGCGGAATCAGCTCCAGCTCCAGTTCGCCCGCGAGCACCTGCCGCTCGAATTCCTTGTTCTCGCCCACATACGACGCCATCACCTTTTTCACCTGCCGCGTCGTCAGCAGTACGCCCATGCCGAAGCCATCCACGCCCGCGTTATTGCCCACGATGGTCAATCCCTTCGCGCCACTGTCGCGCAACGCCGCGATCAAATTTTCCGGAATCCCGCATAAACCGAAGCCGCCCGCGGCGATCGTCATGTCGTCGTGCAGCAGACGGTCGAGCGCAGACTTGGCGTCAGGAAAAACTTTGCTCATGCCAGACAAACCTTAACCACGGATTGCGCGCTTGTGCACGGACGAATCGGGCGTCCGCATTTCGCGCAGCCAATTCGCTTGTCGTCACAGGCCCTGACGGCGATCTACCGCTCGCGCCAATTGCGATACTGTCGCGGCGCGGGAGCGGGCCGTAGGCGTGCGCGCCTCTCCGTGAGCCTGTCCGCCAGCCACTCCACCCATTCGTTGAATTTCGGATTGTTCGTCGATTTCCGGTAATCCTCCGTCCACGCCTTCGCCCGCGACCAGATCACCATCGCGACGCCACCGACCAAATCGTCCACTGCGTTCAAGGTAATGATGCGGCAAAAAATCATGTAGCCTACGGGCTCGAGGCGAATACCCAGCTCGAACAGCGCCCGTTCCATGGCGTCTCCCTGCTGGCGGATCTGTTCCATCGTTGCGTTTTCGGGCAGGCTCGAGACGAGGTTCAGCGACTGCGTCCAACTCGCGTCCTGCGTGGTTTGAATGATCACGATCGCCGCTTGATCGCGCCGCGTTTGATTCGCGCCGCGCACTTGCAGAGCGGTGAACACCAACGCGCCCACGATGGCGACCGTAGAAATCAGATTGAGAACCGATCCGAGGTCGAGGTGCATTATCGCGACCTATAATTCCAGAAATAGCAGTCAGACGACGGTGAATAGCGCTGGAAAAGCACTATCCGAAAAAAATAGGAAATCACGTCTCCCCAATTGAGCGAGTTCACGCCTTTAATGCTCCCGAGTAGATTGAAATTGCTCATCCCTACGCGGAATATCGCGAAACTTGCGTCGCAACTTCAGCAGCGGCCGCTCAAAACCGAAATACGATAGGCACGCGGTTACGAATGCGGAAGCGAGCCACGCCGGAAAGCCAAGCCACCATGCGCGACTGAGTCCGAAAGCATGTGGATCAGTACAAAAGATCATCTGCCAAATGTAAAGAGAGTACGATAAGACTCCCACGAACCTAACCAGCGGGAAATTCAGCAGACCGTACGGCATCTTTTTAGGCGATGCAATGCTTTGCAGCACAAGGACTGATAATCCAACCCCTTCCATCGAAGGTCCTAACGGCAGGATGATCTTTCCACCGATGAACAGCCGGCCCAAAATGTACGGGATGGCGATCAGCGAAAGCGCGGCGCTAGTCCAGTGGGCAGCATAACTACGCAGGTTTTGCAACCAAGCTGCCTTGTGAATCAGAACGAATGCGCAGGCGCATCCGATGGCGATTGAATCGAAGTAATTAAAAAAAGAAAACGCCGATGCAAATGGGTTGCCGCTCGCATCCCGGCGCAAGACATAACTGATCGCTCGGCTTACTGGTGCAAGGGTTAATGCGGTAACAAATATGAGAATGAGAATCTGCTTTTTGTGCTTTCGATCAAAGGCGATGCTCAACAACAAGAGACCAGGCCACAATAGGTAGAATTGTTCTTCAACCGCGAGCGACCAAAGATGACCCGTCGTCCATTCCCCGTTAACGAGAAAATCAGTGGTGAATGTGAAATTCGTGATCCATGCGGATGGGCGCTGCTTAAACGGAGTCAAAAGGGAAAGCAGAGCGATGGTTAATAGAAAAGCATAGTAGGCCGGTAAAATGCGGAGGGCTCGCCTAACGTAGAAATGTCGCAAATTGATCGTGCCGCGTTCCTCCCTTTCACGTAACAACAGCCAGGTGATTAACAAACCGCTAATGAGAAAAAAGCAGCGAACCCCCAAGTCCCCATCGAAGATCCATTTGAACCACGGGTGCAATCGCACGGGGAAGTCTCGAATCACCGTACAGTGTGCCCCAGCACCATAGCGATACTCACGGCTCGCCAACCATCCAGTGATGGAAGGCGATTCTGCTTGGCTGTAGACTGGTTTGCCATGGCTCAACCGACTATGAGAGAGTGGCCGGCGTGATTGAAGAATCGATGCAGTCACGCGTAAGGACAGTACGCGAGGACAGAAGGAGGAAGTAGTTGAAGGGCGAACACACGGAGAAGGCCTCACGAGAATTAGACGAAAGTTCGTAATTAAAGGCGAACAAAATTTCGTCTATTAAGGGCGCGACGGAATGTGTTGCTTCATCCTTTTGCGGGAGCTCAGAGGGCGGGCGATGGCCGATGCCGCGCGAGAGTCCGGTTTCATGACCTGAGAGAGTGCGGCTACGAGAACTATTGGACGATTTGAGAGAGCTCTGCGGCACTTTGGAAATTCTCTCGGGCGGTTCTTATCATTGGCGGGTTTGTTTATGGATGGGTAGGCTTTGCTTATGAGCGGCGTTGCTTGGCTTATAGACGACGCGATTTGGATTGTGATGAAGGCGCTTCGTTTACCGACAAAGGCGCGTCGCTTATGAGCGGAGCGGCTTCGTTTGTGAGAAAAGCGGTCTCGCTTATGAGAAAAGCGACGCGGATTATGAGGAAAGCGGCTTTGCTTATGGTCGCGAGATCGGGTCGGCTAAGATCGGGCTGGCTAACGCACGGCCCTCTGCTGCCGCCCGCACGGCTCACTCGTGCTTGAGCGGTGTTCCGAAAATCTTCGGGCTCGGTTGCGCGTTCGAACTGTGCGCCTGCCAGTAGGCGATGAGGTCGTCTGCCTTCACATCGAACGGGCCTTTGATGAGCTGCGCTCGCAGATTCGCGATGCGATAAGAAACGGCTTTCAACGGCGCGTGGCGATCGACCCGGTAAACGATCGTCACCTGCCGCGAATCCGCCGACCACTTTGCCGCGAACGCGTCGGCTCCAGTATCCAGCGTTTCCGCCACTTCCGTCAGCGGCCCGATCTTCTTCCCCGTCATCGCGTCCGTCAGATAAAGATGAAAATTGTCGTAGCCATCATCGCCGTCGCCATGCGACGTGATCGCCAGTTTCCCATCCGGCGAAATGCCGGCCGCGACCGTGTCATATTCATCCGGCCCGTAGGCATAATTCGAAGTCGCGCGCGCCATGCCGGCCGAGAGCACCAAGCCCAACGCGAAAAGCAGGATGGGTGAGTTTTTCATGTGCGCGATCTTCGCATTGTTCGAGGAAGAATCGCCAGATAGTTTCCGTTTTTTTTTGTATTTTGCATTGGCCCCTTACGTTCATGTCGTTCTCGCTGGTAACGAAATGAACTCTCTGGGTATCGGAGGTTCGCGCGCGGGAATTGTTGCTGCGTCCCGATTCGTCGCCAGATTGCTGCTCCCAAATTTATGACACGTTCTCTTGCTCATACGCTCGCTGATTTCGCTGTTTCCCTTCGCTACGAGGATCTCTCGAAGAATGTGGTGCATGAGGTTTTTGCTCTGGTGCCCAAACTCCAGTTTGGGCGCCGCCGGTTTCCGCGGAGACTCCGTTTCATTTGACCGGGTAATGGCTCCGCCTCCTGGCCAGAGACTACGCGAAACGGAGTTTCCAGAAAAACGTATTGTCAGCAGATCGGCGACTCGCTATGAGAGGATTCCGTTCCATTATGAAACTCCTGCGCCTCTTGTTGCTGGGTTGCGTTTTACCGTCGCTCTGTTTCGCCCAAGGCGATCTTAATCCCCCGGGCACACCGGCGCCGACCATGAAGTCGTTAGACCAAATCGAAGCGCGCACGCCCATTTCCTCCGCGCCGATTACGATCAGCGTTTCCGGCAGCTATTACCTGACCGCCAATCTCGGCGTGACCGGCGGCGACGCGGTCACGATCAGCGCCGACAATGTCACGATCGATCTGGGCGGATTCTCCATTTCCTCCACCGCCGCGGCTCCCGCGGGTTCCGGGATTCTGCTGACCAGCGGACGCCGGAACATCACGATTCAAAATGGCTTCATCAACGGCACCGTGACCGAGAGCGGCGGCACCTTCAGCGGTGGAGGATTTAACAGCGGAATCTCCTACTCCGGTAGTCTCCCTTTTAACGTCCTCGTCTCCCGAGTTTCGGTTTCCGCTTGCAAGATTAATGGGATCAATCTCGGCGCGGGCTCGCAGAACACCGCCACCGCGGAATTCTGCACCGCCAACGTCATTGGCGTGGCTGGGATCACGGCGAACGACGTTAGCCATTCGAGTGCCTACGATTGCGGAGGCAATGGGATCATCGCCACCACGGCGATGGATTGCTACGGCGAAACCAATGGCGCTGGGTCCGGGATCAATGCCGTTTCCGCGACGAATTGCCGCGGCCGCGCTGATTCGCCCGGGAACAGCACCGGCATCACCGCGACGACCGCGATGAACTGTTACGGGACGGGCGGCAACAGCCAGGGTATCAATGCCGTCACCGCGACTAACTGCTGGGGACTTAGCAACGCCAGCCAGGGCATCGCGGCGGAGACGGCGACCAACTGCTACGGCGAAAGTAACGGCAATCGTGGGATTTTCGCCAATGTCGCCATGGGGTGCAGCGGCACCAGTCATGGCGTGTCCTACGGCTTGTTCGCGACCTCGATCGCCAACACCTGCTACGGCTTCAGCCAGACCGGCACGGGCTTGAACGCCAACATCGCCATCGGCTGCATCGGAGTAAATGGCGTCGGCGGCTCGGCCATTAGCTACGTCTCTCACTACAACATGCCGCCGAGTCCGGTTACTCCCTGAGCTTGAAGTTCAGTCGTTTACTTGGTGCTGTCTTCGTCACAGTGAGCGCGTCAGGCTTGGCCGACGCGGCGGGATTCGAGGGCAAAATCGAAATCGCCATCGTCGAGGGCGATCGCACGACTTCGCTGCGTTACACTAACTCGGCGGATTCTCTGCGCATCGAAGTCATCGGCAACGACCTGCCAAATCCGGTCGACATTATCGATCAGAAGTCGGGTACGCTTACGATTCTCTTCCCGCAGAACCACAGCTTTCTGCGACTGAAACCGACAAACGCGAGCGCGCCGACGGAAGCTCGACCTGTCTTTCCAAATCCGGGCGGCGGAATGCCCGCAATCCCGCCGGTGTCCATGCCGGCGATCGAGAAGAGCGACCTGAAAGCGATCGGGAAGAAGGAGAAGATTCTCGGTTACGCCTGCGAGCTCTACGAGATCCAACAGCGCGGCGAGACCATGGAAATTTGGGCGACGGGCAGCTTGATTCCCTTTCACTCCTACCGGCGAAATCAGGAGCGCCACTTCGGACCGCGTCTGCTCGAAGAACGATGGCCGGACCTGCTCGCCGCGAAAAATTTGTTCCCCCTGCGTGCGACCTTGCGCAGCGAAAATAACGCCGAGAGTTATCGCTTCGAAGTGAAAGCGATCACGCCGGAAAAGGCCAACGACTCGGAGAAAAGGCTTTTCCGGCCTCCCGCTGACTACATCGAAATCCCGGCCCTCCCATTTCCCGGCCGATAATCACCGCCAGCCGCCGGCGGGCAATAAGCAAAAGAGCGGCATCCCGCACGACCTCGGCTCGTTGGTCATCGGCAAAACGGCGAAGTCACTGCTCGCCTCGACGAGCACCGCTTTCGCCGAAGATCTCGCGCCCTTTCTGAGACTGCCGCGGTCGATTCGGACTGGGAGAGTCCGCGCGCTCTCTTGCCCCTCCGTGATTCCTCGCCACGTTGCAGGCTCAAATTTTATGTCCAATTCACTCGCTCATACGCTCGCCGATTTCGCGGTTTCGCTTCGCTACGAGGATCTCTCGAAGAATGTGGTGCATGAGGTTAAGCGCCGGTTGATCGATTCGTTTGGCTGCGCGCTCGGGGCCTGGAACGAAGAGCCGTGCGTGGTCGCGCGGACGGTGGTGGCGGATTTTTCGGCGAAGCATGGTGCGACGGTAATCGGAACGTCGCTCCAGGCGCCGCCGGATTGGGCGGCATTCGCGAATGGCTGTTGCATTCGCTATTTCGATTACAACGACACGTATCTTTCGAAGGAGCCGGCGCATCCGAGCGATAATTTCTCCGCGGTGCTGGCGATCGGCGAAAGCGTCGGCGCGAGCGGGAAGGAAATGATCACCGCGGCGGCGCTGGCGTATGAAGTGCAATGCCGTTTGTGCGACGCCGCGAGCATTCGCGCGCGCGGCTGGGATCACCCGACCTACGGCGCGTTTTCGACCGCGCTGGCGTGCGCGAAGTTGATGAAACTCGACGCCGAGAAAACTCGGCACGCGGTGAACATCGCGGGCGTCGCGGGCATGGGCATGCGCCAATCGCGCGTGGGCGAGTTGTCGCATTGGAAAGGCGTCGCGTTTGCGCACGCGGCGCGGCACGGCGTTTACGCGGCGCTGCTGGCGCGCGCGGGCATGACTGGACCGGCGCCGATTTTCGAAGGACAAATGGGATTCGAAAAACAGCTCGGCGTTTCGCTGGGCGATCTCTCGAAAATCTTCACCAAATCAGCGGAAGCGATCGTGGGCGAAGGTCCGGCCTCGATGATTTTAAAGACGAGCATCAAATATTGGCCGGCGGAATATCACAGCCAGAGCGCGATCGAAGCGGCGATGTTTTTGCGCGAACAGATCGGCGACGTGTCGCAGATCGCGTCGGTTATGATCGAATCGCACGACGCGTCGGTGGACATCATCGGCAGCGAGCCGGAGAAATGGAAACCGGAGACACGGGAGACGGCGGATCACAGTTTGCCTTACATCACCGCGATCGCGTTGCTCGATGGCGAAGTGAGCGAACGGCAATTTCAGCCAGCGCGCTTTGCCGACCCGAAGATATGGAATTTTCTCGAAAATGTAAAAGTGCAGCGCAACGACGAGCTGAGCGCGCTGTATGGGGAAGCGGTCGCGAACATCGTGCACGTGACATTGCAGGACGGCCGTACGCTGACCAAACGCGTCGATTATCCACTCGGCAACGCGAAGAATCCGGTGAGCGACGAGCAGCTCGAAGGAAAATTCATGAGCCTGGCGGAGCCGGCGCTCGGTCGCGAGCAGTGCGTCAAGGTTCTGGAAACAGCGTGGGCGTTCGACGAGCAGAAGAATGTGCAGCATTTAATGAAGCTGCTGGAAATGCCGTGAGCGCGTGCTTCGACATTCCGGTAGGGCGACGCTCGGCGGAGCCGCAACGAATGATGGCTCGACAGAGTCTCGCCCTACCCGTGACCGAGCGGAGCGCAGCGACATCGAGGGATCCCCGCGGCGGAACCTTTCCGGCGGCGCAACGGGGTTCCTCGACTTCGCTCGGAATGACGGGAAATTGCCGGCGATGACGAAAGCGAAACGACTCCGGGAATTGATCACGCAAGGTTGCGTGGCGATGCCGGGTGTGCCGAACGCGGCTTTCGCGCGGCAAGTGGAGCACGCTGGTTTCGACGCGGTTTACATTAGCGGCGCCGGTCTTTCGAATATGACGGCGGGCGTGCCGGACATCGGGCTGCTGACGCTGACGGAAGTCGCGCGGCTCGCGGGTTGGGCGGCGCAGGCGGTAAAGATTCCCGCGATCGTCGACGCCGACACCGGTTTCGGCGGCGCGGATAACGCGGCGCGCACCATTCGCGAACTCGAAGCGGCCGGGCTCGTGGGTTGTCATCTCGAAGATCAGGAATTTCCGAAACGCTGCGGCCATCTCGCCGGCAAATCGCTGATCGCGTCGGCTGACATGGAGGAGAAGTTGCGCGCCGCCGTCGCCGCGCGCCGCGACAAAGATTTCCTCATCATCGCGCGGACGGATGCGCGCGCGCTGGAAAATTTCGACGGCGCGGTGAAACGCGCGCAGGCTTACGTCGCCGCCGGAGCCGACGCGATCTTTCCCGAAGCGTTGCAGACGAAAGAAGAGTTCCGCGATTTTGCGAAGGAAGTGCCAGTGCCGCTGCTGGCGAACATGACGGAGTTCGGCAAATCGCCACTGCTGTCGATGAAGGAATTGAGCGACCTCGGCTATCGCATGGTCATCTTTCCGCAGAGCGCGCTGCGGGTGGCACTGAAGACGACAAGCGAATTTTTCGGCGCCTTGAAATCGGATGGCAGCCAGCGCGCTTACCTCGAAAAAATGCAGACGCGCCAGGAGCTTTACGATTTGCTCGATTACGATCCGAAAACGGAGCGCGGGCAAGGTTGAGCGAGGATGAACAGGATTTTGCAGGATGCCGGAAACGGGGAGATTCTTCGACTTCGCTCGTAATGACAAAGGGCGATGCTCGCGTGTCCCGTTCCGGTCGAGGCAGGTCGATCGCGTCGCAATCGTCCGCGACTTGAACGCGGGAAGATTTGCCGTCGTCCTTCCTCTCGCCGAAAATCCTGTTAATCCTGTCTACGAAGCATTCGCGTCCGGAAGCGCGAGATGGGAGCTGCCTCCAATTCGTTCGAAATTAGAAACTATGAGCACGACGGAAACCAAACCAACCTATAGTCCCGGCCTTGCCGGTGTGGTCGCGGGCGAAACCGAAATTTGCTGGGTCGATCCGAATGCCGGCTTGATGTATCGCGGCTACGACATCCACGAGATGGCGGAGAAGGCGAGCTTCGAAGAAGTCGCATATTTATTGCTCAAAGGCGAGCTGCCGAACATGGCGCAACTGGGCGAATTCACGCGCGCCATCGCGGCCGAGCGCGCGCTGCCGAAGGAAGTGCACGAGCTGCTGCGCCTCATGCCGAAGAACACCCATCCGATGGATATGCTGCGCACCGGCGTTTCTATGCTCGCACCGTTCGATCCCGAGCTGAACGACAATTCGCACGAGACGAATGTGCGCAAGGCGATGCGGTTGATTGCGAAAGTGTCGACGCTCATCACCGACGGTTATCGCATTCAGCACGGCAAAGATCCGTTGCCGGAAAACAGAGACCTGACGCTGGCGGCAAATTTTTTCTACAAGCTCGACGGCGGCGTGCCGCAGGCATGGCAAATCCGGATGATGGACACGATTTTCATTCTGTATGCTGATCACGAATTCAACGCTTCGACCTTCGCCGCGCGCGTGACGGCCTCGACACTGGCCGACATGTATGCGGCGGTGACGAGCGCGTGTGGAACTTTGAAAGGCCCATTGCACGGCGGCGCCAACGAAGAGTCGATGAAAATGCTCGACGACATCAAGACGTCCGATCGCGCGGAGAAATGGATGATGGAGGCGCTGGCGAAGAAAGCGAAGATCATGGGCTTCGGGCATCGCGTTTATAAGAGTGGCGATTCGCGCGTGCCGATCATGCGCGAGATCGCGCGCGATCTCGGGAAGCGCGTCGGCAAAGAGCAGTGGGTGCCGATTTGCGAGAAACTCGAAGAGACGATGGAGCGCGAGAAACACCTCTGCGCGAACGTCGATCTTTACGCAGCGCCGGTCTTTACCATGTTCGGATTCGATCCCGCGTTAAACACTCCGATCTTCGCAGCTTCCCGCGTCGCCGGCTGGTGCGCGCACGTCATCGAGCAGCACGATCACAACCGGCTCATCCGCCCGCGCTCGCTCTACACCGGGCCACAATTGCGTGAGTATCCCGGCACTCGAGCGTAGCATGCGCTTCCAGCGCATGTCTCATCGGCAAGATGCCGATTCCACGATGCCATCCCTACAGGAAAAATACGCGCCGCAGAATGCGTGCTTCGGTTGCGGCCCGGCAAATGCCGACGGGGTGCGCGTGCGCAGTTTTCCCAAAGGCGACGAAGTCGTGGCGGAATGGACGCCGCAGAAAAAATACGAAGCGTTTCCCGGCGTGCTGAACGGCGGGATCATCGGCACACTGCTCGATTGTCACTGCAACTGGACGGCGGCGTATTTCCTCATGCAAAAAGCGGGCGATGATCGCCCGCCGTGCACGGTGACGGCAGACTACGCGATAAAATTGCTGCGCCCGACGCCGACGAACGGCCCCATTTCGCTTTCGGCCAAAGTCGTCGAAGCGAGCGGCGATCGCGCCACGGTGGAAGGAACGTTGAGCGGCGGCGGCAAAATTTGCGCGACCTGCCGGGGCACATTTGTCGCGGTGAAAGAAGGGCATCCCGCTTTTCACCGATGGTAGCGGCTCTTCTTTGCGCGACCTTACTCGCCACGGCGGGACCGGCGAATCGCATCGCAGAAATTGAGAAAGAATCGGGCGGCCGCGTCGGCGTCGTCGCGCTCGATACCGCGGATGGAAAACGCGTTGCGTGTCGCGCCGACGAGCGCTTCGCCATGTGCAGCACCTTCAAGCTGCTCGCTGCGGCCGCGGTTTTGAAACGCGTCGACGCCGGCGAAGAAACTCTCGCGCGCTTCCTTCCTTATCGCGAAAGTGATCTGCAAAAGCACGCGCCGGTAGCGAAAGAGCACGTGAACGAGGGCGGCATGAAACTGGGCGATTTGTGCGCG
This sequence comes from Verrucomicrobiota bacterium, assembly GCA_030854105.1. Lineage (GTDB taxonomy): Bacteria > Verrucomicrobiota > Verrucomicrobiia > Chthoniobacterales > UBA10450 > AV69. The sequence continues at coordinate 6,207 of JALYTV010000006.1, read as the reverse complement.
GCCGCGTTGCAGGAGAGCGACAACACGGCGGCGAATCTTCTGCTCATTTCGCTGGGTGGGCCGGCCGGCCTCACGAAATTTGTGCGCATGCTGGGTGATCAGGCGACACGATGTGATCGCCTGGAACCCGAGTTGAATGAATTTGCCGCCGGCGACGAACGTGACACGACGACGCCGGCGGCGATGTGCCGCGATTTGCAGACGCTATTCCTCGGTGACGTGTTATCGGTCGCCTCGCGGCACCAACTCGAAGCGTGGCTGGCGGGCAACCAGACTGGCTTCGCCATGATTCGCACGGGCGTGCCGAAAGATTGGAAAGTCGGCGACAAAACGGGTCGCGGCGACAACGGCGCGACGAATGACATCGCGATACTGCGACCACCCGGGCGCGCGCCGATTCTGCTCACGATCTACACCGATGGTTCGGCGGCGCCGATCGAGAAACGCGTCGCCGTCATCGCCGAGGTAACGCGCGTTGTGGCCGAAGCTCTCGGCAAGTAATTCGTGGCAGAGCGCGCTGTCTAACGCTGCCAGCGGCGGCGCTGCGCGCGCAAAGCACGCCCGGGAAGACTCGAACTTCCGACCCACGGATTAGAAATCCGTTGCTCTATCCGGCTGAGCTACGGGCGCTCCTGCCAGCAAGAGTAACCGGAGGTCGGAATGCTGCAACGCTGACGCGAGAGGGAGAAAGAAATGAGCGCGCCGGCTATTCCGAGACGCGTTGTTTCAATTCCCACACGCGTAGGGCGGCGAGTAAAAGGGTTTTGGTGCGCGCCAGGGTGCCGACGGCCGGAGGGACGGGCGCAGCGGCTTTGGGCTGGCTGCGCGGACGGCCTCTGGTCTTGCGAGCCGCGCCGTCGGATTTTGTCTTCCGGACGCGGAGCGCCGTCTTTTCGCTGACGGGCAGATTTCCAGTGGTATTCATCGGGCAGCTTTCGCTTAAGCAGCTTCCAAGCCAGCTTCTGCCAGGGAAACACCGCCGAGGCCGCGAAAGCGCTTGTTCGATGTGTATTTCTCCGCCACTTTCACGCCGTTATGGCCATGCGGAAACTGGGTTGTCTCACGCTATTTCTTTTCGTCGCGCTCTGTGCGAGCGCGCTGGTTAATATCCTGCTCGCTCTCGGCAGCGTGACCCGCTTCGGCAGCGCGCGCCAGGAGCCGCGGGCGCGCTTTCGCGAAGTGATGGTGGAGCCGGGAACGTCGGGCAGCAGCGATCGTATCGCCGTCATCGTCATGCGCGGATTGATCAGCTCGTCCGTGCCGGGCCAGCTCGCGGACAACATGGTCGACGACATGCGTATTGCTTTGCAGCAGGCGCGCGATGACGAGCGGGTGAAAGCGATCGTGCTGGAAATTGATTCACCTGGCGGCGAAGTCACGGCGTCGGATGTCATTTACAATGCGGTCGTCAAAGCGCGCGCGCGCAAGCCGGTCGTCGTCTATATGGATTCGGTGGCGGCGTCGGGTGGCTACTATGTTTCCTGTGGTGGTAAATATTTGATGGCCAACGACACCACGATCACCGGCAGCATTGGCGTGATTATTCAGACCCTGAACTACGAGCAGCTATTCAATAAAATCGGTCTCGCCTCGGTCGTGTTTAAGAGCGGGAAATTTAAGGACATGCTCAATGGCGCGCGCCCGATCACGCCCGAAGAACGCGAATACGTGCAGGGGTTCGTGATGAAGACCTACGAAAAATTTCTCGGCGTGGTGGCCAAAGAAAGAAAATTGTCAGCCGACACGCTCAGGAACACCATCGCGGACGGTCGCATTATTTCCGGCCACGACGCGCTTGATGACAAACTCATCGACGGCGTCGGCCAGATCGAAGACGCCTATGCGAAGGCGCGCGAGCTCGGCGACGCGCCGAATGCGGCGATCGTGAAATATTCCGCGCCGTTTGCGTTCGGTCGCTTCCTTCGCGCCTTTGGCGAATCGAGCAAGGTGCAGTTGGAATTGCCCGGGAACATCGTCCCGCGGCTGGAGAGCGGCCGCGCCTACTTCCTCCCCAGCTACTACGCGCCGTAAGCGCGCACGGGCATGGGGGGCATCTCTTCCGCTTTCGGCTCCCTCATCTGGGCCCTCTTTTTCGTTGCCGGCACTTACATTTACGTCGCGCTCTTTCGGCAGGTAACCAATCGCCCGCCGTCGGAGCCGGGTGAACGCCGTTTCGCATGGCCCGAGGCGATTCTCGCGGCGTTCCTCATCGCGCTCTTCTCGCTCAGCCTCCTAGCGCACCTCGGCACGCGCTCGGTCATCAGCAACATACAGAATAAGGACTTGCTGGAGAACGCGATCCTTGCCATCGGCCTCATCGTCCTGATCTCGCTGGTGCTGAAGTTGCGCGGCTTTTCTGTAACCGAACTGGCGGGCTTCAATCGCTTCGGCGTCTCGCGCGTGCTGGCGACAGGCGTCGTGCTTTTGATCACAGCCTACCCGCTCATCTTTGCCGCTGAATGGTTGAGCGCGACCTTCGCTGGCACCGGCAACGAGCGGCAGGGAATCATCGAGCTCTTCAGCGGCAGCGAGAGCATGACGCAACGCATCATGATTATCGTCCTCGGCGTCGTTATCGCGCCGGTGGCGGAGGAATTCATCTTTCGATTTTTTCTCTACGGCGTGATGCGGCGTTACGCCGGCCGCACGCTGGGGATCATCGTCTCCTCGCTGCTTTTCGCCGCCGTCCACGCGCATCTGCCATCGCTCGCGCCGCTCTTTGTTTTCGCGGTCTGCCTGGCGTTGGCCTACGATTGGAGCGGTTCCATTCTCGTCTCGATGACGATGCATTCGCTCTTTAACGCGCTCACTTTCTTCGCGCTCGCCTTTCCGGACTCGCCGCCGCAATGACGCTGCAGCAGCTCGGCGAAGACAAACTGCTCGCGCGCCTTCTTCCATCCCTGCCGCGCAACGCGCGGGTTGTTGTCGGCGCAGGCGACGATTGTGCCATGGTGCGTTTTCCTCACGCCAAGGAATTATTGCTCCTGAAAACCGACTGCGTCGTCGCCGGCGTGCACTTTGCCGTCGACGCGCCGGCCGATCGCGTCGGCTGGAAAGCAATCATGCGTCCGCTCAGTGATTTCGCCGCCATGTCTGGCCTGCCGGAATTCGCTCTCATTACGCTGGTTTTGCCGAAGACGACCAACGTCGCGTGGCTGCGCCAATTCTATCGCGGCGCCAGGCGCGCGGCCGCGCATTTCGGCGTCGTCATTGTTGGCGGCGAACTGAGTGCGTCCGCAGGTCCGATTGTCGTAAGCGTGTCGGTGAATGGTCACGTCAGCCCGCAACGCTGCGTGCTTCGCAGCGGCGGCAAAATCGGCGATGATCTTTACGTGACGGGCCGCCTGGGCGGTTCGATGCCGTCGCGACATCTCAATTTTCTGCCGCGCATTTTTGAAGCGCGCTGGCTAACGAGAAATTTCCCCATTCACGCGATGATGGATTTGAGCGATGGCCTCGGCGCCGACTTGCCGCGTCTCGCGCGAGCCAGCGTCGCCGGTTTTTTTATCGCTCCTGCTTTGTTGCCAAGACATCGCGGATGTTCCATCGCGCAAGCGATCGGGGACGGCGAGGATTATGAGCTGCTGCTGGCCGCGCCGCGTCACATCCGCGCCAGGCTGGAGAAAAAATGGCGCCGGCAATTTCCCCGTTTGCTGCTTACTCGCATCGGCCAGTTGGTGCCGCAGTCGCAATCGATGAAATTGAGTGCTGGCTATGATCACTTCCAACAGCGCCAGCGAAACTGAGTGGGTCGGCGCGCAGTTGGCGCCGGGTTTGCGGGCGGGCGACGTATTCGCGCTCGCGGGCGACCTCGGCGCGGGCAAGACGCAATTTGTGAAGGGAATCGCGCGCGGCCTCGGCAGCGTGCAGCCGGTCACAAGCCCCACCTTCACGCTCGTGCATGAATACGTCGACGGTCGTCTGCCGCTTTATCATTTCGATTTCTATCGCCTCGACGATGTCGCGGCGCTGCGCGCGCTCGGTTTCGAGGAATACCTGGCCGGCGACGGCGTCTGCGTGATCGAGTGGGCGGACAAATTTCCTGGCGCAATTCCAAAGCACGCGCGTTGGATCCGATTTCAGATCGTGTCGGCTGACGTCCGTGCGCTCGATCTTTCCGCCTTCGTGTGAAGACGCTGGCCTTCGATCTTTCCACGCGGCGGGGCACGATGGCGTGCGCTGACGGCGACGAAATTCTACGCGAGGAAAACTGGACGAACGATCGCCGGAGCGTCGCGCACTTCTTCGAGGCGTTGCAACGTTTCGTCTCCGATTTCGGTTCTCCGCAACGCGTCGTCGTGGGGCTCGGCCCCGGCTCGTACACCGGCACACGCATCGCGATTTCCGCGGCGCTTGGCCTGCGCGCCGCGACCGGCGCAGAAGTATGCGGCGCGTCCTCGTTGCTCGCCTTCGCTGACGACGAGGAATACGCCGTCATCGGCGACGCCAAACGCGCTTCGTGTTTCTTCGCCCACATCCGACGTGGTAAGCTCGTCGCGGACATCCTATTACTTTCCGAGACGGAGATGAGTGCACGAATGCGAACGACAGACAGCGCGATCTACAGCGCGGATGAGTTGCCGGATTTTGCTGGCGTCGCACAGGCGTATCCACGCGCCTCGTTGCTGATCGCCGCCGAAACCGCCCCATTCGCGCCGGGCGAAACGATCTCGCCGATTTATTTGCGCGAACCGCACATCACCGTTCCGCGCGCGCGATGAAGGAACTGCGTTGCTGGGTCGAAATCGAGAAGGCGGCCTTGCGTCACAACGCCACCGTGGTGCGCGAAAAGATCGGGCAGGCTGAAATTCTGGCGGTGGTGAAGGCCGATGGCTACGGGCACGGCCTGGTCGGTGTTGCGGAAGCGCTGGCGGATGACGCCGCGATTTTCGGAGTCGCCAATCTGGAGGAGGCGTTGACGCTGCGCGCGACTCTCGCGCATCCGATCATGATCCTCGGCCCGGCGCTGCCGAGTGAGCGTGAAGAGATCATCGCGCACGGGTTTATGCCATCGCTCTCGACTTGGGAGGAAGCGCGCGCGTTCCATGACCTCGCGAAAAAATCAATCGCAGTGAATGTAAAAATCGATTCCGGGATGGGCCGCATGGGCGTGCTGGCGACGGAAGCGATCGAGCTGATGAAGCGCGTGAGCGCGCTGTCTAACATCCAGGTGCATAGCGTTTCCACGCATCTCCCGGCGGCAAACGAGGACGACGCTTTTACGCGGGAGCAATTGCGCGAGTTCAGTGTGCTCGTGCAGCAGCTCCGTCGCGAGGTTCCCGGCCGTTTCAAAGCCCACGCCTTGCAAACGGCCGGCCTTCTCGGCTTCGCTGACGAAGTCTTCGATATCGTGCGGCCCGGCATGGGACTCTACGGCATCGCGACGTTGCCGGAATTTCAATCAGAACTCCGGCCCGCCTTGACGTGGAAAGCGCGGATCGGGCTCCTGCGCGAGATGCCCGCGCAGCACGGCATCAGTTACGGGCGCACGTTCATTACGCAGGCGCCGATGCGCGTGGCGACGCTCACTTGCGGATATGCCGACGGTTATCCGCGGCATCTTTCGAATCAGGGTGCGTCGGTGCTGGCGGGCGGCCGTCGTTGCCCGCTGCTGGGACGCGTGACGATGGATTTAATGATGATCGATGTGAGCGCGGTGCCGAACGCGAAAGTCGGCGACGAAGTGGTGTTGCTCGGGCGGCAAGGTGAGGCCGAAGTCACCTGCGCCGAGCTGGCCGAGCGCGCCGGCACGATTACGTGGGAAATCACCACGCGCATTGGAAAGCGTGTGCCGCGCATCTACGTTTGAGCCGCGATGTTCCAGATCATTTTTAATGAACTGAGTGCGGCAGAAATGTCCGCCTTGCCGAAAACGTTGCAGCTCGAATTGCTGGCCGAATTTCAAGTGCTGCCGCACGATCTCGATGCGCTGGATCGCTCCCGCTTCGGAGTGCTCGAGCGCGACGGCAAAAAATTGTTTCGTTACCGCGCGAAAGATTACCGCATCTATTTCGCCAAGACGGCGGAAGGCGTCACCGTGCACCGCGTGCTGCACAAAAACACGCTGCGCGATTTTCTCTTCCGCTCCAAATTGCCGGTGGCGGAAGACGAGCAGCTCAAAGAGACGCGCGAATTCTGGAAGCTGATTGAAGAAGGCGAACGCACGCGCCGCAAGGCGTGAGCGAACGTTAGCCGACGCGATCTGCG
>JALYTV010000046.1 GCA_030854105.1 Verrucomicrobiota bacterium | reverse complement strand
CGTAACCGTTGAGCGCATCGTGCGCGCTCGTTTGATCGGTGAGCAAATCGGGCACGACGCCGCGGTCCACCATTTGCGGCAAGACATCGGCGCAATTGCCGACGAGCCCGACCGAGATCGCGCGCCGCGATTTTTTCGCCTCGTCTAGCAAGCTGAGCGCGTCGTCTAACGACCGGGCGAGATGATCGCAGTAACCAGTCGCGATGCGTTTCTCGATGCGCGCCGGATCGACCTCGATGCCAAGAAGAGAGGCGCCATTCATTGTGGCCGCGAGCGGCTGCGCGCCGCCCATGCCGCCGAGACCGCCGGTAACGATCAATTTTCCCGCGAGGTCGCCACCGAAATGTTTTACCGCCGCAGATGCGAACGTCTCGAACGTCCCTTGCACGATGCCCTGGCTCCCGATGTAAATCCACGAGCCAGCCGTCATCTGGCCATACATGGTGAGCCCGAGGCGTTCGAGTTTGTTGAACTCCGTGTAGTTCGACCAGTGGCCGACGAGATTGGAATTCGCGATCAAGACGCGCGGCGCTTCTTCGTGCGTGCGAAATTTGCCGACGGGCTTGCCCGATTGCACGAGCAGCGTTTCGTCGTTCTCAAGCTCGCGCAGCGATCGCACGATGGCGTCGAAGCAGTCCCAGTCGCGCGCGGCGCGGCCAGTGCCGCCGTAAACGATCAATCGCTCCGGCGCTTCCGCGACGTCGGGGTCGAGATTGTTCATCAACATCCGCAGCGCCGCTTCCTGGTGCCAGCCTTTGCAACTGCGCTCGCTCCCGCGCGGCGCGCGAACGACCCGATCGTTCATAAGTTTTCGTGTTCGCGATCGAACTCACCGGCACGAATAGCCGACGCGATCTGCGCGATGTCGCCGGAGAGAACGCGATCGGCGGTGAGCGGCGCCGCGTATTTACGGACAACGGCGTGCGCGCGCTCGATGCATTCGCTGCTGCGCAATGGCCGACGATGTTCGACCGCTTCCGCGGCGGCGAGCAATTCGATCGCGAGCAAACTCTCCGCGATTTCGACGATCGAGCGGAACTTCAACGCCGCCGTCATTCCCATCGAGACGTGATCTTCTTTGCCGGCGGAAGTCGGCACGCTGTCGACGCTCGCCGGATGCGCCAGCACTTTCGCTTCGTTGAGCAATGCCGCGGCCGCGACCTGCGCGATCATCATTCCCGATTGCAATCCCGGCGTGCGCGCGAGAAACGCGGGCAGCCCGTAGCTGAGATCGGGATTCACCACCGACTCGACGCGGCGTTCGCTGATGCTCATCAAATCAGTCAGCGCGATGGCGGCGTAATCGAACGCCATGGCGAGCGGCGCGCCGTGAAAATTGCCGCCGGAAATCACGTCTCCGTCATCGGCGAAGACGAGCGGGTTGTCTGTCGCGCTCGCGCTTTCCACCGAGAGAATTGCTTCGACGTGGGCGAAGACATCGCGCACCGCGCCGTGCACCTGCGGCATGCAGCGCAGACTGTAAGCGTCCTGCACGCGCGGATCGTTTTGCAGATGCGACTCGCGAATTTCGCTGTCTGCCAGTAACTCGCGCAGATGTTGCGCGACCGCGACCTGGCCGCGATGCGGACGCGCGGCGTGAATGCGCGCATCGAACGCGCGCGGCGTGCCCATTAAACCTTCGAGCGTCATCGCGCCGGCGACATCGGCGACATGCGCGAGACGTTTCGCGCGATAGAGCGCCAGGCCGCCGACGGCGTGCATCGCCTGCGTGCCGTTCAAAAGCGCGAGCCCGTCTTTCGCTTCGAGCACGATCGGTTGCAGTCCAGCGCGGGTGAGCGCGTCGGCTGACGGCAGGCGTTCGCCTTGGTAAAAGCATTCGCCTTCGCCGATGAGCGCGAGTGCGAGATGCGCGAGTGGCGCGAGATCGCCACTGGCGCCGACGGAACCTTTCGCGGGAATGACGGGATGCACGCCGCGATTCAACATTTCACAGAGCGCCTCGATGATCGCCAAGCGCATACCGCTGCAGCCGAGCGCGAGCACATTCGCGCGCAGCAGCATGATGGCACGCGTTTCCGCGAGCGACAGCGGCTCGCCCACGCCGCAGCAGTGGCTACGAACGAGGTTCAACTGCAATTCGCGCAACTGCGTCGGCGCGATGCGCACATCGGAGAATTTTCCGAACCCGGTGCTCACGCCATAAACGGCGTCACCCCGCTCCAGGATTTTCTGGACGACGGCGCGCGACTGCTCGACACGCGCGCGCGTCTCCGCCGGAATCCCGACGCGTTCGTTCCCGTGTGCGACCGCGTGCAATTGCGCGAGCGAAATCGGCTGGCCGGAAATTTCCACGGCGAGAGTCTAGCGAAGCGCCGGCAAAAGCCAAAGCGCGCTGGCTAACGGAAAAAAGGCCAGATCGCGAGCGATCTGGCCTTTCACAAAATTCGCCACCCCAAAGGATGACGTGGAGCTTACTTCGAGTAGCTGCGGGTCGAGCTCGCCGCCGTCGACGACATCGCCTCTTTCTTCTGAGCGCACGCGCCCAAACTCAAAGCACCGGCCGCGAGGGCCAGGATCATGATCGCTTTTAAAAATTTCACTTTATAACTTCGCCTCCTTCCATCGCTGGTTGCGTCCGAGCTTTCTAGGTGCGGTCGCGCTGACGCGCAATGCTTTTCTCTGCGCCGTCCTAGAAACCGGCCTACGCCGTGATGGTGACGGTGGTGTTTTCGGGAACAAGATCGAAAAGCTCGATCACGTCGGCGTTGCGCATGCGGATGCAACCGTGACTGGCGGGCGCGCCGATTTTATCCTCGTGCCGGGTGCCGTGAATGTAGATGTAACGGTCACGCGTGTTGGCGTTTGCCGCTTCAAGACCGTCCAGCCAGAGAATGCGCGCCATGATCAAATCGTCCGTCGCCGGCAGCGGGTCGCCTGACTTCAGCGGCGACCGGCCGACGAAGATCGTGTCGGCTGACGCACCTGCGCCGATTTTGTCGCTGACGCGAAATTCTCCCAGCGGCGTGCGAAAGCTGCCCGGTCCGGCGCCGGTGCCGAAGCGAGAAGTCGAAATCGGATAACGCCGGATGATTTTGCGGCCCGTGCGCAGTTTGAGTTCCTGCTGCGGAATCGAGATGTCGATGTGAAGTCGCTTCTGTTGCATTGCCGCTGTCGTCCGTAGATTGCGCCCTCGGATGGGAAAAAAATATCACATCGCGGTGGTGGGAGCGACTGGCGCCGTCGGCGCGGAAATGTTGCGCCTGCTGCACCAGCGCGCGTTTCCCGTTGCATCGGTGCGAGCGCTGAGTTCCAAACGATCAGCCGGCAAACAGGTGCAGCTTGGCGATAAGTCGCTCACCGTCGAAGAGCTCACGCGCGATTCTTTTCGTGGCATCGATCTCGCGCTGTTTAGCGCGGGCGGGCCGGTGTCGCAAGAATTTGCCCCGCTCGCGCGCGAGGCCGGCGCGGTGGTGATCGATAACTCCTCCGCTTTCCGCATGGACGCGGAGGTGCCGCTCGTTATTCCGGAAATCAACGGCGACGACGTGAAGCAGCATCGCGGCCTCATCGCGAATCCGAACTGCACGACTGCCATTGCGCTGATGGCGATTTATCCGCTGCATCGCGCGTTTCGCGTGACGCGCGTTTTCGCTTCGAGTTATCAGGCCGTTTCCGGCAGCGGCGCCCGTGCCATTACGGAGCTGGAAACGCAGGTACGCGCGTCGCTCGATCGTCAGCCGACACGCTCTGAAATTTATCCGCACCCGATCGCTTTCAATGTGCTGCCGCACGTCGATTCGTTTCTCGAAGATGGCTACACCAAAGAGGAAATGAAGATGCAAAACGAGGGCCGCCGCATCATGCATCATCCGGACTTCCGTGCGTCGGTCACCTGCGTGCGCGTGCCGGTTTATCGCGCGCATTCCGTGGCGGTGAGCGCGGAATTTGCCGACCCGATCTCGGTCGAGCGCGCGCGCGAAGTTTTGTCGCAAACTCCTGGCCTCGATGTGGTCGACGATCCAGCGAATCATCGTTATCCCATGCCGCTTATGGTGGCCGGAAAGAACAACTGCGAAGTCGGGCGGCTGCGGCGCGATTGCGCGCTGGAAAACGGCCTCGCCTTCTGGGTCGCGGGCGATCAGTTGCTCAAGGGCGCCGCGCTCAACGCCATTCAAATCGCCGAGCTACTCTAGCAGCTATCTCCTAAACGCCGGCGTGCCGCGAGCCACTCCGCTCCGTCGGGGCGCTGAGCAATAGTCAACACGGCGACCGAGCGCCGTGGCTACAACGTTAATTATAAGCAGCGGCGTACGCGAAAACGGCCCCGGCGAATAACCGAGGCCGCTCGCGTGATGTTGATTAGTTAGCGGGCGGCGTGGCTTCGCCTTTCGCCCCTGTCTCGCCTTTTTCGCCTTTGCCCTTACCCTTTTCTTTGGCTTTGCCCTTTTCTTGATCTTTGTTGGCCAATTCGCCTTGGTTGCCCTGAGGACCTGTCGCTTGCGCCTTTTGCTTCTCGACGCCGCGGGTTTTCTGCACATGTCCTTGCGCATCGTTGGTGTTGTCCGTCACGGGCATTGGACCGTTGGGACCTCGCAACATCTTCGCCTGGTGGCCGTTGGTTTTTTCCTCAACTTGGGGAGCGACGGTCGGAGTGGCATTCAACTTCTCGACTTTCTTATTCTTCTTCAGTTTCTCTGACTTGTCGGTCATGGGCACATTGGTTTTCGGACCTTCCATTTCGCGCGCCATGCTCTTCAGCCCACGGGCACGCTCTTTCCCCGTGGGAGTCGCGGAAGCTGCGGGCGTCGCAGAAGCTGTCGGGTTCTCGAAGTTCCCTTTTTGCCGATTCATCTTGTTATGCTTGCCCTTACCTGGCGCGGGAGAGGCGGTCGCCCCTGAAGTGCCGGTGGCGACGGGGGCCGTGGTGGCCGCGGGCGATATCCTGGGTTCCGAAGCTGCGCCGGCAGCCGGGTTGGCTCTGGCCGAAACCGTCGCGTCAGCGTTCGCGTTGGGTTTGAGGTCGGTCTTCGGAATATTCTTGGAATTTTCCTTTTTGAATTTCTGTTCGAGTTGCGCCTTCACTTTCGGGTCGGTGTTCGTCCAGCCTCTCTCGAATTTAGGCTGCTCGATCTTCGCCTTCACGACTGGCGGAACCATTTTCGTCGTGGGCTTGTTCAATTTCAATGGCGCGGCCAGCATCAAAGTGCCGCCTTCCACTTTCGAGATGCGATTCTCTTTCACCGCCGTCGCGGGATCGATATTCTCGGCCCGAATGGTCAGGCGCGGGACCGGCCGGGTGGAATAACGATTTACCACCGCGATATCGGGCCCGTAATTATAGACCTTATTATTGGTAACGGTGATGTTGGTCACGTTCACGGTGCTGTTGATGTAGGTCACGTTCTGATCGTAAGCGTAGATGCGACTGCGTAGCACCGGCTCGCCGAGGTAACGCACATCGACGAAATTGTAATACGACGGGCCGATACCGAACTCCGCGTCGACATGACCGGTGATGGGTCGTCCTTCATAGACGATTTCGTCGTGCGGACCAGCCGGCGGCAAAGGCGCCCAGCCGACGTAATTCCCGCCCGTGCGCCACGAGACCCAGGCCGGCGCCCATTCGTATCCGGGCACCCAGCACCAACCGCGGTCGGCGATCTTCGTCCAGCGGCCGTAGTGATAGGTCGCCCATCCGAAATCTTCATTCGATACCCACGTCCAACCTTGATCGGTGTAGGCCCAGTAACCGTCGGCGTAGGGCCGCCAGCGAGGATCGGTGGCGGCGTCCGGCTGCCAGACGTAGCCGTAATCGCCCACCTGGTACCAGTTACCGCCGTTCAGATTGTCGTAGAAAAAATTTACTGAGACATCGGCCGCGCGCGTTTGCTGCAACGCGGGAATCACGGATGCACAGACCAGCAGAAGACAAAGGAGTCGTTTCATATTCAGTGAATTGTTCAGCGTTGGACTTGAGAAGTCCGTGCCTTATTCACGGTTAAATCGAACCGCGACGCTTTAACGCGCGTCTCCCACGCGCTTTACTGCGGCCGCACCACCACGAATGACCGCACCCGGTGGCGGCAAACCGACAGCACGTGTGGACTATCGCCGTCCAACTGGCTGAGAATCTTTTGAAAATCAGCCGCGGAATTCACCGGCTGCTGATCGATCTCCTCAATCACATCGCCGCGTTGCAATTCAGGCAACTCTGCCGGCGCATCGGTCACGACCACACCACCGACGCCGTTCGGCAAGTCGAGCTGGCGCGCCAGCGCCGGAGTCAATTCCTGCACCTGCATCTCGGAGAGCGCGCTGTCTGGCGACGGTGCGTTCGGCTGCGTGCCGCCGGGCGGCTGCGCCCCCGGTCGCGGTGGCGCGAGCTGTGGCGCAGCCGACGCGCTCATGAAATTCGTTGGCTGCTCCTTCAACTCGGTCGAAAGCGTCAACTCCTTGCCGCCGCGCTCCACTTGCAGATCCACCTTCTTATTCAACTCCGTCTGCGCCACCGCCGTGCGCAACTCCGGAAAGCTCGACACTTCTTTGCCGTTAAACTTCAAGATCACATCGCCCTTCTGCAACTGCGCCGACGCCGCCGGCGAATCCGGAACGATCGCGCCTACCGTCACGCCGTGATTGTCGGTGACCGGCATTCCTTGCGCATTCACCGCCGCCAGAATGCCGAGATAACCGCGAATGATGCGACCGTTCTTGAGCAAACTTTCCAGTGCCACGCGCACCGTGTTCGACGGAATGGCAAAACCAATTCCCTGCGAGCCGCCCGTGCGCGAAATAATCGCGGTGTTGATCCCGATGACTTCGCCGCGCAAATCGATCAAGGGGCCGCCGCTGTTTCCCGGATTAATCGCCGCGTCGGTCTGCAGGAAATCGCCGAAACCATCGAGCCGATTTGGGCGGCCGCGCGAGCTGATGATCCCTTCCGTCACGGTCTCCTCGAAGCCAAAAGGATTGCCAACAGCCAGCACCATGTCGCCCGCCTGCACCGCATCGGAATCACCGAGCTTCAACGGCTTCACCCCCGGATTATCGATCTTTAGTACTGCGAGATCCGTCTGCGCGTCACTGCCGATCAACCGCGCCTTCCGCGTCTGCCCGTCGGCCAATTGCACTTCGATGTCGTCCACTTGATCGACGACATGGTTATTGGTGATGATGTGGCCTTCCTTCGACACGATCACGCCCGAGCCGAGCGAATTTTGCACCTTCGCTTCCTCATCGGGATTGCGGAACTGGCGCGGATTGCGGAAGAAAAATTCGAACGGATCGATCCCGTTCTGCCGGCGCGCCGCCACCCTCTTCGACGTCTTCACGCTCACGACCGCTTGCACGACGTTCGCCACCAGCGCGCGCCGTTCGCGATTGAATTCCGCCAGCGTGCTCACGTCTTTCGCGTCGATCGTAGGCGTCGTCGCCAGCGTGTATTTCTCCGGTGTGCGCTGTGCCTGCGGCAGCAGACTGCCGTGCCTCACCCGGTAGCTGTAGAGCAAAGAAATGCCGAAACTCAACACCACGACGAACAGCAGAAATTTAAAAAAATTCTTCATTAGCTTACTTGCGAGAAACCTTGCCCGATTTTTTCGACAATCAAACCGCGGAAACGTTGATTCTCCGGTCGGGCCAAAAGTGGATCCTCCTCCAGGAGCGTCCGCGCGGCGGCACGCGCCTTTCGCATTAACGCCGCATCGCGTCGCAAATCACCGAGCTTGAACTCAGGCAGCCCGCTCTGCGCGGTGCCCAGCAGATCGCCCGGGCCGCGCATTTCCCAATCCGCCTCCGCAATCTCAAAGCCGTTATTCGTGCGCGCCATCACCTCCAGCTTCGGCAGCGCCGCTTTGTCCGACGACACCAGCAGGCAATACGACGCGTGCGCGCCGCGACCGGTGCGACCGCGCAGTTGGTGCAGTTGCGACAGGCCGAAGCGCTCGGCGTTTTCGATCAACATCACCGTCGCGTTCGGCACATCGACGCCGACCTCGATCACCGTCGTGCTAATCAACGCCTGCGTTTCCCCGCCGCGGAATCGCTGCATGATCGGTTGCTTCTCGACGATGCGCCCGTGCAGCAAATCGCAGCGGAACGGCCGCAATCGCTCCTGCCATTGCTCGAATTCTTCCGTTGCCGCCTTCACCTCCAGCTTCTCGCTCTCGTCGATCAACGGATAAATAATGTAAGCCTGGCGGCCGGCCTCCAGCTCGCTCCGCACAAACGCGATCGCGCCGTCTATTTTTTTGCTCGTGAGCAAACGCGTCTCCATCGTGCCGCGACCGCGCGGCATTTCATCGATGGTGGAAACATCGAGGTCGCCGTACACGGTCATCGTCAGCGTGCGCGGAATCGGCGTCGCCGTCATCACCAGAACATCCGGCACCGGCTCGCGCGAAACCAAACGCGCCCGCTGCGACACGCCGAATTTGTGCTGCTCATCGATCACAGCCAGCCCGATGTTGTCCGGCACCGCGCCTTCGTAGAGCAGCGCATGCGTGCCGATGACAATTTGCGCGTCGTCGCCTTCGAGCAGCGGCAGGAACGATTCCTCTCGGCGCGTGCTCGTGCGCAGCGACAGGCGCACCCCGAGCGGCTCGAACCAGCGCCGCAAGACTTCGTAATGTTGCTCCGCCAGAATTTGCGTCGGCGCCATCAAGGCCGCACGTGCGCCACTTTCGACGGTCAACAACATCGCCGCGGCGGCGACGACCGTTTTGCCCGAGCCGACGTCGCCTTGCAGCAATCGGTTCATAGGCGACGCGCTCTCCAGATCGCCGCGAATTTCGCCGAGCACTTTTTGCTGGCTCGCGGTCAGGAAAAACGGCAGCGCCGCGAAAAAATTCGCCAACAATTTTCCTTTGCTGCGATGACGCTGGCCCGCACGCGCGGCGTTTTGCGTTCGTTGCGCCGCGATTTGCAATTGCATGCGAAAAAATTCGCCGAGCACCAAGTGCTCCCGCACGGCGACTAGCTCTTCGTCCGATTCAGGAAAATGGATCTGTCGCAGCGCGTCCGGCGGCGGCTTCGGCAACAACGCTTCCGGCATCGGAACGTCAGCCGACGCGCTCTCCACTTCGCCGAGCAGCCGAAAAATCATCCCGCGCAACACCCGCTGCGAGACGCCTTCCGTCGCCGGATACACCGGCGTGATGCGACGGAAATGAATCGAAATATCTTCGTCGTCCTCGATCACTTCGAATTCCGGATGATCGATACAGAGCCGGCTGCCGCGCATTTTTGCTTTGCCGAAAACGACCAGCCGCTGCCCAGTCGCGATCATTTTTTGCACGTAATGCAGATTGAACCAACGGCACGTCAGCGGCGGGCTGAGCGCATGCGCGCCATCTTCCTCCAGCACGGCTTCGAAAATTTTGCGGCCACCGAAACGCATCAAACGCGTCTTGACCACTTCACCGCAGAGACAAATCGGCGTTTCCATTTCTTCCCGCGGAAAATGCGCGAACTCGCGCCGGTCCTCGTGCCGTCGCGGATAATGCGTGAGCAGATCGTGCACGCTGGCGAGGTCGAGCCGACGCAGCGCCGTCACGCGCGGACGCGGAATCCAGCTCAACTCTTCCAGCGCCGTGTTCAGTTCAATCATGCGAGCGGTACGGCGGAGCGGATTCCCTGCACCTGCAAACTGATGCGCGTCTCGCCTTGGTAAAC
Source organism: Verrucomicrobiota bacterium (assembly GCA_030854105.1). GTDB lineage: Bacteria > Verrucomicrobiota > Verrucomicrobiia > Chthoniobacterales > UBA10450 > AV69. The sequence continues at coordinate 7,643 of JALYTV010000046.1, read as the reverse complement.
ATCCGGTCGAATGCGGAACGCCACATCCCACGGGGCGGGCGGCAGTGGGTTTGCCGCGCCGTCGAAATAAATCGCGTGCTGCGTCCAGTTGCGCTGCTTCAGCTGCAACGAAATATGGCGCTCGCCGACGAGGCGCGGCGCGGACGCTGCTTCGACGCCGCACGCGACGAACACCGGCTGCGGATTGCCGTTGCCGAAGGGCTGCAACATTTCGTGCCAGCGCAAAAGCTCGAAGTTGATCTCAGCCAGCGCGATCTTCGCATCGAGATGCAAACGCGGCGTGAGCGCGTCGTCTGTGAGCCGTGCGCGCGCGGCGGCGAGAAAGCGCTCGCGGAAAAGCGGAAAGTTTCCTTCGCGCAACGTCACGCCCGCCGCCATTTCGTGACCGCCGAAGCGTTCGAGCGCGCCGTCGCAAACCTGCAACGCTTCGACCAGCGAAAATCCTTCGATGCTGCGACCGCTCCCCTTCCCCATGCCGTTTTCGTCGAAGCCGATGATCATCGTCGGACGATGATATTTTTTTGCGAGTCGCGACGCGACGATGCCGAGCACACCCGGATGCCAGCCGCGCGCGGCGAGCGCGATGGCGGCGTTTTCGCCCGGTTCGCGCGCGAGCAGTTCTTCCGCCGCGGCGAGAATGCGTTTCTCCACCTCTTGCCGCTCGCGATTTTGCGCATCGAGTTCGCGCGCCAGCGCTTCCGCTTCGGCGGCATCGTCGGTGAGCAAGAGTCGCAACGCTTTCTCGGCGCTGTCAAGACGACCGGCTGCGTTCAAACGCGGGCCGAGGCGAAACCCAATGTCGTCCGGCGCGATCGGTGTTTTCACGCCGGCGACCTCGACCAATTTGCGCAAGCCGGGGCGCGGCGTGCGCCCGATCACAGCCGACCCGCTCTTGACGAAGGCGCGATTGTCGCCGCGTAATGGCACGATGTCGGCGACAGTGCCGAGCGCGACGAGATCGAGCTCGTTTTTGAGATCGAATTCCAGCCGACGCGATCTCAGCAGCGCGTGGCAGAGTTTGAAAACAATACCGACGCTGCACAGGTATTCGAACGGGGAAGCGTCTTCCGCTTTGGGATTCACGAGCACGCAATCGGGTTGCTTCGCCTTCGGTTCGTGATGATCGAGCACGATGACGTCGATATTTTGCCGGCGAAGCTGGGCGATTTCGTCAATCGAAGAAGTGCCGCAATCGACCGCGATGAAAAGTTGCGGATCGTGCTGCTGGAGGCAACGCGCGAGCGCGTCGGTGCTCAAACCGTAGCCCTCCTCCATGCGATGCGGCAGGAAGAGCGCGACGTCCCCGTCGTAAGCGCGCAGGACGCGCGCGAGCAACGCCAGCGAAGTGACGCCATCGACGTCGTAATCGCCGAAAAGGACAACGCGCTGTTTCTGGTCGATCGCCTGTAGGATGCGCACGACCGCTTCTTCCATCCCGCGCAACAAAAGCGGATCGGATAAACCGCTGAGCCGCGGCTGCAAAAACGCGCGCACGGATGCGGCGTCGGCAAAATTACGACGCCGGAGCAGCGAAGCGATGCAGGCGGAATCGCATAAATCCGCCCACGGCAAAGAATCGCTTGCGGCGTCGCGCGCCAGAATCCAACGGGGCAGCACCGTGCACGTTAAGCGCGCGCGGCGCAGTGACAAACAGCGCGCTCGTTAAACGAAACGAAAATCAAGAGCGGGCGCAACGTCGAGCCCGGAGGCAGCCGCGCGGCGATGAAACTCGGCCAGCCCGGCTTTGTGCGAGTCATCGAGGGCGTAGGAGAGGTGTTCGCGAAAATATTTTTTGCAGAAGGCGACGGGCACTTGTTTTTGCGCGCCGGCGATTTCGTCGAGACGCGTGAGATTGAGATCGCGCTGTCTCCTGAGCGCGTCGGCTAATTCGCGAGCGTCCTGCACTTCCGGCCGCACCAGCCAGAGCGCGAAAACGAACGGCAAACCGGTCAACTGTCTCCATGCCGAAGCGAGGTCGTAATATTGGAACCGCGCGCCCTGCTCGTCGCGAAATCGGATGGCCTGGTCGCCGATCAGGAGGCGGCCCGCGTCGTTCTCGTCGAGTGATCGATCGTCAGCCGACACGATCTCGGGCTTAAAATTTTGCGCGGCCAGCAAAACGCGGAGGAGCGCGACCGAGGTGAGCGACGCGGGATCGAGAGCGCATCGTTTCACTTCCGTCAACGGCAAGCGGTGCGCGAGGATCACGCTATAGACGTCGCGCTCGGAGGAAATCGAGACACCGTCGACGATGGCGTAGACCGGGTTGCGCAAATATTCGAAGCTGGAGACGAGCGCGACATCCAGCTCACCGGACGCGAGCTGCGCGCATAATTTCGCCGGATGATCGAAATGGATGTCGCCAGCAAAGCCGTCGATCAGAGGCCGCGCGTTCAGGTATTGCACGCAACCGATGCGCAGCGGCCCGCGCGAATTTTCTAGGCGCAAACCAGTTCGCCCGCGGCGGCGGGCTCCGCGGGCACGTTCACGCGTCGGTAATAACTGTCGCGCTGCACCGGGACGCGACCCGCTTCGCGAATCGTGTTCTCCAGCGTGGCGACGGTTTGTTCCTGCGGGGTGCTGGAGCCGGCCATGTGGAAAATTTTCTCTTCCATAATGGTGCCGTGCAGATCGTCGACGCGTAAGCGAGAGAAATCTGCGCCAGCGACAAGCCCATGCTCACCCAATACGCGGTGAGGTGATCGATGTTATCGAGAAAAATGCGGCTGACGGCGAGATTGCGGAGCTGGTCGAACGCGGAGGCGCCTTTCACATGCGACAGGATGGTCGTCTGCGGCTCGAAGGCGAAAGGCACGAAGCCGATGAAACCGCCAGTCTCGTCCTGCAGCTCGCGCAATTGGCGCAGGTGATCCACGCGCTGCTCGAGCGTCTCGATGTGCCCGTAAAGCATGGTGCAGGTGCTGCGGCCGCCCATTTGATGCCAGATGCGATGCACCTCCAGCCATTCTCCGGCGTTTTCTTTGCCGCGACAAAGTTCGTCGCGCACGGCGGCATCAAAAATTTCCGCGCCGCCGCCAGTGAGCGAACCGAGGCCGGCTTCGCGCAAAGTTTCGAGCACGTCGCGAATGGGTTGTTTGAAAATGCGATGCGCGAGATGGCGAATTTCGATCGCGGTGAAGGCTTTGATGTGCAGATTCGAATCTAGCGCGCGCAGGCTGCGCAAAAGGTCGAGATACCACTCTTTTTTAAGGGTGGGATGAAGGCCGCCGACCATGTGCACCTCGGTGATGCCGAGGGAAAGCGCATCGCGTACGACCGAGACGATGTCGTCGATCGAGCGCTCGAACGCGTGCGCATCGCGTTTCTTGGCGGCAAAGGCGCAGAATTGGCAGGAGAGAATGCAGACGTTCGAGTAATTAATGTAACGATTGAGAATGTAGGTGGCGAATTCGCCATTCTTCCGGCGACGCACTTCGCTCGCCATCATCCCGAGGGCGTTTAAATCCGTCGCGCGAAAAAGAGTGAGCGCGTCCGCTGCGGTGATGCGTTCCTGCGCTTCAATTTTCTCCGCGATCGGTCGCAGTTGGTCAGGAATCAAACGACTATTCATTTTTAAAAGGTATCACGAATAAAATGCCGTTGCATGATGTACGGTGAGTGAAACTGGCGCAACCAAAAGGCAACTTGAAGGAGAAATAAGGGTTCAACAGGAAATCGGGTCCGCCAGCGTGCTGGTGACCTCAAGCCGATCCCATGGAGGAAATCGATGATGTCACACTCATGGCGCGAGCCGCTACTGGCGATCTGGTAGCGTTTGAGGCGTTGGTGGAACGGCACCAGATGCTCGTTATCGGCACCGTCGCGCGCATGCTCGGCCACAATGGCGATGCCGAGGATATCTCGCAGCAGGTGTTTGTGCGCGTCTGGCGAAACGCAAAACGATATAAACCGAGCGCGAAATTCACGACCTGGCTCCTCACCATTACGCGCAATCTCGTTTTCAACGAGTGTCGCCGCCGGAAGCGCCACCCGGTGATACCGCTCGACCTTGCAGAGAAGGGCCAGCCGATGCCGGCGGATCGCGGTGCCACGCCTGACGCCGCTTTGCGTGAGCAGGAATTGCAGCGTGCCATAGACAGCGCGATCACGGCGTTGCCCGAGAAGCAGCGGATGGCCGTCATCCTCCGTCGCTACGAAGAAAAGAGCTACGAGGAGATCGGTGAGATCATCGGCTTGTCCGTGCCGGCGGTGAAGAGCGTGCTGTTTCGCGCGCGCGCGCAATTGCGAGAAGCGCTCCTGCCCTACCTCGATCGCTGAAAAAGGAAAGAGCGAACGCCGCCAAGCGCTCGCCCCTCTCAACCCCACATTCTACTCAGCTGTTAGTAATCGCGATCTTTGGCCGAGCTTTTAAATTGAACTTCGGGCTCACCCACCGTCGGCGGCGGCGGCGTGCCGGGCTTCGGATAATCGGCCACGACCTGGCGATGGGCCGTCGGCACGATGCGCACAGCGCCCTTGGCGTTGTTCCGCCAGCCGTTGATGTCTGCGTAATCTTCGCCCACGTGGTGTAATCCGCTGACCTGATCTTCCAAACCGGTGCCGTACTTCGAGTCGATGATCGTCGGCGTGACGAAGACGAGAAGGTTGCGCTTGGTGCGCGCATTGAGGCGCTCCTGAAAGAGATAGCCGAGACCCGGGATGTCGCCAAGGAGAGGCACTTTCGTGCGGCCCTTGGTCACTTCGTCCTGCATCAAGCCGCCCACTGCCAGCGTGTCGCCGCTGCGGATCAAAACGTTGGACTCGAGCGAGCGGGTGTCGATGATCGGGCTGGCTACGACTGCGCCGGCGAAGGTGAACGACGCATCGCCGACCTTATTGCTGATCTCAGGTTTCACGCTCAGCGTGATGAAATTGTCTTTGTTCACGCTCGGGCGAACCACCAGCGTGTTGCCATATTTTTTGTCCTGGAAACCACCGAACACAGCGGTCGCCGTCTGTTCGTTGAAGTTCAACTGCGGCACCGGCTGGGACCGGCTGATCTCGATCTTGGCCTGTTGATTATCCGCCGTCACGATGCGCGGATTCGCGAGGAACTCGGCATCGGTGTCTTCATTCAAAGCGCGGAGAGTCAGCGAAAGTTGTGGGACCGATAGAATCGCTACTTGGCCGAAAAGCGTGCCGAATGGGCTCTTCGCCGTCTGGCTGGCGAAGTTGTTCAGCTGCACCGCACCATTGGTTGAGCCTGAGCCGGTCGCTCCGGTGCCGCCCGCCGTCATGGACGAAGCCGTAGCGCCGTAAGTCACGGCCTGCGCCGAGGTGGAACTGCCCAGCACGCCGGCCCAATTGATGCCGTAGCTCTGCTTGGGATTGGCCGTCACTTCCACCAGGCGCGCTTCGATCATGACCTGCTTGGTCGGCCGATCGATCTTCGCCAGCAATTTGCGCACATTGTCGATGTTGCTGCGGGTCTCGCGGAAGAAAATGGTGTTGGTGCGCTCGTCGACTTGCGGCGCGTCCTTACTCGAGAGTTGCGACGCGACCAGCGGCGCGACGTCTTTCGCGCGCGAGTAGCTGAAGGTGTAGCTGTCGCTCTCGGTTGGCTCGGCGGTCTTCTCCGCGGCCGTCTTGATGTAATAAACCTTGTCGATCTGATCGAGGAAGAGGCCCTTCGCTTTCACAATGATCGCGATGGCTTCCAGCGCGGTGACATCTTCCAATCGCATGGTCACCGTGCCCTGCACCTGCTCGCTCACGACCATGTTGATCTTGGCTTGGCGCGCCAAAAGGCGGAGCACCTGGCCCACATCGTCGCCCTGAAATTCACGCACACCGACGCCCCCGCTTTCAATCGCGGGATCGGGAGTGCTCGCATTATTAACAGTTGCCGCGGCGGCAGGCTTGGGAGCTGCGGGGGCAGCCGTCGTCGACGCTTGTACCACAGTGATTGGCGCCGCCGGCGCTTCCGCCGCTGGGGACGGTACCGCTGGAGCTGGACTCTCGGTCGAGAGTGTGGCCGCGGGTGTTAACGGCGCGGTGGAAGAAGAGTGCAGATCAGCCACCGAACTCGGAATCGGTTCTGGTGTGCCGCTGCTCGTCTGCCCAAACGAAACAGTGATGACTGCAAAGAAGATCGCCGCTCCGCCGTGCAGTTTTGATGTGAAGGTTCCCATAATGGTAGTGCGGTTAAGTAGTGCGAAGACCTCTAAAGCAGGATGCAGACCATCCCTTCGCGGTTGTTTTGCGAGACGCGGGAATAACGCGGGCGAGGCGAGAACGCGCTGTCTATGAGCGCTTCGCCGCCACCACGAAATGCTGGACGACTGCGTGGTCTTTCCGGCTGGGCGATAACTCGACGCCACCGCTGACATCCACGCCCGCTGGCGTCGCCAGCGCGATCGCTGCGCCCACATTCGAGGGCGTCAGACCACCGGCGATGATGATTTCCAGGCCAGGATTTCTCCGCACTAATTCCGCCGCCATCAACCAATCGAACATCTCCCCGGTTCCGCCGAAACGTCCGCGCACCGGCGTGTCCAGGAGAACCCGCGCACATCGATAATCAGACAGCGCGATCTCCAGCAAAGCCGGAGTCGCCGGCAACGCTTTGATTATTTCTGCGCCCGCGGCGACGAGGCGCTCGCAAAATTCTTGCGATTCGTTGCCGTGCAGTTGGAGAGAGTCGATGCCGTCGAGCGCGGCGATCATAAGTGCGTCGTCTAACGTTGGATTGACGAGAACAGCCACGCGCTCGATGCCCTCGACCTTCCGAATCCATTCCACTGCCCCAGGATCGATATAGCGCGAGCCGCCCGGCCAAAAATTAAAGCCTATCGCGTCGGCCCACTGGAAGCGATCGCTGCGGCGTCAGCGGAATCGGTAACTCCGCAAATCTTGATCCACACAGATCAACGCTGCCCGGGCTCGATCACACGTCCGCGCACCGAGCGGATCTGCGTGTGGTGCGTCAAGATACGCACGCGTCCATCGCTGCCGCGAAAGAAAGCGCTCAGGATCCAGCTCACGATACCGATCAAAATCGCGGCCCAGAACGCGCTTCCAAAACTATCGATGTGAAATCCGGGGACCAGCGTCGACGCGAGCCGCAAAAGCAATCCGTTGATGACGAGAATAAAGAATCCCAGCGTGAACAAAATAAGCGGCGCGCTCAACAGCAGTAGAATCGGTCGCACGAAAGCATTCAGGATGCCGAGCAGGAGCGCGGTCGCGAGCAAAGAAGCAAACGAATCGTAGCGCATGCCTTTGATAACCATCGCTGCCACCAGCACCGCGACAGTGGTGATGGCCCAGCGGAAAAGAAAATGTCGCACAACTCAGCCTAGCTGGAAGGGCGGATTTCGCCAACTCCGTTTGAGAAATGCGACGGGCGATGCAATAGAATTACCGTGCCTAGAAAGAAGAAAATTTCCGATAAGCCGAAGTCGAACGCAGAGCCATCCAAGGACGAGGCCAAGCTGGCCGCAGAAAAAACAGCGCGTAAACGCGCGACGGCGCGCCAGCCGGCGGCCCGCGCCAGGAAACCGACCGTCACCGACGACGACATCAGAATCCGTGCGTTTTTCATCTCGCAGGAACGTCATCGCCTGCACATCGGCGGCGACGCGAGTGCGGACTGGATTGAAGCGCGCCGGCAGTTGCTGGCGGAAGCGGGGAACTAGCCCGCC
>JALYTV010000045.1 GCA_030854105.1 Verrucomicrobiota bacterium | reverse complement strand
GAATTTTAAGCTTATCGATTTTTGCAATGGCCATCGCCAGTGTGCGCGCGCAAGCGCCCTCGCCGGCGGCGACGGCGTCCGACGTCGCGTCGTTGCGTGAAGAAGTGACTGCGCTCTCCGAGACGGTGAAGGCGTTGCAACAGCAGGTGAAGGAGCAGCAGGTGGCGCTGGAGAAAGCGAATCTCGCTGGTTTGCCGCAACAGCCTGATGTGCCCGCAGCGACGGGGTCTACTTCCGCGTCGCCCAGTCCGCCGCCGACGTTGTTTCCCGCTACGGACAGCAGCGTGACGACGAGCGCGTCGGCTAACAGCGCGCCGGCTGTGAATGCGAACGGCACCGCGTTTCCGACGACCGATGACGCCGTGGTCCCGGCGTCAGCCAGCACGATGCCGACTTTGTCCACCGCGACGCCGACGACCGACGCGTCGGTCGTCACCACCACGAGCGGCGGACTCACCGGACCAATCGGCATCAGCGCCGCGGGCGGGAAAACCTACATGAACATTTCCTTCGACGGCCAATTCGCGCTCGCCGGTTCGACGGAGCCGAAGCTCTACAACCTGGAAGTCGGCGATCACGATCCGCAGCAGCGCGGATTTAACGCGCGCAATTTAGAACTCGCGCTCGACGGCGCCGTCGATCCGTACTTCGAAGGCTTCGCCAACATCGTTTTCAAGTTGGACAACGATAACCGCACCGAAGTCGAAGCGGAGGAAGCGTTCTTGCAGACGACGAGCTTGCCGTGGGGCGTGCAGGTAAAAGCCGGTCAATTCTTCGCGCCGTTCGGTCGCATCAATCCGACGCATCCGCACACGTGGGATTTTGCCGACGATCCGCTCGTGCATGGCTTGCTGCTCGGCTCGGATGGGTTGCGCGGAGTCGGCGCACAAGTGTCGTGGACGCTGCCGTTGCCATGGTATTCGCAACTGTTGCTGGCGGTGCAAAACGGTCGCGGCAACACCGGCTTCTCGTTCCGCAATCCCGGCGACGACGGCACCTTCTTCGAACGCACCACGGTCGATCGAGAGATGCGCGGGCTCTACGATTTCGTCTGGGTGCCGCGTCTCGAAAATTCCTTCAATCTCAGCGACACGCAGACGGTGCTCATCGGCGCAAGTGGCGCCTTTGGCTCAAACGACACCGGCCCGAATGCGCGCACGCAAATTTATGGCGGCGACCTTTTATATAAATGGAAGAGCGCGCGTGCCGAGGGCGGGTTTCCATTTGTGAAATGGCAGACGGAAGCGATGTATCGCCGCTTCGAAGCCGGGCGCGGGCTCGACAACACGTTCCCGGTCGCGGAGACGTTTCACGATTGGGGTCTGTATTCGCAGGTGCTGTGGGGATTTAAGAAAGGCTGGGTGGCCGGTGTGCGCGGCGATCATGTGGAGATGACCGATTCGCATTTTACCGACGACCCGACGCGTCAGCCGCGCACGCGCGCGAGCGCCGATCTCACCTGGTATCCGACGGAATTTTCGAAATTGCGGCTGCAATACAATCACGACTGGCTGGAGTCGGATTACTTTTTCCCGTCGCGCAATGCGGACTCCGTCTTCCTGCAATTCGAATTCATCCTCGGCGCGCACGGCGCGCACAAATTTTAGAGCGCGCCGTCTGTGATCCAAGCATCCATGAAAAAAATACTAATCGTTCTTTCGTTCCTCGCCTGCGCCTGGAGCGCGCAGGCAAAGATCAAGGTTGTCGCGACCCTGCCCGATCTTGGCGCGCTCGCGCGTGACATTGGCGGCGACAACATCGCGCTGACCGTGTTGGCGAAGCCGACGGAAGATCCGCACTTCGTCGACGCGCGACCGAGTTTTGTCGTCGCGCTGCGCAGCGCAGATGTGCTCATCGACGGCGGCGCGGAATTGGAGATCGGCTGGCTGCCGCCGCTTTTGCAAAACGCGCGCAACGGCAAGATCGAAGCGGGCAAACCCGGTCGCGTCGAAGCGTCGCAGGGAATTCGCTTGATGGAAGTGCCAGCCGCGTTGACGCGTGCCGCCGGAGACGTGCACGCGCTCGGCAATCCGCACTTCGGAGTGGACCCGATCATCGCGAAAGCGGTGGCGGAGCATATCGCTCAGGCGTTCGCGACCGTCGATCCAACGAACGCCGCGAGCTATGCCGCAAAAGAGAAAAAATTCGAGGCCGCCATTAACGCGAAGTTGCAGCAATGGGGCGCCGCGATGTTGCCGTTCAAGGGCGAGCACGTCGTCGCTTATCACGATTCGTGGCCCTATTTCGGCCATCGCTTCGGCCTAGAGATCGACACGTTTCTCGAACCGAAGCCTGGCATTCCGCCGTCGCCTTCTCATCTCGCGGAAGTGATTGCGCAGATGAAAGCGCAGCACATCAAAGCCATCATCGTCGAGCCGTATCACGATCGGAAAATCGCCGAGCGCGTCGCCAGTGCGACCGGCGCGAAGGTGGTCGATTTCGCGCAATATCCCGGCGCGTTGCCCGACACCGGAACCTACATCAAACTCATCGACGCGCTGGTCTCGCGGCTCGCCGCCGCGCTCAAGTAAATGTGGGAAGTCATGTTCTGGCCCATCGTGGCCTGCGTGTTGTTGCCGTGGCTGCTGGTTTATCTCGGCCTGCACGTCGTGCAACGCGGCATCATTTTCGTCGACATTGCGATGGCGCAAATGGCATCGCTCGGCATCTGCGTCGCGCTGCTCTTTCGCATTGATTTGCATGGCTGGCTGACGTTTATCATCGCGCTCGGTTTCACGCTCGTCGGTGCCGCGATTTTTTCGCTGACGGGAAAACGCGCGAGCCAGATTCCGCAGGAAGCGATCATCGGCATCGCTTACGTTGTCGCCGCTGCGGCGGCGGTGTTGCTGCTAAGTCGCGCGGCGGAAGGCGATGAGGAAATCAAGCAGATGCTCGTCGGCAATATTCTGCTCGTGTCGCCGGAAGACGTCTGGCGTTGCTTCGCCCTCTTTGTGGGCGTCGGGATTTTCCATTTCGTGTTGCGCAAGAATTTCACGCTCGTCTCCTTCAATCGGGACGGCGCTTACGAACGCGGATTGCGCGTGCGGTGGTGGGATTTTCTCTTCTACGCCTCGTTCGGGTTGGTGGTAACGCTCTTTGTCCGCATCGCCGGCGTCTTGCTCGTCTTCAGCTATCTCATCGTGCCGGCAGTATGCGGCATCTCGCTCATGCGACGAAACGTGGGCCGACTCGCCGTCGGCATCGTTGTCGCCATGATCGGCGGGATCGGCGGATTGTTCTGGTCGTTCTACGGCGATCTGCCGAGCGGCGCCGCGATCGTGTGCACCTTCGGCGTGCTGCTCGTGATCGTGTCGTCTGTCGCGGCAATCAAGTCGCGCGCCAGCTAGAATGCATTCCTTCCATTACCGCGACACGCGATTGTTTTGCGATGAAGTCGATGTCGCGACGGTGGCGGAGAAATTCGGCACGCCGCTCTATTTGTATAGCGCCGGCACCATCCTCGATCACTTTCAGCGTTTAGACAGCGCGCTCACTGGTCTCGAGCGGCTTGTTTGTTACGCCGTAAAGGCGAATTCGAATCGCGCGATTCTGCGTTTACTCGCGGAGGCCGGCGCTGGCTTCGACATCGTGTCGGGCGGCGAACTTTTTCGCGTTTTGAAAGCGGGCGGCGATCCGGCGAAATGCACCTTCGCTGGCGTCGGAAAGTCGCGCGAGGAAATCGAATACGCTCTCGAGCAGGGCGTTTACTCCTTCAACATCGAGAGCGAAGCCGAACTCGCTTACATCAACGAGATCGCGTCGGCTAAGAACCGGCGCGCACCGATCGCGCTGCGACTCAATCCCGACGTCGATGCGCATACGCACAGCTATATTTCGACCGGCAAGAGCGAGAACAAATTCGGCATCGCGCTCGAACACGCCGCCGCGGTCTACGCACGCGCGGCTGCGATGTCAGCCATCACCATCCGTGGCGTGCAGATGCATATCGGCTCGCAGATTACCGAAGCCGCGCCGTTCGTGGCCGCGCTCGAGAAAATATCGCCGCTCATCGCCGAATTGAAGACGAAATACGCCATCGAATTTTGCAGCATCGGCGGCGGCCTCGGCATCGCCTACGAATCGTCCATCGCCAGCGGCAGCGGCGATTGGTGGAGCGCGCAGCAATCGCGACCGCTCACCATCGCCGATTACGCGGACGCGATTTTGCCCGCGCTCAAAAAAATCGGCCTGCGCATTTTGCTGGAGCCGGGCCGACTGCTCGTCGGCAACGCCGGCATTCTGCTCACTCGCGTCCGTTACGCGAAAGAAACCGCGCACAAGAAATTCGCCATCGTCGACGCGGGCATGAACGATCTTATTCGTCCCGCGCTCTACGGCAGCTTCCACGAAATCGTGCCCGTGCGTCAGCGATCTGCCGCGCGGGCGAAGATCGATATCGTCGGCCCGGTGTGCGAGAGCGGCGATTTTTTTGCGCAGGAACGCGAGATGCCGGAGGTGCGCGCGGGCGATTTGCTCGCGATCATGAGCGCGGGCGCATACGGATTTGTCATGGCGTCGAATTATAATTCGCGACCGCTCCCGGCGGAAGCGCTGGTGCGCGGCGGCGAGGTCGCGCTCATTCGCGAGCGCCAAACGCTCGACGATCTCGTCCGCGGCGAGGTCGATCCGAATTTTGGACAGGATTAACAGGATTGAGAGTTTCCACCAGTGCCGAAAATTGGCAGAGCGCTTCGTCGGGCGAGACTCCGTCGCCCTCTTGTCGGGGATCAATTCTAAGCAAGCTCGAGGGATTCTCGGCCTCTCCCGGGCCTGACACCCGCTTGCGCGGAATCGTGTTCAGCATAAATAGTGCTTCCACTCAGGTATGGTGAAACGGACCTTTTTTTTGCTGGCGCTGTGCGCGCTCATTTTTACTCGCCCCGCGACGGCGGCGCCCGCGGCGGCGCACGGCGAGTGGATCATCCTCGTGGGCGGCCCTTCGCTGCACGAATGGGAAAAATACAAAGCGTATCCGCACGATCATTGGTGGGCGAATTTCGTGCGCGCGGCTCGTATTCGCACCGAGCAAATCCGCGATCAATATGGCGAGAGCGTGCCGATCACCTGGCTCGTCTACCGGCAGGGCTACATCGATCGCGGGGAACAGGAGAAACAGAATTTGCTCAGCTACATCGATTCCGTGCGCGACAAATTTCATCTCAAGCTCGTCTATTTTAACAAGGGCAACGAGGTCATTGATTACCTGAATCACGGCAAGCCACGCGATCAGGTGAAGGTGGCTGGCTTCGAATATTTCGGGCACTCGAATCGCGCCTGCTTCCTTTTTGATTACAGCAGCGTGATCGACAGCTCTGCGAAATCATGGCTGCACGAGGACGAACTGAAGCAGATCGATCGGCGCGACTTTACGCGCGATGCGTTTGTCAAAGCGTGGGGCTGTCATACCGCCGAAAGCATGTCGGCGAAATGGCGGGCGGCGACCGGCACGAAAATGATCGGCGCGATCGGCAAAACGCAGTTCATGATGGACGAGCTGCCGATCCTGTGTTCCTCCGACGGCAAGTGGGCGTATTGATTTTTTTGCGCGCTGATCGCGTCGGCCACCGGCTGTCGCGGCGGTCTATGACCGCCGACTTAATCGGAGCGAGCTCGGTGGTCATAGACCGCCGCTACAGTCATCCCAAGCGCAGCCGAGACATCCACGTTATCGGGGCGATGGAGATTTTTCCTCGGCTTGCGCTCGGGATGACAACTACGCGGTCGCTGTCGCCGTTTCCCACTCGGCCGTCAGGCGCGCGAGATCATCCGAGATGGCGGACAACTCGCGATTGATCGCGACCGCGTTACCGCCCGGCTCGTAGGCAGCGGGCTCCTCCAGCGCGGCGGCGAGTTCCGTCTGCTGCGCTTCAAGCGTCGCGATACGCATTTCGAGTTCGCGCGCGTGCGCGGCGCGTTCGCGTTCCTCTTTGGCGGCGGCTTTACGCGCTTCGGCTTCGGCGCGCTTCTGCGCTTTCTGCTCGCGCAAACCTGGCCCGGATCGCGTCGCCGGCGCCGTCTTCAGATCGGGCTGGTTGTTGGTTAATGGATTGCCCGAAGTGAGCGCGACGCGCGCCGAACCCGCCCGCGATTTATCGAGGTAATATTGATAGTCGCCTGGGTAGGGCGTGAGTTTGCCGGTGTCGATATGCAGCACGCTGGTCGCGATAGCGCGGATGAAATGCACGTCGTGGCTGATGAAAATGAGCGTGCCTTCGTAGTCCGAGAGCGCGCCGAGGAGGGCGTCGATCGAGCCGATATCGAGGTGCGTCGTCGGCTCGTCCATGAGCAAGAGATTCGGCGGATCGAGCAGTAATTTTACGAGCGCGAGCCGCGATTTCTCGCCGCCGCTCAACACCGCGGTCGGTTTGAAAACGTCGTCGCCGCGAAAGAGAAACGAGCCCAGCACGGTGCGTGCGGTTTGTTCCGAAACAGGATTCGGCGAATCGAGCACGCTTTCCAGGACGGTGTGCCGCGCGTCGAGCATCTCCACGCGATGCTGCGAAAAATAACCGACGCGCACGTTGTGACCAAGATCGCGCTCTCCGCTTTGCACCGGCAGCACGCCCGCGAGTAACTTCAGCAGCGTCGATTTGCCGGCGCCGTTCGGGCCGACCAACACGGTGCGTTGTCCGCGTTCGCCGGTGAAATTGAGCCCGCGGTAGACGACGAGATCACCGTAGGCGTGAGCGACGTTTTTCAGCGTGATCGCGCGCAACCCGCTGCGCGGCGGCTGCGGAAAATGAAATTTGATCGAACGCGTCCGCGCCGTTGGCGCCGCGATTTTCTCCATGCGATCAATCTGCTTGAGCTTGCTCTGCGCCTGCGACGCTTTGCTCGCTTTCGCGCGAAAACGATCAGCGAACAATTGCAGCGCCGCGATTTCCTTCTGCTGATTTTTGTAGGCGAACGCCTGCTGTTCTTCGCGCGCGGCTCTCTGCTCAATGAAGCTGTCCCAATTGCCGCGGTAGCGCAGCAGCTTTGCGTTCGCGATCTCGACAATGCTGCCGACGAGATGATTCAGGAATTCGCGATCGTGCGAGATCATCAGGATCGCGCCGGGATACGACGCCAGATATTCCTGGAACCACTCCAGCGATTCGAGATCGAGATGGTTGGTCGGTTCGTCGAGAAGCAATAAATCCGGCTCCATCACCAGCAAACGCGCGAGATGCGCGCGCATGACCCAGCCGCCGCTGAGCGTTTTGACTTCGCGCTCGAAATCGCTCTCGCGAAAAGCGAGCCCAGTGAGGATGCGTTTCGCTTTCGGCTCGAGTTCCCAGCCGCCGTGCTCAGCCGAAACCTGCAGCGCGTCGTGGTACGCCTTCTCGTCTTTTGCGCGGCCGGCTTCGTATTCCGCGATGATGTGATGCGCTTCGGCCAGCTCCGGCGAACTGGCGAGCGCGAGTTCGAGTACCGTGCCGTGTCCGCTCGGCGCCGTTTCCTGCGGCAGAAAGCCAACGCGCGCGCCGTTAGCCAGCGCGATCCCCCCTTCATCAGGCAAAATTTCGCCCAGCACGAGCGAGAAAAGCGTCGACTTGCCCGCGCCGTTCGGCCCGACGAGACCGATGCGATCGCCGCGATTCACCTGCAGCGTGACGTCGTCGAAAAGGGTGCGTCCGCCGAAAGCTTTGCGCAGTTTGGAAACGGTAAGCATGACGAGCGCGCAGTGTCGCTCGCCTCACTCGCCGCGCAACCTGCGCCCGCGCAGAATTTCGATTTCCGATTCCCGCGCGCTCCGCTAGTTTGCGGCGATGACGTTCGCCGAGCTGCACGCGCTTTATCACCAGCCGCTGTTCGATTTGATCTCGCAATCGCGCGCCATGCATTTGGAACATTGGCGCGGCGAGACGGTGCAACGCTGCTCATTGCTCAGCATCAAGACCGGCGGCTGCAGCGAAGATTGTTCCTACTGCGCGCAGAGTGCGCATTATTCGACCGGACTCGAGCGCGAGGATTTGATGCCGCTCGATGAGATCGTGTCGGCTGCGCAACGGGCACGGGCGCAGGGCGCGACGCGATTTTGCATGGGCGCGGCCTGGCGCGGCGTGCGCGATGGCTCGGAGAAATTTGAGCGCGTGCTCGAAACCGTGCGCGCCGTCGGCCAGCTCGGCATGGAAGTCTGCGTCACGCTCGGACAAATCGGCGACACCGAAGCCGCGAAGCTGAAAGACGCCGGCGTCACCGCTTACAATCACAACCTCGATACTTCGCCGGAATATTATCCCGAGATCGTGACCACTCACACCTTCGCCGATCGCGTGAACACCATTCGCGCCGTGCAACGCAGCGGCATGTCCGTCTGCAGCGGCGGCATTATCGGCATGGGCGAATCGATCGATGATCGTCTGCGCATGCTCGAAGTGCTGAGCGAGTTCGATCCGCAACCGGAAAGCGTGCCGATTAATTGCCTGATGGCGATGCCAGGCACGCCGCTCGCCGAAGCGGCGCCAGTCGACGTTTTCGATCTCGTTCGCCTGATCGCGGTCACGCGCCTTGCCATACCGAAAGCGCGCGTGCGTCTCGCCGCCGGGCGCACCCGCGTCACGCGCGAAGGTCAGGCGCTCTGCTTTTTCGCCGGCGCGAATTCCATTTTCTTCGGCGACAAACTACTTACCGCCGAAAATCCCGCCGCCACCGCCGACGTCACGCTCCTGCGCGAACTCGGTCTCCAGATCGCGTCGGCTAACGGCGAGCTGGCGGCGACAACTGGTTAGCGGCGACGGGAGAAGTTCCTCGCACGAAGGACGCAAAGGGCACGAAGGTTCTCTTTGGTCGGTGTAGAATCTAAATTTCTTTGTGTTCCTTTGTGGACATTGCGTGAGGCAAAAGTTCGCGCGCCAGTTCGTTGATCAAGCGCGGCCCGCGATAGATGAATCCAGTGTAAACCTGCAACAATTGCGCGCCGGCTTTGATTTTTTCGCGCGCCGAGTCGGTGTCTGAAATCCCGCCGCAGCCGATGATCGGGATGGCTGTTTTGTGCGCGATGTGCCGGATGATCGCAGTCGATTTCTCGCGCAGCGGCATGCCGCTGAGGCCGCCTTGTTCGTCGCGCGCATGGCCAATACTCGAATGATCGAGCGTCGTGTTGGTCGCGATAATCCCGGCCACCTGATTCTGCGCGCAAACGTCGACGAGTTCGTCGAGCGCGCTGGCTTCGAGGTCGGGCGCAATTTTCACCAGTACTGGAATGCCGCCACGCTCCGCGTTTACGGCGCGCAACAATTCGGCGAGATACGCGCGCTCCTGCAATTCGCGCAAGCCCGGCGTATTCGGCGAGCTCACGTTGAGCACGAGGTAATCGGCGTGCTCGCGCAATTTCTGCAGCGAGAAAAGATAATCGTCGACTGCGCGCTCCAACGGCGTGACGCGCGATTTGCCGAGATTGATGCCGACGGGAATGCGCGGCCAGCGCCCGCGATCGCGGAGTTTGGAGAGCCGCTTGGCCACGCGCTCGGCCCCGTCGTTATTGAAACCGAGCCGATTGATCAGCGCCTGTTGCTTCGCGTAACGAAAAATGCGCGGCGGCGGATTGCCCGGCTGCGCTTGCGCGGTCACGGTTCCGATCTCGACGAAGGCAAACCCGAGCGCTTCCCATGCCGGCAGCGCGACGCCGTTTTTGTCGAAGCCGGCGGCGAGCCCAACGCGATGTTTGAATTCGAGACCGAAGGCGGAAATGGGCGAGATCGGGTCGGCTAATTTTTTCGGCAACCACGGCCCGGCGACGCGCAGACACGCCAGCGCGAAATGATGCGCCGCTTCCGCGCTCATGCTGAAGAGCAACGGCCGGAGAACGCGTTCGTAGATCATTTGCCGATGCAGAACTGGCTGAAGATGGCGTCGCGCACCGCTTCGGCGTCGGCGTCGCCGAGCAGCTCGTTGAGTTCGCGCTGCACCTCGTGCAAATCGACGGCGAACATCTCCGGCGTCGCGCCAGCATCGATCGCGGCGGCGGCGCGATCGACTGCGGCCCGTGCGCGGCGCAGATGTTCGCGATGCCGCGCGTTGATCGCCAGTGGATGTTCCGCATTCAATTTCGCACCGTCGATACGGCGGAAAATTTCATCCTCCAGCGCCTGCAAGCCCGCGCCGGTTTTGCACGAAATCCTGATCGCGTCGGCTGACGACCAATCGCCGCTTTCGGCGAGATCGCTTTTGTTGAGCACGAGAATTTCGTCGGCGCGCAATTCGAAATTGCCCGGCCGCGGCGCGCTGGCGTCGACGATGTGCAGGCGGAGATCGGCGTTTTCCAGCGCGCTGGTGGTGCGCGCGATGCCTTCGCGCTCGACTGGATGATCCGTCACGCGCAGGCCGGCGGTATCCAGTAAACGCAACGCGATGCCGCGCAAATTGATTTGCTCCTCGAGGGTGTCGCGCGTGGTGCCGTGCGTTTCGTGCACGATGGCGCGATCGAAGCCGACGAGGCGATTGAGCAGGCTTGACTTGCCGGCGTTGGTCACGCCAAAAATCACGATGCGCAATCCCTCCCGCAGAATTCTGCCGGTCTCCGCCGTCGCCACCAGCCGATCGATTTCCGCGGCGAGCTGATCAAGCTGCCGTCGCACGCTGCCGGTATCGTCCGGCGCAATTCCTTCCTCGGGAAAATCGAGCGACGCTTCGACGTTAGCCAGCACGCTCACCACGCGCTCGCGCAGTTGACGAAATTCCGTACCGAGCTGCCCGCTGAGTTGTTCGTTCGCCGCGCGCAACGCCAGATCGGTGCGCGCGCGGATGACGTCGATGACCGCTTCCGCCTGCGTCACGTCGATCTTGCCGTTCCAATAAGCGCGCTCGGTGAATTCGCCCGGCGTCGCCGATCGCGCGCCGGCTTTCAAGCAAGCCTCGAGCACTTTCGCGCTGACGAAACTGCCGCCGTGACAACTGATCTCGACCACGTGTTCACCGGTGTAACTCGCCGGCGCGCGGTGCACCGCAAGCATCACCTGATCGAGCACGTGGCCGGTGCCGTCGATGATTTCGCCGAGATGCTGCGTGTGCGTTTCCATCCGCGTTGGCGAACTTTGTCCCCGGAAGATCGCGTCGGCTATGATCAACGCATTCGCGCCGCTGAGTCGCACGAGCGCGATCGCGCCTTCGCCGGCGGCGGTGGAAACGGCCGCAATCGTCTCCGCCGGCTCAAGAGCCGACTCGCTCATTTTTTCAAGACCTGGCGCAGCGCGCTGATGCATTTTTGATTTTGCGGCGCGGTGCCGATCGAAATGCGCACCCATTCCGGCAAGGCATAGCCGTTCATGGCGCGCACGATGATTTTCCGCGACAGCATCTCGCGGAAGACCGCCCCTCCATCCCCTACTCTTACGAGCACGAAGTTTGCCGCGCTGGGGAGAAATTCGAGCCCGAGCGAGCGAAATTCGTTTTCGAACCAGGCGCGGCCTTCGTCGTTCACGCGTTTGGTCTCGCGTTGATGCGCCTCGTCGGCGAGGGCGGCGAGCGCGCCCGCTTGCGCGATGCCGTTGACGTTGAATGGCTCGCGCGTTTTTTGCAGCACCTCGATCAATTCCCGGCGCGCGATGCCGTAGCCGATGCGCAGGCTGGCGAGCCCGTGAATTTTCGAGAAGGTGCGGAAGACGATCACGTTCCGGCCTTCGCGCACGTAACGCAGCGTATCCGGCGGCGCGTCGACGTATTCGTAATACGCTTCGTCGAACGCGACGACGACATGCTCCGGCAAACGCTCCATGAAACGCGTGATCGCGTCGACTGTGAGCATGGTACCGGTTGGGTTGTTCGGGTTGGCGATGAAGATGATTTTCGTTTTCGACGTGACCGCTGCGAGCATGGCGTCGAGGTCGTGGCCGTAGTTTTTGCTCGGCGCTTCGATCGTCTTCGCACCGAAAGTGCGCGCGATAATTTTGTAAACGACGAACGCGTGCTCCGACGTCACGATCTCGTCGCCTGTTTGCAGAAACGCGTGCGCCAGTAATTCAATCGCTTCGTTGGAGCCGTTACCGAGGACGAGATTCTCGACACCGACGCCTAATTTCTGCGCCAGCGAGTTCCGCAAATAATAAGCGCCGCCATCGGGATAGAGTTGCGCGGAATTCAGCGCCTCACGCATGGCCGCGATCGCTTGGGGCGAAGGGCCGAGCGGATTTTCGTTGGACGCGAGCTTGATGATCTCGGACGGAGCGCAGCCGAGCTCGCGCGCGGTCTCTTCGATTGGCTTGCCCGGTTGATAGACAGCGAGATCACGCAGCTGCGGATTGGCGATGTCCCAGATGGAGCGCACGGCGGGAGCTTAAACGAAAACGCGCGCGGGAAAAGACTGGCGCGCACCGGCATTCCCGCGAAACATCGCGGCATGAACTTCCTCGCGGATATCGTGACCGTGAACGGCTGGAAAATTCTCGGCTGGACCGGCAACGTCGTTTTCGGCGCGCGCTTCATCATTCAATGGATTGCGTCGGAGCGGGCGCGCCGAAGTGTGATTCCGATTGGTTTCTGGGAATGCAGCGCCGTCGGCTCCGTGCTGTTGCTAATTTACTTCGGTCTTTACCGGCACGATTCCGTCGGCGTGTTGAGCGCGGTGTTTCCGCTGCCGGTTTATCTGCGCAATCTCTACTTCCGCTACACGCACCACGAGCCGAAGCATCCCGGCAACGCGCCGCGCCCGCCGGAGTGATTTCTCGCCGCCACGAGTTATTTTTGCGTTAATTGGAGAGCGCGATGGTTGACATCACTTATCTAGACAACAACGCGACCACTGCGGTCGATCCTCGCGTGTTCGCCGCGATGCGGCCGTTCCTCGAAGAATTTTATGCGAATCCCTCGAGCGGTTATGCCAGCGCGGCGCATGTGCGCGCGGCGATCGAGACCGCGCGTGAGCAAGTGGCGGCGCTGCTCGGTTGCGCGCCGGCGGAAATTATTTTCACCAGCGGCGGCACGGAAGCGAACAATCTGGCATTTCATTCCGCGCGGCAGAGCGCGCCGGAGCGCCGGCATTTCGTCACCACCGCCGTCGAGCACAGCGCGGTGCTGCGGCCCGCGCAGGATTTGCTGCGCCGCGGGTGCGAAGTCAGCTTTCTCGGCGTCGATCACGCGGGCCGGCTGAGCTTGCGCGCGTTAGCCGACACGCTCACCGCGGAGACCGCGCTCCTTTCCGTGATGTGGGCGAACAACGAGACGGGCGTCGTTTTTCCGATCGAGGAAATCGCCGCCATCGCGCACGACAAGGGCGTGCCGTTTCACACCGACGCGATTCAGGCCGCGGGAAAAATCGCGATCAAGCTGCGCGATCTGCCGTTGCAATTTCTCTCCATCTCCGGCCACAAAATTTATGCGCCGAAAGGCGTCGGCGCGCTGTATGTGAACCGGCACGCGCGTTTTCATCCGCTGTTGCTCGGCGGCAGTCATGAGAACGACCGGCGCGCCGGCACCGAGAACGTCGCCTCCATTGTCGGGCTTGGAAAAGCAGCGGAGATCACGCTGGCTGAGAGCGGGAGCGAACACGCGCGCCTGTTGGCGTTGCGCGATCGCTTCGAGAAAGCGCTCGCGGAAAAAATCGAAGACGTGCACGTGAACGGCAGCGGCGCGTCGCGCTTGCCGAACACCTCGAGCCTGCGTTTCGCGGGCATCGATTCCAGCGCGGCGCTGCTGATGCTCGACCAGCAAAAAATTTGCTGCTCGGCCGGCTCCGCCTGTCGCACAGGCTCGTTGAAACCGTCGCACGTGATGACGGCGCTGGGACTCAACGTCGACGAAGCCCGCGGTGCGCTGCGCTTTTCCTTCGGCCGTTTCAACACCGACGCGGACGTAGATCGCGCGCTCGAAATCATCCCGCGCGTGATCGCGAAACTGCGCGCGCTCTCGCCCGCGCTGGTGCGTTAGCCGACGCGATCATGGCGATCTCCGGAGCGCGATTTTCGCGATGAAGAAAAAGCGCAAAAACGATCACTGGCTCAATAACGAGTTCTGGCGCCTGGCGCTGGGCGAATGGATCGCGCTCACGCTCACCATCCTCACGCTCGCATTCCTCTTCGGCATCTTCCTCGTGCGCCGTCATGTCATCGCGTATCGCCTTGGCCACACCTTCGCCGTGAGCGATCCGGAATTTTTCGGCTCCGCGCTCGCGCTCGGCAATCCCGTGGCGATCGAAGGCAACGCCATCGATTTGTTGCAAAACGGCGACGCTTTTTTCCCGGCCATGCTGGACGCGTTGCGCGCCGCGCGGAAGACGATCAACTTCGAAGCTTACATTTTGCGCTCGGATGCGATTGGCCGGCAATTCCGCGATGTTTTTTGCGAGCGCGCACGCGTCGGCGTGGAAGTGCGCATTTCGCTCGATGGCATCGGCTCGGGCTGGGGACTCGATAATTCCGATGTCGCGCTGATGAAGCAGGCCGGCTGCAAGTTTCGATATTATCACCCGACACATTCGTGGCGGCTCGATCGCACCAACCGGCGCAGCCACCGCCGCGTGCTGGTGATCGACGGCGAGCTGGCCTTCACCGGCGGCGTCGGTTTCACCGAGCAATGGAGCGGGCACGCGCAGGATGAGAAGCATTGGCGTGATGTGCAGTTGCGCGTGCGCGGGCCGCTGGTCACGCAATTGCAGGCCGCGTTCGAGGAACATTGGGCCAAGACGGCCGGGGAAGCGCTCTCGGGCAAGGATCAATTCCCGCTCGTCGCGCCTGCGGGAAAATTGAAGGCGCAGGTGGTCGCCTCGCATTCGTTTGCGCTCGCGCCGGTGCCGCTGGTGCAAGCGGTCTCGTTCGCGGCCGCACCAAACGCATTTGGATCACGAACAGTTATTGCACGCCCACGGACGATCAGGTTGAGCAACTCACCAAAGCCGTGCGGCGCGGCGTGGACGTGCGCCTCATTTTGCCCGGTAAGCACGACGATCAGCCGCTCACGAAATCGGCCGGGCGCAGCGCGTACAGCAAATTGCTCGAGGGCGGCGTGAAGATTTTTGAATACGAGCCGACCATGATTCACATCAAATCGATGGTGGTCGACGGCGAGTTCGCCATGATCGGGTCGTCTAATTTCGATGCGCGCTCAGCCGAGATAAATGAGGAGCTCGATGTCGTCGTCTATGATCGAGATTTCGGCGCGCGGATGGAGGAGGTTTTCCAGCGCGATCTGGCGCGGTGCCGCGAATATACGCTCGCGCAATTTCGCGGCCGCTCGCTCCGGGAACGTTTCACGGAATGGGTGGCGCTCCCGTTCCGTTCGCAATTGTGAGTTTGTGCCCGTGATCGGGTCGGCTAATTTTCGATTGTGAATCGACCGCTCGATCTGGCTGCGCTGCGCGAAGAATATTCCGCGCACGGCTTGCGTCGCGCCGATCTCGATCCCGATCCGGTGCGACAGTTCGGCGTTTGGTTCACGGCGGCGTTGGAAGCGGGCATCCGCGAAGTGAACGCGATGGTTCTGGCCACGGTGTCGGAGAAAAACGCGCCGAGCTCGCGCGTGGTGTTGCTCAAGGGCTTCGACGCCGACGGCTTCGTTTTCTACACGAATTACCACAGCGAAAAAGGGCGGGAGTTGAAGGCGAACGCCAACTGCGCGCTGACGTTTCATTGGAAAGAACTCGAGCGCCAGGTGCGCATCGACGGCAGTGCCAAACGCGTTTCGCACGCGGAATCGCTCCGCTATTTTCACGCGCGACCGCGCGGCAGTCAGCTCGGCGCGTGGACGTCGCACCAGAGCGAAGTGATCGACGCGCGCCGTGTGCTCGAAGCGCGGCTGGCGGAGATGACGGAGAAGTTTGAGGGCAGAGAAATCCCGTTGCCGCCGCATTGGGGCGGTTATCGCGTACAGCCCGCGCGCATGGAATTCTGGCAAGGCCGCCCGAATCGTTTGCACGATCGCTTCCGCTACGCGCGTGGGGGCGACAGCTGGCGGATCGAACGCCTCGCGCCGTAAAATTACATTCTGGTGCGAATGCCGCGATCGCGGCTCATCGGCGTCACGTCGTTGCTCAGTTTCGCCCAGACCGCCTGCACCGCGTGGCGCGCGTGGTCCCACGGCAGCGCGGAATCGGCGCCGCGTTGGTAGTCGCGCGCCAGATCGCCCTCGGCATCAACGAAATCGCGATCCTTGTATTTCTCGTAACTCTCCGTCGCGGCGCGGTAAACCGGCGCGTAATGCTCGTAGGTGTATTTCGATTTCGCGTAGGGCTGCCCGGCGTGTTTCTGCTTCTAATACGCTTCTTCGCTGTCCCTGTTAATTTTTGATTTCTCGTCCATAATTTTACTCTTCTCTGTTACTTCGAGGACGAAAGACGTGCTGGACGTTTTTAAGCCGCGCAGGGAGGCCGCGAAATCCGATGCTTATTTGTATGATCGAACCAAACGGGGAAGAAAATTTGGAGAGCGCTGACATTCGCGAAATCAAGAGCCGGGCGACGGCAGGCGCGAGCGAGGCGTGGGAACAGGCGAAGGAAAAAGCGGGCGTGGCGCGCGAGCGCACGGAGCTATTTGTGCGCGCCAACCCGGTGCCGACCTTGCTCGGCGCGCTTGGGATTGGCATCGCTATCGGCCTGGCCATTCGCTACGCCTCGAGCAACTCGGAGCCGGAAGTGAAAGCGAAGGAATCCGCGATGGACGCGGCGTGGAGTTTTCTCTCACTGCCATTCCTCTGGCCGCTGGTGAAATCGGTGCGCGCACGCGCGGAGGACTCGGCCGACGCAGTCAAAGATGGCGTCGATCGCCTCCGCAAAGTGGACGTGTCGCAATATACCAAGCCGCTGCGCAAACGCTGGAATTCCTGGACGCGCTAAGCGCGTCTCGTCATCCCGAGCAGAGTCGAGGGATGACGGTTGAACCCGGCGCACTTCGCGCGGAAACTGTCGCCCAAGCAAAATGGCGACCGTTTCCTCAACGCGTCCCGCGTGGCAGCGCGGCGCGATCTTCCAGTTTTTCGCCTCGCTCAAACTCGCGGTCGTCCTCCTCGCGGTGCTCATTCTCGCGAGCATTGCCGGCACGATCTACGAGTCGAATTTCGACGCGCACGTCGCGCGCGCCTACATCTACGGTGCGCCGTGGTTTAATTTCTGGCTCATTCTACTGGCGGCGAATCTCACCGTTTCTGCGCTCTCGCGCTGGCCGTGGAAAAAGCATCACGTCGCGTTCCTCATCACGCATCTCGGCATCATCACCTTGCTGGCCGGCTCGCTGATCGGCCGCATTTTCGGCATCGAAGGCACGATGACGTTGTTCAAAGGCGACCCGCCGAGCAGCCGGCTTTTGATGGATGAACATCAACTGCGCGTGCGCGACGCCGATCGCATCGTGAAAGGTTATCGCGCCGATTTCTTGAGTCATCCGCCCATCCCGGCGCATCCGCGCGATCTCGGTGCGCTCGCGCAAAATGCG
>JALYTV010000118.1:1947-4803 GCA_030854105.1 Verrucomicrobiota bacterium | reverse complement strand
TTTCCAGATACGTCGGATCGCTTTTGAGCAAACTCACTTCGCGCGTGGCGCGGGCGACGATGCTCTTCTGTTCGTTCACCTGTGTCTGCAAACCATCGATCTCGGCGCGCGCGGCCATCATGCGTTTATACGGCGGCACGAAGAGCGTGATGATGCCGAACCAGAGCGCGAGAAAAAGCAGCACCAGCACGATGCGATTCAAGCGATGCCAGACGGTGGCATCGCGGCGAGCCTGGAAATCAGCGAAGGCGGGCTGATTCACTTAGCGCATCTTACCGCCGTAAGTGGCGTTGTCACCAAGTTCTTCTGCGATGCGAATGAGCTGGTTGTATTTCGCGATGCGATCGGTGCGCGAGAGCGAGCCGGTCTTGATCTGGCCGGCGTTGGTCGCGACGGCGATGTCGGCGATGGTGGTGTCTTCCGTCTCGCCCGAACGATGCGAAATCACCGCGGTGTATTTGTTGTCGTGCGCGAGTTTGATGGCGTCGAGCGTTTCCGTGAGCGTGCCGATCTGATTGACCTTGATGAGAATGGAATTGGCGACGTGCTCGTCGATGCCTTTCTGGAGGAACTTCACGTTGGTGACGAAGAGGTCGTCGCCGACGAGCTGCACTTTATCGCCGAGGCGCTCGGTCAATTTCTTCCAGCCCGCCCAATCGTTTTCCGCGCAACCATCCTCGATCGAGATGATCGGGTAGGCTGTGCATAGCTCTTCGTAGTAAGCGATGAGCTCGTCGGCTGTTTTCTTCGAGCCGTCGGATTTTTTGAAAACGTAAAGGTTCTTTTCGCGGTCGTAGAATTCCGAGGATGCCGCGTCGAGGGCGATGAAAATCTGCTCGCCGAGTTTGTAGCCGGCTTTCTCAACAGCCTGCGCGATGACATCGAGCGCGTCGCTGGCCGAGCTCAGCTTCGGCGCGAAGCCGCCTTCGTCGCCGACCGCAGTCGAGAGCCCGCGCTCCTGCAGCACTTTTTTCAGCGCGTGAAAAACTTCCGCGCCGGCGCGCAAGGCTTCCGTGAAATTCGAGATGCCTTTCGGCATGATCATGAATTCCTGAAAATCGATCGGCGCGTCGGAATGCGCGCCGCCGTTGAGAATGTTCATCATCGGCACCGGCAACACGTTCGCCTTCGGGCCGCCGAGATAGCGGAACAGCATCACGCCGGCGGCGTTGGCGGCGGCGTGCGCGGTCGCGAGCGAAACGCCCAGCATCGCGTTCGCGCCGAGATTTTTCTTGTTCGCGGAGCCGTCGAGCTCGATCAGCGTCGCGTCGATCTTCGCCTGCTCGCGTGCGTCCATGCCCACAAGCGCGTCGGCTATGATTCCGTTGACGTGGCGCACCGCGTTGCGCACGCCTTTGCCGAGATAGCGCGCCTTATCGCCGTCGCGCAATTCCCACGCTTCGTGCTCGCCGGTGCTCGCGCCGCTCGGCACGGCCGCGCGCCCGCGCATGCCGCCATCGAGGCAAACGTCGACTTCGACGGTGGGGTTTCCGCGCGAGTCCAGAATCTCGCGCCCATTAATTTCCACGATGCTGGTTTTCATGGCGCGCGGTATCATGCGCTCGCGCGCGGCGCTGTCCAACCGTTTGTGCTCGCGCCTCGTCCCCGACCACGCGTGGGCGCAAAGCGTCATTGACATTTCAGGTAGGAATTCCTACCCTCTCGGTATGAATTCCGTCGTTTCCGAGAAAGGGCAGATCACCATTCCGAAAGCGGTGCGCGACCGTCTCGGCCTCCGTGCCGGCACGGTGCTGGAGATTGACGCGGTGAACGGGCGCCTCGTCGCCAACAAAGCCGCCACCAGTGACGTCCTCGGCAAATGGCGCGGCCGCGGGAAATTGCCCGCTGGAAAATCGGTCGACGAATATCTCAAGCGAACCCGCGGATGCTGACGGCGGTCGATAGCTCGATTCTGCTCGACCTCATCATTGATGCGCCCGGGCGGGGCGCGGCCGCCGAAAAAGCGCTGCGAGCGGCGACCAGCGAAGGGGGCCTCGTGATCTGTGAATGCGTCGCGGCGGAAGTGCGGCCGTCGTTGTCGGAGCGAGCATTCCAGGAATTCATGAACGACTGGCAGCTCGTTTTCGTCGCATCGACGTGGGAAACGGCGTTGCTCGCGGGCGGCTTGTTGGAGACGTATTTGCGACGCGGCGGCAAGGGCGGGCGGGTCGTCGCTGACTTCCTGATCGGCGCGCACGCGTTGCGACAAGCGGATCGATTGCTCGCGCGCGATCGCGGTTTTTTTCGCGATTACTTCAAGGGGCTCAAAGTGCTCGCGCCGTGACCGCCGGCGCCGGGCGAGAATTTCCTCGCATTCCTGCTGGCAATCTCGGCAGGGATTAGTACGCTGCCCGCTGATGCTAGGCCGCACTCTTTCCCTGCTCCTCCCGTTTTTAGCCAGCGCGCTTTACGCCGCCGCCCCCGCTTCCCTTTCCGAGGAAGCGATGAAGCAGGCGAATCGCACGGATGAAATGACGATTCCGACGCCGGGCGAATTATTCGCCGCTTTGCAAAAGCCGGGCAAGCCGAACTGGACCGGCGCTTATCGCGCGCCGATTCCCACCACATATAAAGATCGCGCGCAACTCGCGCTCAATCTCGGTGGGCTGATTGCCGACGGCTTTATCGCCATCGAAGCGCAGGACGGCCAGCAGGTGAAAAACATCGGGTCGGATGTGATCAAATTGGCGAAGGCGCTGGGGGTGAGCCAGGACATCCTCAATCGCGGCAACAGCATTAATGATTTCGCGGAGACGAATCAGTGGGATTCGCTGCAGGAAGAACTCGAAGCGACGCAGAACGAAGTGAAAGCGTCGATGCAATCGCACAGCGACCAGGATCTCGTCATCCTCGTGA